>DASXMQ010000052.1:0-14837 GCA_036495625.1 Binataceae bacterium (SeqCode) | reverse complement strand
ATCGTCTCGGCTGGGGCGCGGCCCGCCGGCTTGCCGCGTCCCACCTCGACCATCGCGGCCACCATCGTGCGCACCATGTGGCGCAAAAATGCGTTCGCCTCGACCCGGTAAACCAGATGGCGACCGCCGCGCGGGTCAAGATCATACTGATCGCACCAGCGGCTGACCTCGACGCGGCGCAGCGTCGTCTTCTCCTCGGAGCCCAGCGAACGGAACGCGGCGAAGTCATGCTCGCCGATAAACGCCGCCGCCGCCTCGTTCATGGCGGCGAGATCCAGCGCTTCGCGCACGAGCCAGGCCGAGTTGCGCTCGAAGGCCGAGCGCAGCGGCCGGTTGAGCACGCGATACTCATAGATACGCAGCCGCGCGTCGCGGCGCGGGTCGAAATCGTCGACGGCTCGCGCCGCTTCGAGCACGACGATATCCGGCGGCAGGATCGCGTTGAGCGCGCGCAAAAGTTCAGCCAGATCGAACGGCCGTGGCAGCCACACTGCGGCTACCTGGCCGCGCGCATGCACGCCGGCATCGGTGCGTCCCGCGCCGCGCACGCGCGTCGGGGTGCTAAAGATTCGGGCGAGCGCCTCTTCCAGCTCGGCCTGAATCGAATTCTGCCCGGTCTGCATCTGCCAGCCCGAATAGTCGGTGCCGTCGTACTCGAGCTTGAGACGAACCTGCATGCTGGGGCGTTAAGACGCGACTGCCCGCGGAGGCTCCTACGCGGCGCCCGGGGCGGCAACGGCGGAGAATTTTTCCGCGATCCATACGGCGTCGAGCGCCGCCAGGCGTGCGCTGTCGAACGCACACCAGACCGACGCGCCCGCGCGCTCGAGTTCGGGGGTGACGAGGATCGCCTCCTGGCCGATCGCATCGACGACGCCCGCGCCGCCCTCTTTGGCCTCGACCAGCAGCAGGCCGGGCGCGGCGCGGAGACGCTCGGCGAGCTTCTCCGGGTTGGCCAGGTCGGGAATCAGCACCGTCATCGCCGAGCCGTGAAGCACGCCTACGTGCACGGCTTCGACCACGAGCCGCGGTCCGCCGCCGCCGAGCAGCGCGGCGGTCTGCGCGCAAAGCGCCGCGGCGAAGCCGGGTTGTGCAGGATAGGCGTTGAGAGCGCGTCGGACCTCGTCTTCTTCCGGATTATGCGTGCCGCTCAGCAGCTCTCGCGCTTCGCGGGCGACTTCTTCGACACTCGCGCGTCCGGCGTCGCTCGCGCCAAGCATCACGGTCGCGCACACGATCGGAGTTTGCGCGCCGGCCGCGCTGACGATCATGGCGAGCGCGTGGGCCGCGGGATGCGGGATGCCGACGGTCTGGCCGCGCGCCGCGAGCGCGGCGACGCGCTCGGACGGCGTGAACGAAGGCGCGATCAGCTCAATCGACGGGATCTCGCCGGGCGCGCGGCGAGCGGCGCTCAGATCAACCAGCAACGGACCCGGATGAGCGCGAACTATCTCGGCGGCCCGGCTCGGCGCAACGGCGAGCAATGCGATGTCGAAACGGGAAAGTTCGGAGGGTTCATGAAACTCGGCGACGCTCAACGCCTCGCCCAGCGCCTCGACGGTCTGCGTTGCGCCGCGCTCGCTCGCAAACAACACCAGTTCGGAGCAGGGGAGGGCACGCGCGTCGATAAGTTCGACGATCTGCTCGCCGACCGCGCCGGTGGCGCCAACGACGGCGATCCTGAGCTCGCGGCCGGGCGCCGCGGCCATCTCAGCTCTCCGCGCCTTCGAGCTTTTCCCGCACCAGCCGGCCCATCGCCTTGCAGCCCACCACCTTGGTGCCCGAACCGGCCCCGAGGTCGCGCGTGCGATAGCCCTCGTGCAACACGCCCTCGACCGCCTGCTCGATGGTCTCGGCCTCCGCGCGCATTCCAAGCGAATGCTCGAGCAGCATCGCGGCGGACAGAATCGCGGCGAGTGGATTGGCCTCGTCGCGGCCGGCGATATCCGGAGCGGTGCCGTGAATCGGCTCGAACAGGCCGACGCGGTATCCGGCGGAATTGAGTTCTTCGCCGAGCGAGGCCGACGGCAACAGGCCCATCGAGCCCGCCAGCACTGACGCTTCATCGGTGAGGATATCGCCGAACATGTTCTCTGTGACGATCACGTCAAAGTCGCGCGGGCGGCGGATGAGATGCATCGCCATCGAATCGACGAGCTGATTCTCGAAGGCGACGTCCTTATATTCCCTGGCCAGCTCGCCCGCGATCTCGCGCCACAGCCGCGAGGTGGCGAGGATGTTGGCCTTGTCGACTGAGGTCAGATGTTTGCGGCGCTCACGCGCGAGTTCAAAGCCGTAGCGCAGCACGCGGACGATCTCTTCCTCGGAATAGACGCAGGTGTCCACGGCCGCGCGCAGGTCGCCGTCGTTGCGCCGCTCGGAGGGTTTGCCGTAGTAGATGCCGCCGGTGAGCTCGCGGATGACCACGAGGTCAACGCCGTTGACAATCTCCTGGCGCAGCGGCGAGCTCGCGGTAAGCTCCCTGACCGCCTTGACCGGGCGCACGTTGGCGAACAGCCCCAATTCCTTGCGCAGCGTGAGCAGCGCCTGCTCGGGACGCTTGTCGGCCTTGGGGTCGTCCCACTTGGGGCCGCCGACCGCGCCGAACAGGATCGCGTCGCAATCCTTGGCCTGCTTGAGCACGTCGGCGGGCAGCGGGGTGCCGAACTGATCGATCGCATGGCCGCCGGCCACGCCTTCCTTGAACTCGAGGTCGAGCGCGGCATTGCGTGCCACGATCTTGAGCACCTGCAGCGCTTCGCCGACCACTTCGGGGCCGATCCCGTCACCCTTGAGAACCAGAATCTTGTAGGCCATCTATGCCTGTGCAGTCCCGGCAGCGAAAATGGAGAGACCTATAAATCGCGGGCAGATTTCCGTCGAGCGCCGCGCCGCCACTGCAGAGACGCGGCCGAAAATTCGCACGAATCCAGACCTCGCCAATCCGGCGGAGCGCGATCTTTCCTTATTCGACACCTTTCGTCGGGCCACCCCCGTCAGACGCGCGGTCCGACGCCACTAGCGTTTAGCCCAAACGCCGATGCCACGGCAAGTCCCGCGGGGTAGTGTCTCAGTTTGAATGTCTGCACCGGCCCGGACCCATGTCTTCGGGGCTCGATAGATCTCCCCCCGCAAATACCGCGATGGCCACCGGAACGAAGTCCTTCCGCTCCACTATTTGCGCAGTGATCTGAAGCCCACGCGCACCTCTTCTGAAAAGAGGTGCGGCTGTTCCCAGGCAGCAAAGTGCCCGCCTTTGTCGAGCTTGTTGTAATGGATAAGTTTCGGATACGCACGCTCTGCCCAACTCCGCGGGGTTTGATAGAGCTCGTCAGGAAATGCGCTCACAGCAGCCGGGACGGAAACGCCTTTGATACTGAAAAAGCCGAACTTGTTCTCCCAGTAGAGACGGGCCCCGGAAATCGCCGTGTTCGTCAACCAGGTAAGCGTAATGTTGTCGAGGACGTCGTCCCGGGTGAGGCCGGCAGCTTCTCCGGAAAAGACGCGTGAGATCAGCGCGTAGCTCCACGCATCGTGGTCCAGAAAATAGGCGGCCAGGCCGACGGGGGAATCCGCAATTCCGTACAACGTCTGCGGGCGCAACCCCATCTGGTAGCCGTAGGCGATGCCTTTGCTGTAGACGAATTTCAGCCGCTCGTACGCTAGTGTCTCGTCGGCCGAAAGACCTGATGGCGTCGGAGCGCCGGACTGGGCCGCCTTGTCAATATCGGGTGGGATGACGCCAGGCATGTTGGAGTGAATGCCGAGCAATTCCGGAGGCGCCTGTGTAGCCATCACATCAGTGATAACCGCGCCCCAGTCGCCGCCTTGCGCCACAAATTTCGTGTATTCGAGACGTTTCATCAGCACGACCCAGGCGCGCGCGATGCGGTCGGGGCCCCAGCCGGTGGTTGTAGGCTTGCCTGAAAAGCCGTAGCCCGGCATCGACGGAATCACCACGTGGAAAGCATCCGATGCGCTCGCGCCATGTGCCGTGGGATTGGTGAGCGGATCGACGATCTTGAGCTGCTCGACGACAGAGCCGGGCCAGCCGTGGGTGACGATGAGCGGCAACGCATCTTCATGTTTCGAGCGAACATGAATGAAATGGATGTCGAGCCCGTCAATCCCGGTGATGAATTGCGGTAAGGCGTTTAGTCTTGCCTCACACTTGCGCCAGTCATATTCCGATCCCCAATAGCGCGCGAGTTCCTGAATCGTCGCGAGTTGCACGCCTTGCGATGCATCCGTGACCGTTTCCCGTTCAGGCCACTTTGTCGCGTTTATGCGCCTGCGCAATTCGGTAAGTTCCGCTTCCGGAACATTTACATGAAACGGACGAATCGCATTCTTGCCAGATGCCTGCTCGCTCATGCTTCTCAATATATGCTCGATTAACGAGTCAGCGGAAATGACGGCTTCCGGGAAGCGTATGGCTCGAGCGGGAAAGACACACGTGGGTCGGAAGCCGAAATTCAAACTGAGACACTACCCCCCGCGGGGTCGGCGTTCGCGAGCCCTTATGCCCCTTCGGCTGGGCGCAGCACCGCCGACCGCACACGGCCCTGCAGGCGATTGAGCGCATTGACCAGCGCGAGCGCGCTCGCCATCACGATGTCGCTGTGGGCGCCCTGCCCGGCGACCGTCATCCCGTCCGACCGCACGAGACAGCTCACTTCGCCGAGCGCGTCGGTGCCGCCGGTGATTGCCTTGACCGAATAGCGCTCGAGCGCGGGCTGCATGCCGGCGAGCTTGTAGATCGCCTTGTAACACGCGTCCACCATCCCGTCGCCCGAGGCCTCGGCGACGCTCTCCGTGCCGCCCCCGATACGCATCGTCACTTCGGCGTGCGGCGTGGTCCTGGCCGACGAGGTCACGCGGACGTCGAGCAGCTCGAAGTGGTCCGCGGTGCGCCGCGTCTCCTCGTTGATCAGCGCCAGGATATCGTCGTCGTAAACGATCTTCTTTTTGTCGCAGAGCACCTTGAACTCGGTGAAGGCCTTGTTGACGTCGATCGAGGCGGTGCCGATACCGAGTTCCTCCAGCCGGTTGACGAAAGCGTGGCGGCCCGAATGTTTGCCCAGCACGAGCTTGTTCGAGGGGATCCCGATATCTTCGGGCTTCATGATTTCATAGGTCAGCTTGTACTTAAGCACGCCGTCCTGATGGATGCCGGCCTCGTGGGCGAAGGCGTTGTCGCCGACGATCGGCTTGTTGGGCGGCACGGGCTGGCCGATGATCTGCGAGAGCAGGCGCGAGGCCGGATAGATCTGGCGGGTGTCGATTCCGGTGCGCACCGCCATCAGGTCGTGGCGCGTGCGCAGGGCCATCACGACTTCTTCCATCGAGGTATTGCCGGCGCGCTCGCCGATGCCGTTGATCGTGCATTCGACCTGGCGCGCGCCGTTCTTGATCGCGGCCAGCGAGTTGGCGACCGCAAGGCCGAGGTCGTTATGGCAGTGCGCGCTCCAGATCACGCGGTCGGCGCCCTCGACGGTGCGCCGCATGTAGGCGAACATCTCGCCGAACTCCTCGGGAATCGCATGGCCGGTGGTGTCGGGCAGGTTGACGATGCGGGCGCCGGCGCGGATCACCTCGGCGCAAATCTTGGCCATGTAATCCCAGTCGGAACGCGAGGCGTCCTCGCAGGAGAACTCGATATAGTCGAGATGCTGTTTGGCTCGCGCGACCGCCCAGGTCGCCGCGCTCAGCACGTCCTCGCGCGTCATGTTGAGCTTGTGCTTGAGATGGATATCGGAGGTCGCGATGAAGATGTGGATGCCAGGGCTGCGCGCCTTGTCCACCGCGCGTAGCGCCGCGTCGACGTCTTCCTCGCGCGTGCGCGAGAGGCTGACCACGGTCGGCCGGCTGACCGCCTCGGCGATTCGATTGACCGACTCGAAATCGCCGGGCGAGGACGCGGCGAAGCCGCCCTCGATGATATCGACGCCCAAGCGTTCGAGCTGGCGGGCGATCGCGAGCTTCTCCTCGACGTTCATCGTGCAGCCGGGCGATTGTTCGCCGTCGCGCAGCGTGGTGTCGAAGATGCGGACGTAGTTGGGGTCGGGCAGAATGTCCCGTACGTCATCCCGCACGCCATCGCGGACGTTATTCCCGGTTGGGGTCATCGTTTTTGCCATCGGCGTCTCTTCTCCTCCGTGCGTTCCGTGACGGACGGACCACAAGGCCGCACGGCCGGGCAAAAAGAAACGCCCCGGGCGGCCTTTTGGCCCTCCGCCCGGGGCGTTTGGTTCAGGTTTTAGAGTCGCTTCCTTAAGCCTGCACCACGACGCTCCCGGCGAGGGCCTTAATAAGGCCCAGGCTAAGCAGCAGTCCCAGCAGCAGAGTCAGGCAGGGCGACATCGCCAGTATCTTAGGCGGGGCGCTTGAGCACAGTCAAGCGGGCGTCCGCGGGCCTTCAGTGCGCACGGGCTTATGGGGCCTCATGGACTTACGGGGGCGGGGGATTACCCGACAAATCGCCGGTGGCACGGGGAGCGCTGGCGGCCGGTCGGCTTCTCCGCGGATTTGCGGGCGATTGAGCAGCCACCTCCGGTCCCAGCACCGGCGCGAGCGTCTGCGGCCGTTCGCCCATCAGCATCAGGTACGGCCCCGAGGCGACGTAGGCCGTCGCCAGCATGAAGAAGGTGAACTGCGGCATCGCGAACAGGAGCGCTAGCGCGACCAGCATCACCGCCACCAATTCGACCGGCGCGCGGGCATGCAGGTTGACGGTCTTGAAGCTGGGGTAGGGTACCCGCGAGATCATCAGGGATGCGAGCGCAATCGTGAGCGGCGCCATTATCGTCACCAGCGCGCGCGGGGACTCGAACTCGAAGTAGCTGTAGGCGAGCACGATGCCCGCAATCATTGCCGCAGCGCCCGGCACCGGAAGGCCGACGAAGCGGCGCTTATCGGTGCTGCCGGTCTGCACGTTGAAGCGCGCGAGCCTGAGCGCCGCGCAGATCACGAACATCCCGGCGATCACCACGCCCCACGCGCCGAGCAATCTGAGCGACCAGCAATAGGCGATTCCCGCCGGCGCCACGCCGAACGCGACCACGTCGGAGAGGCTGTCGAACTCGACCCCGAAGTGGCTCGAGGTGCGCGAGAGCCGCGCCACCCGGCCGTCCAGCCCGTCGCAGACGAACGCAATCAGGATCATCACGGCGGCCAGCTCGAAATGGGAATTGATCGCCGAGACCAGGCCGAAGAAGCCCGAGAGCAGGCCGAGCGACGTGATGGTGGCGGGCGCAAGGAAGACCCCGCGGCGCAATGGCGCGACCACGCGCCGCTGCTGTTCCTTCAAACGGCCCGATATAAGCCGCATCCGCGCCTGCGCGCTGGGGCCCTGTTTTTCCTGTCGGCTCATTGGAGCAATTCTCCGATTATACTCTCTCCGCCACGCACCCGTTCTCCTATTTTAACCACTATCCGGTAGTCGCTGGGGATGAAATGATCGACGCGACTGCCGAACATTATAAGTCCAATTCGCTCGCCACAGCGAACCATATCGTGCGGATGCAGACGGCAGACGATGCGCCGCGCCAGGTAGCCCGCGATTTGCACGATCGCATGCTGGCGGCCCCGTGCGTCGGTCATCACGACGATATTGCGCTCGTTGTGCTCGCTCGCGTGGTCGCGAAACGCGGCGTGAAACACCCCGGGGGTGTGGCGCACGCTCGTGACCTCGCCGCCGACGGGAGCGCGGTTGACGTGCACGTTGAGCGGCGACATGAAGACCGACACGCGATGGTAGCGCTCATCGCTGCCGCCGCCGTCGGGGAGCGGCATCTCCGTCACGTCGCTCACCGTACCGTCGGCGCCCGAGAACACCAGGCGTTCCGTCGCGACGGCGGCGGGCGAGCGTTCGGGATCGCGGAAGAAAGCTGCGATCGCGAGGCCGCAGACGATCGCGATCGCGCCGGCGCCGTTCCATCCGAGCACGAGCGCGAGCGCACCCGCGGCGAGCACCACGGAGGCCATCGTGACACCCTCGGATGCGATTCCGATTGCGCCGCCCACGCGCCGGGTCAAATCACCGGCCTGCAAATCCATCTCGCTGTCCGTCAGGCCCGCGGCGCGTTCAATTCTTGGCCTTATCGACCAGGCGATCGCTGGCGAGCCACGGCATGAAGGAGCGCAGCTTGCGTCCGACCTCTTCGAGCGGATGCTTTTCCGCCTCCTTGCGCAGCTCGCGGAAATGCGGCAAACCGGCGCGATACTCGGCAATCCATTCGTTGGCGAACTTGCCCGACTGGATATCGCCGAGCAGATCTTTCATCGCCTGACGCGAGCCCGGCCCGACCACGCGCTTGCCGCGCGTCATGTCGCCGTACTCGGCGGTGTTGCTGATCGAGTAGCGCATGTTGGCGATGCCGCCCTCGTAGATGAGATCGACGATGAGCTTCACTTCGTGCACGCACTCGAAGTAAGCCATCTCGGGCGCGTAACCGGCCGCGACCAGGGTTTCGTAGCCGGCGCGGATGAGCTCGGTCAGCCCGCCGCACAGTACCGATTGTTCGCCGAACAGATCGGTCTCGGTTTCTTCGCGAAAGCTGGTCTCGATAATCGCCGCGCGGCCGCCGCCGATCGCTGATCCGTACGCAAGTCCGATCTGCTTGGTGTCGCCCGAAGGGTCCTGCTCGACCGCGAGCAGGCAGGGCACGCCACGTCCCTTGACGTACTCGGAGCGCACGAGATGACCGGGGCCCTTGGGCGCGATCATGAAAACGTTGACCCCCGGCGCGGGCTTGATGAACTTGAAATGGATGTTGAAGCCGTGGCCGAAAGCGAGGTACTTGCCCGGCGTGAGATGAGGGGCGACTTCGGCCTGGTAAATCTCCGATCCCATCTCGTCCGGCACGAGCATCATCACGATGTCGGAGCGGTGCGCGGCCTCGGCGGTCTCGAAGACTGCCAGGCCCTGCTTGGCGGCCTTGTCCCACGACGGGCTGCCCTTGCGCAGCCCCACGCATACCTCCATCCCGCTGTCGCGCAGGTTGAGCGCATGGGCATGGCCCTGGCTGCCGAAGCCCAGGATGGCGATTTTGTGAGAGCGCAGACGGCTAAGGTCGGCGTCGCGATCGTAATGGACCTGCATGGGGAAGTTCTCCTGAATAAATTCGCACTTTAATTGAAAAGCCGGCCTCGCTGCGGGGCGAGGAGCCGGAAATGCGGCGGCTAGCCGGCCTCGCGCGCGCCGGCGGCGCGATGGCCGGTCTCGTGCTGCACTGCGCGGACCATCGCGATTTTTCCCGAGCGTACGATCTCCTTGATGCCCAGCGGACGCACTAGGGCGATAAACGCCTTGATCTTGTCGGCGTCGCCGGTCACTTCCACGGTTACCGCGCGCGGACCGATATCGACCACGTGGGCGCGAAAGGCGCCGACGATCGAATCGAGCTCGGCCCGCGTGCGCTCGTCCACCGCGACCTTCACCATCACCATTTCGCGATCGATGGTGCTGGTGTCCTTGAAATCGGTGACCTTGATCACGGAGACCAGCTTGTTGAGCTGCTTGTTGATCTGTTCGAGCACCTGGTCGTCGCCGGTCGCCGCCAGCACGATGCGCGACACCGTGGGATCCAGCGGGTCCTCGTTGACGGTGAGCGACTCGATATTGAAGCCACGGCTCGAGAACAGACCGGCGACGCGCGCGAGCACGCCGAACTCGTTCTCGACCAGTACGGATATCGTATGACTTGGCATCAGTTGGGCTTCGGCCCGGAGCGCGGGATGCGCGCCGCGGGCCTAGCGCGCCTCGTCTTCGTGCTGATGGCGATGGAGCAGGGCCATGATGCGGTCTTTGGAGGCCAGTTTCAGCTTCTGGATGCGCTTTTTTTCGATTTCTTCTTCGGCGGTGAGGTAATGCTTGAGGCGGAAAGATTCGAGCTGGCGTTTCAGCTCCGCGTGCTCCTCATACAGCGTCCTCAGTTCTTCGTCGCTGGTCACGTACTGATGAATCAATTCTTCTTCCTTCTGCTCCATTGCCCGTCACTCCCGAGGTTAGAGGATCAACCTTGAAAATTGCCTCCGCCGACCTCACGTACAGCGGTTCCAGAGCGAATGCGTTATCCGCTTCTCCCGCCGCCATCCGCGCGGCGCCTATCGCCGCTACGACGCGGCCTCGCAAGCGCAATCCGCCGACTCCCAGGCACGCCGCCCGTCCGCCGCGGCGCACGACCAAGGCACAAGCCTCTTCGGCCTTTGCATCGCCGACCAACAGAGCGTCGGTGCCAAGATGGGGAACCAGATCTTCGAGCGCGACCACGAGGTCATCTGACAACTTTTCTAACCCATCGCCACTTGTCCGGTAAAGGGCAGCATAGACCTCGCCTTTGCGAGCGTCCAGCACCGGAGAGATAAGCATCTGGTCCGGCTTAGCGGAGATTTCGGCGAGCGCCGTCAGAGCGAGCGTGTCGAGGCTCGGTATCCCGAGCAGCGCGCATCCGGTCGCGAGCTTGAGGCCTTTGGCGTAGCTTAGCCCGACGCGCAGGCCCGTGAACGATCCCGGGCCGATCCCAACCGCGACGGCGCTCAGCTCGCGCGGCGCAAGTCCGGCGCGCGCAAGCAGTTCGCCGACCGCCCGCGGCAACTCGGCGCCATGCGAAGCGACCGAGTGCGATGCTTCGGCGAGCACCCTTCCGCCTGCTATCAGCGCCAGGTCGGCCCGCGGGCCGCCGGTCTCGATTCCCAGCACCGGGCCGGCCCCGGCGCCGGCCGCCAATGCGGCGTCAACTGTGCATAATATGCGAGATGTCATTAACGATGACGAAAGTCATCAGCGCCACCAGCAACAGCAGCCCGATCTGCATTGCGAATTCGCGATGACGCAGCTGCAGCGGTTTGCCGCGCAAGCCTTCAATCAGAAAGAAGAACAGATGGCCGCCGTCGAGTAGCGGCACCGGCAGCAGGTTGATGATGCCCAGTTCCAGGCTCAGCATCACGGTAAAGCCGGCCACGTCGGCGAAGCCCTGCTTGGCCTCCTTGCCGGCCATCTTGGCGATCATGATCGGTCCGCCCAGCGCCTGGCGCGCCGGCGTCGTGCCGTTGATGATCATCACGATACCCATCACCAGCCGTTCGCTGAGCTGCGCGGTCGATATCACACTTTCATAGGAGGCCTTGATCGGCCCGTAGCGCTTGGTGCCTTCGTCCCCGCGCGGCAGGACCCCGATGATCCAGACCGGGGCTTTGTTGCCGAAGCCGGTGTCTTCATTTTCGCGGACGGGCTTGACCGTCAGCGACATCTGGCTGGGCGAGGCATTCCCCGCCGGGCGGAGGAAGTCGATTTTAAGCGCTACGCCATCGCCCGACTTGATCGCGTCGGAAAGGTCGGCCCAGTTCTCGACCTTCTTTCCGTCCACCGCCACGATCTGGTCGCCCTTGCGCAGGCCCGCCGCGTACGCAGGCATCCCCGGCTTGATCTGACCGAGTATCGGTTTCACGTAGGGGACGCCGTACATGAAGACAATAGTCATCAGGACCGGCGCGAACAGGATATTCGCGAGCGGCCCTGCGAGTACGATTTTGATCCGGGTGCCGAGGCTCTGGGTCGGAAAGGCCTGCGCACGATAGCTCTGCAGCAGTCTCGGCGGACGGCTTTCGGCCAGGGCCTTGACCGCTTCGTCAACCGAACCGCGGTTTTCGATCTCGGCGAGCAGCAATTCCTCGCCGGGCCGCAGATCGCGCCCGAGTACTGTTTGGGCTTCGGCCGAGGCCGCGGCGCCGCGTGCGGCGGCTGCGAGCCGATGGGCCAGTTCGACAATCGCTTGTGACGGGTCGACGCCCGCAACGGCCGCATCGCCATGCGCGCGCGCCGCCTCGAGCAGATCGAGTTGCAGTTCCTTGACGTAACCTTCGAGCGTCTCGGTGGTGGGTTCCTCGGCGACTTCGTCACCGAGCATCTTCACGTAGCCGCCAAGCGGCGTCGCGCTGAACGCGTATTCGGTCTCGCCGCGGCGGATAGCGAAGACCTTCGGCGGATAGCCGACGGAATATCGGAGCACGCGGACGCCCGATCGCTTGGCCATCAGGAAGTGACCGGTCTCGTGTACGATGATCAGGACGGCGAAAATTATCACCGCGGACAGAATTGATGTGATCATGGTCTCCGATGAACGCTCGCGGGATGAGTCTGGGCGACCGCAGTCATCGCCCCCAATAATAGGCCAAAGCCACGGCGAAAACTATGCTGCAGGTGCGATCCAGCAGGCCGCCATGTCCCGGAAAAATCCATCCGGAGTCCTTGACTCCGGCGCTGCGTTTGAGCGCCGATCCGGCCAGGTCGCCCAACTGCGCCAGGACGCCGATGGTCAAGGAAAATGCGACGGCCTGCGCGACTCCCCATCCTGGCACCAGTGGTAGGCGAAGCAGGAGCCCAGCCACAACGCATAGTGCCAGCCCTCCGATCGCCCCCTCCACGGTCTTTTTCGGGCTTACCCTGGCGGCGAGCCTCGTCCGGCCTATCGATAAGCCGGTGAAGTACGCTCCCGTATCGCTGGCGATCACGAGCAGAAGAATTAGGACAATCGCCGCAATACCGTCCGGACGATTTCTAAGAAGGGCGAAATAGGGAAACAGCGCTCCGACGTAAAGCGCTCCAAGGAGCCTCAACCCCGTCCCGGGCGCTCCGGCCGTCGCGTCTGCGGCGCCCCGACCGACGCGTACGATCAGCGCCAGCATCGCGAGAATCACGCCGAGAGGGATGAACCATAGATGCGCCGGCGCCCATACGAGCAGCGCTGCCGGCCCGCAGCCCGCCAGCGCCAGGATGGCGATCGCGCCCGCGGTGCGCGCCCCGGTCATCGCGGCCACTTCGCCAAGTCCGATCACAATCAAAATGGCGACGAAAACCGCGAACCATGGCGCGGGCGCGAAGAGCACCACCGCGAGCAGGGTGGGCAGCGCGACCAGCGCGGTCCAGACCCTAGTTCGCAGCACGCAGCCGGTGGTTGGCGGCGGAGCCGGCGTCGACGGCGCCGAAGCGGCGCTCGCGAAGCTGATAGGCGGCGAGCGCGCGGAGAAACTCACGCTCGCGGAAGTCGGGCCACAAGGTGTTGGTGAAATAAAGTTCGGTGTAGGCCAGCTGATAAAGGAAGAAATTCGATATCCGCAGTTCGCCCGACGTGCGGACGAGCAGGTCGGGGTCAGGCAGATCGGCGCTCGCGAGCCGGCTTGCGACGGCCTGCTCATCGACTTCCTCGGGACGCAGCCGCCCCGCCGCGACCTCTTCGGCGATGCGGCGGACGGCGGCGGTTACGTCCTGGCGTCCGCCGTAGGAAAGCGCGAGCGCGACCGTCATCGAGCGGTTTGCGGCGGTCGCGGCGATCATCGAGTCGAGCGCGCGTCTGACCGGCGCCGGAAGCCGCTCGAGGTCGCCGAGCGCCACCACCTTGATGTCGCGTTTCATCAGGCGCTTGGTCTCGGTGCTGAGATAGCGATGGAACAGCTCCATCAAAAACCGCACCTCGGTGCCGGGCCGCTGCCAGTTCTCGTTAGAGAACACGAAGAGCGTGAGGCAGGGGATGCCGATCTCGCGCGCCGCCTCGACCACGGCGCGCACCGAGTCCTTGCCGCGGCGATGGCCCTCGGAACGCGAGAGTCCGTGCTGGCGCGCCCATCTGCCGTTGCCGTCCATCACGATCGCGACGTGACGCGGCAGCCGCTCGCGTTCCAGCGAAAGGTTCGGAAATTCGTCCAGTGGGAGTGAAGAAGCCACGAACCGGATAAGCCGCGCCGCCGCCTCCCGCCTTGCGCGGGACGCCGTCGGGACGGTTCAGACCTCCATTATCTCCGCTTCCTTGGCGGCAAGGATCTTGTCGATTTTCTCGGTGTGCTCGGTGGTATGCTGCTGCACTTTGGCCTCGCCCGCGCGCAACGTGTCGTCATCGACCTTCTTGTCCTTGTGCATCTTCTTCAGCTTGTCGTTGGCGTCGCGGCGATGATTGCGGACCGAGACCCGGAATTCCTCCGCCGTCTTGTGGACGTGGCGCACCAGCTCCTTGCGCCGCTGCTCGGTCAGTTCGGGAATCGGCACGCGGATTATCTTGCCATCATTGATCGGAGTCAGGCCGAGGTCGGAGGTCTGGATGGCCTTTTCGATTTCGTGCAGCGAGCCCTTGTCGTAAGGCGTGATTACCAGGAGCCGCGGCTCCGGAGCGGCAAGCCCCGCAAGCTGGCGCAGCGGCGTGCGGGCGCCATAGTAATTGACGTGCAGTCCCTCGAGCAGCGCGGTCGAGGCACGCCCGGTGCGCACGCGGGCAAGTTCGTGGCGGAAGGCGGCGACGGCTTCCTCCATCTCCATCCGCGCCATCTCGATCAGGTCTTCGGGTTTTTCCTCAGCAGCCACTTTCGACCCAGGTGCCGATCGGCTCTCCCATCACGGCCTTTCTTATATTACCCGTCTCGCGCAAATTGAAAACGATGATCGGTAGGTTGTTGTCCTTGCACATCGAGATCGCGGTTAGGTCCATCACTCGCAGGTTTCGCTCGAGTACCTCGAGGTAGGTCAGACGGTCAAAGCGCTTTGCCCCGGGTTCGCGCAGCGGATCGCGATCGTAAACGCCGTCAACGTGATGGCTCGCCTTCAGGATGACCTCGGCACCGATTTCCAGCGCGCGCAGGCTCGCCGCCGTATCTGTGGTGAAATAGGGATTGCCGGTGCCGGCGGCGAAGATCACCACCCGGCCCTTTTCGAGGTGGCGCACGGCGCGGCGGCGGATGTACGGCTCGCAGACCGTGGTCATCGGAATGGCCGACTGCACTCGGGTCTGCAGGCCCTGCCGCTCGAGCGCGCTCTGCATTGCAAGCGAATTGATCACCGTGGCCAGCAT
>DASXMQ010000051.1:0-10852 GCA_036495625.1 Binataceae bacterium (SeqCode) | reverse complement strand
GCACGCCTCTCCCAGACCGCGCGCGCGATCCTCGACGGCGCTTCCGCCATCATCGAGCGCCACGAACTAGCCGGCGTGGGTTCGGTCGCACCCGCTACGGGTGCGACCGAACTGCTCCGCGCGCTCCGCGCCGCGGGCGCGACGATCGCCGTCGTCACGTCGAATTCGTCGCGCACGGTCGCCGCCTGGCTCAAGGCGCACGCAGCCGACGGGCGCGCCCACGCGGTCGAGCTGGTAGATCTGATTGTCGGCCGCGATAGCGGCCTTCCGCTGAAGCCGTCGCCCGCGACGCTCGAGCGCGCGCTTGCGCTTGGCGCCGCCGCCTCTGCCAACGCGGCCTTCGTCGGCGACAGCGTGGCCGATCTCAATGCCGCCAAGGCGGCCGCGGTGCGATTCTACGGTGTCAACGCCACGGCCGAGGGACGTGACCGGCTGACGACGCTTGGCGCATCGCCGGTGTTTCCCTCGCCGGCCGCGATGGCGACCTACCTCGATATGCCAATCGAACGAACGGCTGCGGAGCGGTCGGATTTGTGATGTTGCAGCGCTTTCAGCTTTTATATAACTTAAACGACTCACTTAGTAACATATGATTAAGGGGCGTGATTCCACCACGATGAGCGACGGTTTCACTTTGTGGTTCACCGGCTTGTCCGGAGCGGGCAAGTCAACGCTGGCATGGCTGGCGGCTGAAGAAATGCGGCGGCTGGGGTACCGGGTCGAGATTCTCGACGGCGACGAGGTGCGCACCCATCTGTCGAAGGGACTGGGCTTTTCAAAGGAAGACCGCGACACGAACATTCGGCGCATCGGGTTCGTCTGCAAGCTGCTCGCGCGTAACGGCGTGGTCGCTATCGCAGCGGCGATCTCGCCTTACCGCGAGATTCGCGACGAAGTGCGCAAGCAGCACGAGCGCTTCTTCGAAGCGTACGTGGAATGTCCGCTGGACACGCTGGTCGAACGCGACGTCAAGGGGCTTTACAAGAAGGCGCTCGCCGGCGAGCTCAAGGGTTTCACCGGCGTGTCCGATCCGTACGAGCCGCCGATTAACCATGAGCTGACCATTGACACGAGCCGCGAAACTCCGCAGGAGAGCCTCGCCCGGCTGCTCGGCAGCCTCGAGGCGCTCGGGTACGTCAGCCTCAAGGGAGCGAAGCGATGAGCACCGCGCATGGCGATCCGATAGCCGCGCATGGCGGCGGAGGGCTGGTCGATCTGAATGCGCCCGCGGCGGAGCGCGGCGCGCTCGCGCGCCGCGCCGAAGGGCTAAAGACGGTGCGCCTTGGCGCGCGCGACCTGGCCGACCTCGAGATGCTCGCTTCGGGCGCATTCTCGCCGCTTACGGGCTTCATGGGCGAGGCGGACTACGCCCGCTCGCGCGACGCGATGCGTCTGGCCGCGGGCGCGCCGTGGTCGATTCCGATCACGCTCGGAGTTGCCGAGGCCGAGGCGCGCGCGCTCAAGCCGGGCGAGGACATCGCGCTTGCCGACGCCGACGGCGGCCGGCTCGCGATTCTCAAGCTCGCCGAGATCTACAACGTTGACCGCGCACGCGAGGCCGAGGCGGTCTTCGGCACCGCCGACCCGGCGCATCCGGGCGCGGCCAACGTGCTCGCGACGCCGCCGTGGTGCCTCGGCGGCACCGTGAGCCTGTTCGGTGAGATTCCCGGCCGGACTTTCCTCGAATACCGGCTCGAACCGCGCCAGACGCGGGCCGCGTTCGCCGAGCGCGGATGGCGCAAGATTGTCGCCTTTCAGACTCGCAACCCGACCCATCGCGCCCACGAATACATCCAGAAGGCGGCGCTCGAGATCTGCGACGGGCTTTTGCTTCATCCGCTGGTTGGCGAGACCAAGGGCGACGACGTTCCGGCCGCGGTGCGGATGGAGACCTACAAGGTGCTGCTGGACCTGTACTATCCGCGCAACCGCGCGATGCTCTCGGTGATGCCGGCGCACATGCGCTACGGCGGACCGCGCGAGGCCATCCTGCACGCCATCATCAGGCGCAACTACGGCTGCACGCACTTCATCGTCGGACGCGACCATGCCGGGGTCGGCAGTTACTATGGCACCTACGACGCGCAAAAGATTTTCGAACGCTTCGACGCCGAAGAAATCGGCATCACGCTGCTGACCTTCGAGAATACTTTCTACTGCAAACGATGCGGCGGGATGGCGTCGTATAAGACCTGCCCGCACGAGGACGCGGACCGGCTGTTGCTGTCGGGAACCCGCGTGCGCGAGATGCTGCGCGCCGGCGAGTCGCCTCCGCCCGAGTACACTCGTCCTGAAATAGCGGAGATTCTGGTGCGCGCGATGCGCCAGGGCGGCTGACCGCTTCGCCGCCGCCGCCGAACGCGTCCTTGCGCGTGCGGCTGAGGCGTGATCGCCCGCGCGCTGTCCGGCCGGGCGCGGCGATCAGTTGTCGTCGTCGCCCGATTGCGGCTGGCCCGGCGCCGCGCCCTGATCGGCGTCGTCGCCCGACTGCTGCTGGGCGTTACCATTGTCGTCGCCATTCTGTGCGGCAGAATCGCCGCCGTTGTCGTCGGCGGGAGCCTGCTGCATGTTGGGCTGCTGCTCGCCGTCGGGATCGTCGGGCGCCTGCGCCTGTCCGGCCTGGTAGTCGTCATCGCCGCTGCCGGATCCCTGCGCATCCGCCGAGCCGGGCACCGCGACCGAGCCGTCGGCTTGTGCGAGCGTGGCCGGATGCTTCGCGGCGCGGCGCGGCGCGAGGCTCGAGATGCCGGGCGTCAGGCAGATAGCCAACACTGCGCTCATTGCCCAGCTGATTGATACCGATTTCATTGGTCTCCTTTTCTCTTTCCTCTTCGATCACTTCGCCAGCACTCGGGTCTTTTCGAGGGTCTCGCCGCCGGCTCAGGCCGGCGAGCCCGATGCGGCCGACAAATTCTATTGCAGCGGCGGTTCTCCGCTCTCCGGCGGCTCCAGCACCGGCGAGCCGTGATGCGACAGCATCCACCATCGCCCGTCCGCGCGTTCGAAGACATTGGTCGCCAGCACCCGCGAGCGCGACGCGCCGTCGTAGCCGCGCTGGAGAAGATTTTCCTCGACCACCACCACGGCCAAGTCGCCGCTCGACATCACCTGCGGGTCGGCCAGCTCGAACTTCATCTCGAAGACGTTTTCGAAGATCCGCTGCCAGCTATTCATGATCGGGCCCCATCCGACGAGACGGTTCCATCCGGGATGGATGCAGACGATGCGCGGGTCGCGCAGCCACACCGCGCCCATGGCGTCGGCGTCGAGGCTCTCGAAGGCCTGGTAAAATGCGTGGTTCGCCTCGAGGATCGCTTGGCGGTCGGACATAAATCGCGCCTGCCGGCAGCGGCGGCGATGCACCGAGTCTAGTCAGTTGGCCGGGGATGCGCCAGACAGTTTCGCGCGGCGCGACCGCCGGCGCAGCGCGACCCCGGCGGCGGCCCGCGAGTTCGCGGTCCGCGCGCGCGTCAAGGGCCTGCGCCAGCGGACTTTTCGAATCGTTCCAGATACGGGTTCTGAAACGAGACCCAGGCTTCGAGCCGCAGATGGTCGCGCGCGATCATTTGCGCGTAGGCCGGATCGGAAGAGAGATCGTTTTTTTCCTTTGGATCGGTTGCGAGGTCGTAGAGCTGACTGAGTTGGCGCGGGAAATTGTAGATATATTTGAAGTTGCCCTCCACCAGGCCGAAGGTCAGGTTTCCGGTGCCGGCGAAGAAGTAGGCCCGCGGCGGAAGCCTGCCGCCCAACGCGTTGGCGCCCTGCCACGCGGCGGGCGCGGCGAAGCCCAGCAACGCCAGCAGGGTCGGCGCAATGTCCACCTGGCGCATCACGCGATCGACGACCACCGCGCGCGGAAAAAGCACGGGGTTCTCGATCATCAAGGGTATATGAACTTCCTCGTCATAGACGCTGCCGCCATGGATCAACTGGTTGTGATCGCCGAAGGCCTCTCCATGATCGCCCAAAACGACCAGCAGCGTGCGATCCGCAAGCCCCTTCTTCTGCAGCGCCGCTGCCAGTTCCGTGATCAGCGTGTCGGTCGCCTGCACGGCGTTGAGATAACGGTTGAATTTGGAGTCGTGAACCCCGAAGTCGCGATTCGACGCCGACACGTAGGGATGGTGAGTATCGTGCGTCCAGAGAGTAATGAAGAAGGGCCGGTTGGGATCGCTCTCGATCCATTTGAGCGTCTTCGTCACCAATTCCGGATCGCGCGGGTAGGGATAGTCGCGCGGCTCCGCCATTAGCGCCTGGAAGCCGTGGTTTCTCAGGAAGTCACCCTCGCGATCGAAAACGATCTGCCCGGAATGGATGAAGACGGTGCGGTAGCCATGGCTCGCGAGCACGGCGGGCAATCCCGGAATCGCCAGGGCCGGAGCGAGCTGCGTGATGCTTGGCCAATCGTGATCCGGATAGACCGACGTGAACAATGCGCCGTAGGCGGCTGAAGTTTCAGCCTCGGATGCGTAAGCCCGCCTGAACACCATGCCGTGGCGCGCCAGTTCGACGAGCCCGGGAGTATTGTTGAACGGCGCGCCGTAAAGCTGGACCCTTTCGGCGCCGACCGACTCCATCACCACCATCACCACGTTAAGCGGCCGCGGCCACGCCGCCGGGTTCAACCCGCCCACGGTGAAGCTGTCCGCGCCCGGGCGCCCGCGTACTCCACCGGGCTCGAAGTCATCAAAGTAGCTGGCCGGGATGGCGTCGGTAATTACCGGCGTGTGCCTCTCGAAGAACGACGAGATCAGGGTCCATTGCGGGTTGAATGAAAAGAGCGAGTAGGGGACCCATCGAACCGCGCAGGCGTGGGCGGCGAAAAGATAGAGCACGGTAGCGGCCAGGCCGGCCGCCGAATAGAAACGCTTGCGCAAGCTCGTCAGCTCTTCGGGCGCAAGCCCCACCAGGATCGACGCAATCAGCACGGTCCACACCGGCGCCACCGCCAGCGCTCCGACCAATCCCGGCGTGACGATCGATTCGGCCGAGGCCTGAATCGCGCGCAGGTTGTCGGCGGCCACGAGCAGACCGGCCGTCAGCGGACGGCGGATGATGAGATAGATGACGTCACTCAGATAGGTGTAGAGCGCAAGCATCAGGCACAGGGTCCAACCGGCGATCGCGACTGATCTGCGCGCCCATGGCGGTCGCGCGATCGCGAACAACCCGTGGAACAGCCAGGCGAGCGCCGCGACCAGGAAGAGGTCCCTGTAGGTGGCAAGCGGCAACAGCGCGACCAGGCTCCAGGTGAGCAGCGCATGCAGGGTTCTAAGTGGCGTGCAAACCGTCACGATCGCCAGCCCGACAAAGGCTGCGAACAGGTAATCCGCGAGATCGACCCGAAACTCCGCTTGCTCGGCCGACGCGAGCCGGTCGTCCGCGTCGGGACCGGCGCCCGGCGCGACGGCTGATTGCGCCACCATCGAGGTCAGATCGTCGAAGCTCATCTTTCGTCCACGCTTTCGTTATCGCCGGTCTTACCCCCGGAGTGTTGCGAGTTTTCGAACCGCGCCAGGTAATGGTTTTGAAAGGATACCCAGGCCTCAAGCCGCAGATGCGCGCGCTTCATCAGGTCCGCGTACGCGCGGTTCGAAGCGATATCGCGGGTCTCGCGCGGGTCGATCGCGAGATTGTAGAGTTGCGAGCGGTCGCGCTCGAAATCGTAGATGTATTTGTAGTCGCCGTCGACCAGTCCGAAGGTGAAATTTCCGGTACCCGCGAAAAGGTAGGCGCGAGCGGGCGCGCCAGGGTCGAAAACGTCGGCGCCCTGCCACGCCGCGGGCGCATTGAAGCCGAGCAGCGCCAGCAGGGTTGGCGCGATATCGATCTGGCGCACGACCCGATTCACTCTCACCTCGCGCGGGAAGAGCTTCGGATTCACGATCAGCAGCGGCACCTGCACTTCTTCGTTGTAAATGGTGCCGCCGTGGATAAGCTGCCCGTGCTCGCCGAACGCCTCGCCGTGGTCGCCGGTAACCACGATCAGCGTGCGGTCCGCGAGCCCCATCGTCTGCAACGCCGCGGACAGTTGTCCGATCATCTCGTCGGTCGCCCATACCGCGTTGAGATAACGGCTAAGGAACGCGTTGCGGACGCCGTAGTCGTGATGCTGCAGAGCCATGTACGGATGATGCGTGTCCTGGGTCCAAACGGTGAGAAAAAACGGCCGCGAAGGATCGGCTTTTATCCATCCGAGCGCCTGCGCCACCAGCCCGGCGTCGACGGGAAGGTCGGCGTCGCGCTCGCGGTCGAAAACCTGGTCGAAGCCGCGGCTGCGCACGAAGTCGCCCTGGCGGTCGAACACGAGCTGTCCCGAATGGATGAACGCCGTGCGGTAGCCTTTGCCTGACAAGACCGCGGGCAGACCGGGAATCGACAGGTCGGGGGCGAGCTGGGTCAGACTCGGCCAGTCGTGGTCCGGATACACCGAGGCGAACAGCGCGCCCAGCGCGGCCGAGGTCTCGGCCTCGGCCACATAGACCCGGTTGAAGACCAGGGCATGGCGCGTCAACTCGGACAGGTTGGGCGTATCGCTGAACGGCGCACCATAGAGCCCGAGGCGCCGGGCGCCGACCGACTCCATCACGACCATCAGAACGTTAAGCGGCCGTTCTGTCGCCACCGCGAGCCCGATTCCGGCGGGCAGATTCGCGGCGGACGCAGAACGCATCCCCACCGGCTGAAAGTCGGCCAGGTAGCCGTCCGGGATAGCGTCCGTCACCACCGGCGTGTGCAGCTCGAAGGCCGACGACATCAGGGTCCACTGCGGATTAAAGGACGCCAGTGAAAAGGGCACGTTGCGGATGGTCCAGCCGTGCGCCGCGACGAGAAAGATCGACGTGAGCGACAGTCCCCAGAGTGAGTGAAACGCGTTGCGCATCCGTTTCACTGCGGCGGGCGCGAACCATTCGAGGCTTATTGCGATCAGCACCAGGTAGGCCGGGTCCATCGCCAGCTCGAAAACCAGTTGGGGCGTCGCAATTGCGTGGATCGACGATTGGATGCCGCGCAGGTTGTCCGCCGCCACGAGCAAACCGAGAGTCAGCGGCCTGCGGATGATCAGGTAGATGATGGCGCTCAGATAGCTGTAGAGCGCGAGCGCACCGCAGACGGTCCATCCGGGGACCGCGACCAGACGTCTCGCCCACTGCGGCCTGGCGATCGCGAAGAGTCCGTAAAAGACCCACGCAATCGCCGCCAGCACGAACAGATCCTGGCAGGTCGCGAGCGGCAGCAACGCAACCAGACGCCAGGGGAGAATCGAGTGCATGGTGCGCAGCGGCGCGACGACGATTATAATCGCCACTGCGATGAATCCGGCGAACAGATACTCGCCGCTGTCGCGATGCGCAGGCGCGGTCCGCGCCGCCGCAAAAGCGGGCGCCGCAGGCGCGCGCTCGGCGCCAGGCGCGCGCTCTGCCGGAGTCGCAGCCATCAGCGTTGAGCCGATTCGCGCCGGTCGATGCCCACGCCGGCGAAGCGATTAGGACGCGTATAAATAGCGACCGCCGAGGAACCAGACATCTGGCTCCGTCGCCCTCCCCTTGAGATGTAAGCTTAATTATCTCTAATGATGATTTCAAGCCGTATGACATGACTTGATGGCTCATCTTTGGACTGAATTAGACCGCCATAGGAAGACCCGCCGGTCATCCTGCCGATCGAGGTAGGGTCTGCTCCGGACGCGAGAATATCCCTGGCGTCTTAGCGGCGGCGGAGCATCACCGGCAGGCTCAGATACGACGCGAAGCTCCGTTCGTGCAGCACACTCTGCAGCGCCGGGCGCATCTCGGCGTCGGTGAACAGTTCGTGCCCGGTGTTGGGATTGCGGTCGAAGCGCGGGAAATTCGACGAGCTTATCTCGAGCCGCACGCGATGTCCCGCCTTGAAGACGTTGGCCGTTGCCCACAGATCGATGCTGAATTCGTAAACCTTGCCCGCGACCATCAGCCTCGGGTCACTGCGCGACTCGCGCACGCGGGCGCGGATGATCCCGTCGGTAAGGTTGCGCGCGAAGCCGCACGGCCCGGCGTCTACCAGCTTGGCGGTGAAGTCGGTGTCGGGCGCCGACGACGATGCATAGAGCGTCACCGTCACCGGGCCGATCACTTCGAGGTCCTCCATCAGCGGCTCGGTCGAATAGACCAGCACGTCGGCGCGATGCTCGACCATGCTCTGGTCGAGCGCGCCGCCCATCTGCGCATTGGCGTAGCAGCACAGGCCCCCGCTCGCGGTCGGCACCGGGTTGAGCGGATTGTACAGGAAGGAGTCGGGCGGCTCATCGCCCGGCCCTTCGGACGCGAGCGCGCCGTCGCCATATACGCTGTTGGCCTTGCCGCGGCTGTGCAGATAATAGCGCCGCATCTCGACGCCCGGCGGCGGCCACTCTTTCTCGTCGCGCCATTCGTTGACGCCCATCACGAAAAGTCTGACCGGCGGGTCCTGGTCGACACCGTTATCGACGCCCTTCAGCCAATGGTCGAAGAATCTGAGCTGCGCGCCGTCGTAGTCGATCGCCACCGGCCCCGAGCGAAAACCATAATCGACCTGTCCCACCAGGCTCGAGAACGGCACCGCGTGATGCCACGGGCCGACCAGCAGGCGCTGGCCCGCGCGCGCCGCCGAGGAGCCGCCGCACGCGCGCATCCCGGCATAGTTGCGCAGCGTGCCGCCCATGAAGATGTCGTGCCATCCGGCGACGTTAAGCGCCGGCACGTCGATCTTATCGTGCTGCTCCTCTATTGAGATCGCGCGCCAGTACTCGTCGTAGTAGGGATGCGCCAGCCAGTCGAAGAAGTAGGGCGCGCCGACGCGAAAGAGCGGAAACTCGTTAAGCGGCACAAACTCCATCCGCTCGCGCATCACGTCGATGCCGCTCATCAGCGCGCTCAGTTCCGCGGCCGCCTTGGGATTGTCCGCGCGCTCGCGCATCAGGCGGCTCAGTCCCAAGGTGATCATCAGCCAGCTCACGCTGAAGAAGAGTTCGAACGCGCCGCCCTGATAAACCCAGCCATCGTGATAGTCGCTCGCCGTGATCGACGGCACCATCGCTTTCAGGCTCGGCGGACGCTGGGTCGCGGCGAGCCATTGGGTCGCGCCCATGTACGACGCGCCGAAGGTGCCTACCTTGCCGTCGGCAAAGGGCTGGTGCGCAAGGTGCTCGATCGTGTCGTAACCATCGCGCGCCTCGTCAACGAAGCACTGAAACCTCCCCTGCGAAGCGAACAGTCCGCGGCAATCCTGAACGACGACGTTGTAGCCGGCGCCCGCCGCGCGAACCGGGTCGAGCGTGTTGAGCGTGATCGGCGGAAACGATTTGTCGTAAGGCGTGCGGTTCAGCAGCACCGGCAGCTTCTCGGATCCGTCGGGCCGGTAGAGATCGCCCTTCAGCACGCATCCGTCACGCATTTGAATTTCGATGTCTTTGTCGATTATGATCCTGGCCATCGATCGGCTCCCTTTTCTTCCCTCGTCTCATCTCTCGCGAACGCGGCCCCGGCGTGCGCCGTTTGCGCTGGCGCGCCGCGCCGTTTAAGGTCGCTTGTATTCCGAGGAGCCCGCGGCTTCAAGGTGAAGCACCGCGGGACCTCATCCCGAAACCGAGGTAACGATGGCGACGGAACGGCAACGAGAAATCAAGCGGCGGCGCAAGCGGCGCGAGAAGCGGCTGAAGGCGCGCACACGCGAGGCTCGCAAGCGCAGGAAGAAGCGTTAACGGCCGATCGTAATCTGGGCATTGCGCCATCGATGCGACGGCCCTATCATTAAAAGACTTATAGAGCTGCATTTGTATTAAATGTAGCGAAACCTGTTGAAACAAAGTGACTTTATTCGCGGGTCAGCGCTATGCTTGCGCAGTCCGTGCTATTCAAAAGCCGCATCCCGCGCATGGCGCGACTCAGAAAGCTGTGCGCGGCCAGTCTTTGACCACGCCCGATCCCGCACGGGACAGGCTTCATAACTATTGAACCAAGGAGGTTCGCGATGTCTTTGCAGATAAATGATGTTGCACCGGATTTCGAGGCCGATACGACTGAAGGGCGGATTCATTTCCACGACTGGATCGGCAATTCCTGGTGCGTGCTCTTCTCTCATCCCAAGGATTTCACGCCGGTGTGCACGACTGAACTCGGAATGGTCGCCAAGCTGAAAAGCGAGTTCGACAAGCGCGACACCAAGGTCATCGGTCTCAGTGTCGATCCGGTCGCCGACCACACGCGATGGGCCAACGACATCAAGGAGACGCAGGGACAGGCGCCCAACTATCCGGTGATCGGCGACACCGACCTCAAGATTTCGAAACTCTACGGGATGCTCCCGGCGAGCGCCTCGGGCGATGCGTCCAAGCGCACCCCGATGGACAATCTGACCGTCCGCAATGTCTTCCTGATCGGCCCGGACAAGAAGATCAAGTTGATAATCGTTTACCCGATGGCCACTGGCCGCAATTTCGACGAGATCCTGCGCGTGCTCGACTCGCTTCAGTTGACCACCAAGCACAAGGTCGCGACGCCCGCCAATTGGAAGCCCGGCGACGATGTGATCATCGCGGGATCGGTCTCCGACGAGGAGGCCAAGAAGATCTACCCGCAAGGTTGGAAAGCACCGAGGCCCTATCTGCGGATCGTGCCCCAGCCCAAGGGATAGGGAAACCCCGGCGAGCCGCGGCGGTTGTCTGTGCGGAGGACCGCTGCACAGATTAGCTCGCGACGACATTCCTAGATTTCCGGATGCGCCCGATGCAGCTTCACAAGTTGCGCCGGGCGCGTCGTTTCTACAGACACTTTTGTCTTCGCCTCGCAACCCTACGCTTGCCTCTGCAGCAAACGCGGCGTTAGAGTTAAAAAGA
>DASXMQ010000050.1:0-17110 GCA_036495625.1 Binataceae bacterium (SeqCode) | reverse complement strand
CCCGCCGCTCATGTGGTTGCAAATTCGGGAACCGCGCGTCCTCCCAGTGCGGTGACCGCTCCGTCGTCGTCGTTTCTGAGCCCTGCTCCAGCAGCGGCCGCGGTTGCCCCGGCGCCCGCCGCGGCACCCGCACCTGCGGTGCGGCGAAATCAGATTACCGTCAGAGCGGGCGACACGCTCGAAAAAATTGCGGTTCGCTACTTCGGATCCAACTCCGGGATCAGCGCTTTCATCGCCGCCAATCCGCAGCTCGCCAATATCAACCAGTTGATCGTCGGACAGGTCATCTACCTGCCACCGGGGGTCAGTCCGAAAGCCGCCCACGAGGAGGCCGCGACCGAGCCCGCGGAGGCGGAATCGGCAGACGAGCCCGCGGCGGAACCGGCGGCCGAGCCTGCGACTGAACCATCGGACTCGAACGCGGACGATTCTCCGCAGCAGTAACAGCGCACCCGCAGAGACTTCGCTCATCCCCGCGTTGACTCATGCGGGCGGCGCCGCTTTGGCCTGCAGTGTCTGAATCGCGCGGCGCGCAGCTTCCCGGAAAAGGAGGCGGCGCTGATGAAGCCGTCATCGCTCGTGCGGCGGGCGCGTCAAAGATCGCATAGCGAGTGTGAATTGAGGGATGGGCGCTCTATTTGGATTTTCGGCGCGCGGATTTTCCACTGCTCGGGCGCGGCGGATTATAGACGTGAAAGAACGAAAACGCCGCGATCACCAGCGCATGCGTGATCTTCTCCGTCGCGATCAGCGCTTTGACGTCGCCGAGCGGCACCTTCACGACCTCGGTTTCTTCGGCGCCGTCGAGATGAGGCCGCGCGACGCGGCGCACGTTGCGCGCCACGAACGAGTAGCAATAGTTGGGCTGGATCGCGGGATTGGGATGCACGCGGCCGAGCGCGATCACGTCCTCGGAGTCGTAGCCGCACTCCTCGCGCATCTCGCGCCGCGCCGCCGCGAGCGGACTCGCATCCTCGGGATCGACCATCCCGCCCGGAATCTCCAGCGTGAATTCGCCGACCCCGTGGCGGAACTGCCGGACCATCACGACTTCATTGGCCGGCGTGATCGGGATGATGTTGATCCAGGCCGGCGCCTCGAGCACGAAGAACTCGTGCTCGCCGCGATGCGGATGGGTTCGCCGATGACGATGGAGGTCGAAGATCGGCGTCGCATAGACGCGCTCGCTCCGAACCGTCTCCCAGCGGCGGGCCCTGGTGCGCGCCATCGCTAACCGCGCCTGCGCCGCCGCGCGCGCCGCCTAGAAGAGCCGCCCATATTCGATCGCCGGGCAGCGGTCCATCACCACCGTCATCCCGGCTGCCCGCGCCCGCGCCGCCGCCTCGAAATCGACCACGCCCAACTGACACCAGAGCACGCGCGCGCCCTTGGCGATCGCCGCCGCGGCGATTTCCGCCACGTGCTCCGAGCGCCTGAAGACATCGACCATCTCGACCGCGCCGGGAATTGAGGCCAGGTCCGGATAGCATCGTTCGCCGAGTGCTCCCATGAGCGCGTCGGGTGCGAGCTTTGGATTGACCGGGATCACGCGAAAGCCCTTGCGCTTGAGCAACATCGCGATCCGCAGGCTGTCGCGCGCCGGATCGTCCGAGCATCCGACCACCGCGACGGTCGCCGGATGCGCCAGGATCTCACGAAGCGCCGCGTCCGGCGGGTTGCTGAATTCGGTCAATTCAATCCCCTCGAGCTTTTCCGCCAATCGTCCTCATCGTCGCCGAGCAGGCGATCGGCGACGCGCGGAATCAGCCGGCCGATTTCGTCGCGGCAAAGGTCGAAAACCTCGTGGCCCTGCTCGAACGGATCGTCGATATCGCCCGCCTCGCCGGCGAACGCGCGGAGCGTGAAAACCGCGCGCGCAGCCGCGGCGGGAAAGCGCTCGAGCAGGTCGCGCTCCTGCGCCACGGTCATCGCGAGCACCAGGTCCGCCTCCTCGAGCATCTCCGGATGGCGCTTCAGGTCGGTCGAGGCCGCTTCTTCGCCGATATCGATTCCGACCGATTTGAGCGTCATCCGGGTGTCGAGCGAGACCAGCGCGCCATCGCGCGCGTAGGGCGCGATTCCGGCCGAGCGGATTTCGATCGAACCGGCCGCACCGCGCGCGTGCAATTCGCGCCGCAGCAGATGCTCGGCGATGATGCTGCGGGCGGTGTTGGCCGCGCAGATGAAGAGCACGCGGCGCGAACCGGCCTCGCGTGAGGCCGCGCCCCCGGGCGCATCCGGCTTGCCGTGAGCCATCGATTCCAGCGTCGCCCGTCTAGCGTCCGGCGGACATGACCTCGGCCAGGCTTTCCTTCTTGGTCAGGCCCTTGGCCAGCTCTTCCTTGAGCCGCGCCCCGAGCGCCGCCGGCTCGAAGAAGGTACCGGGCGCGGCCGCGATCTGCGCCACCGAATGCCACCCGCGCATCAGCCACACCCGCCCCATCCCGACGCGAAACACTTCGCCATGGACGTCCTTGGCGTCGTCGCTTCCGAGCCATGCGACGAGCGGCGCGACGTGGGCCGGGCTGAAGAGGTCGAACTGGCCCTGCTTGACGGCAGGCATGGTCGCGGCGGTCTGCGGCGTGGCGTCGATGGTCAGCCGGGTGCGCGCGACGGGCGCGATTGCGTTGGCGCTGCATCCGTAACGCGACATCTCGCGGTCCACGATGATCGCGAAGGCGGCCACCGCGGCCTTGGCGGTGCCGTAGTTGCCCTGGCCGGCATTGCCGAGCAGGCCCGAATCGGAGCTGGTGTTGATGAGACGGCCGTTCAGCAGGTTGCCGTTCTTGTGCTGCTCGCGCCAATAGGCGGCGGCGTGGCGCGCCATGTTGAAGGTGCCCTTCAGATGAACGTTGACGACGGCGTCGAAGTCTTCCTCGCTCATGTTGAAGATCATGCGGTCGCGCAGGATGCCGGCGTTGTTGACCACGATGTTGAGCTTGCCGAAATTGTCCAGCGCGCACTCCACGATCCGCTTGGAGGATTTGAAGTCGCTGACGCTCTCGAAGTTGGCGACCGCCTCGCCGCCGAAGCCGCGGATCTCCTTGATCACCTCTTCGGCCGGAGAGCGCGATTGCCCGGTGCCGTCGAAGTGGCCGCCGAGATCGTTGACCACGACCTTGGCTCCCTGTTTGGCCAGCAGCAGCGCCTCTTCGCGGCCGATACCGCGTCCGGCGCCCGTGACGATCGCGACCTTCCCATCGAGTAATGCCATTTCGTCTCAATCCTCTCTTTGTCGGTAACCCGAGATTGTGCGGGGAGTCCGGGGCGGAGTTCTCCCGCCTTCGGGAGATTTATCCCGTAGCGCCGTCCTGCCGCAAGGGCCGGGAACCGCTGACGCCGTCTCGGAGTTGGTTTGGCGGCAGGTGTCAGCGGTCGCCCAAAATGACCAGGCCTCGGGACCGCGCGGCAGGCTCTCTTGGCCGCATTGAGATTTGCGTGCACCGGCCCGGGTGGGTAATTATGTTTGGCTTGGGACCGATTCGGCGCAGCGCATGGGGGTGCGCAGCGGGAACGCCAGTCCGGCCAAATTTTTCTGCTGCGGAAGGTTAAGCGATGCAGAACCAGTTCGGCATTATTCAGATGATCCAGCAGGGGTACTATGCCACCTACCCGCTGATCCTCATCTCGATCGTCTGTCTGGCAGTAATCTTCGAACGCCTGTGGGCGCTGCGCGGAATCGGCAGCCGCGCCACCAAGACGGCGGACGCGCTCGTCGGCCCGCTGCGCCAAGGCAAATTCAACGAGGCTCTGCAGCGCACCGAGACCGGCCATACCGCGGCCGACCGCGTCTTCCATACGCTCATTTCGGGCGCCAAGGATCTCGACCGGACGCGGCTGGAGGAACTCGACGAAGAGCGGCGCTTCGCCGAACTGGTCGAACTCAAGCGCTACATCTGGGTGCTCGCGACCTCGGGCGCCTCAGCCCCGTTCATCGGGCTGTTCGGCACCGTGGTCGGCATCCTGGTCGCGTTCCAGTCGATGGCGGTGATGGGCACCGGCGGCTTTTCGGTCGTCGCGGCCGGCATTTCGGAGGCGCTGATCTCGACCGCGCTCGGCCTGGCGGTCGCGATCATCGCGGTCATTTTCTACAACTACTTCTCGGTCAAGATCGATAACATCAACGCCGCCATCCATATCAACGCCGCCCGGCTGATCGACGCCGCGCTGCAAGGGAGGCAAGCCGTTGGCGGTTAGCGGACCCAAAAGCAGTGGCGAGATGTTCTGGCAGATCAACATCACGCCGCTCACCGACATCTTTCTGGTCCTGCTCATCATCTTCATGGTCACCACCTCGGTCACCATCGAGGCCGCCTCCCACGTGGACCTGCCGCTGGCCCAGAACACTGCGCCCGAAAACAAGGGCGTGATCGTCACCTACACGGCCCAGCACGAGCTGTTCGTCAACTCCAAGGACGTGACCGAACGCGACCTCGAATCCGCGCTGAGCGACGCGCTGGCGCGGGTCGACTCCAAGGTCGTGATATTCCAGGGCGACGAAAAAGTGCTGCTCGGCGACATGATCCGGATCCTGCAAATCGCCAAGCTTGCCGGGGCCGACCAGATCGCGATCGCAGCCAAGCGCGTCACCCCGGGACAAAACCTGCGTCTGCAGACCGGCGCAAGCGCGGCGGGCGGGGCACCGATCGGAGGATGACGCGTCGCCTGCAGAGGCAACGCGAGGCTGAATCATTTCATGGCGATTAGTTCCAATCAGAACGGCGGCGTCTTCTCCGATATCAACATCACGCCGCTGACCGATATCTTCCTGGTCCTGCTGATCATTTTCATGGTCGCGACCGCGATCACGATCGAGTCCGCCGCCCACGTCGACCTGCCCAAGGTTCAATCCCAGGCGACCACCGACAAGCCCCGGGGCGTCGCCGTGATGTACACCGCCGACCATCGCATCTTCGTCAACCAGGGCGAGGTCACGGAAAAGAATCTGCCCGCGGCGCTCAAGGACGCGATCGCCAAGGATCCCGACAAGCTGGTGGTGTTCCAGGGCGATCCCTCGGTGATCCTGGCCGACATGGTGCACATACTCGACATCGCCAAGAGCGCCGGCGCTGAGCGGATAGCGCTCGCGGTCGCCCAGATTCAAGGCGGCGGCGCCGCAGAGCCGGGCGCACCCAGCGGACCGGTGGTGCCGCCGGAACCATCCGCCGAAGGACCCTGACTTCAGTTGCTCGGTCAGCGGGAGCACAATATTAAGCAGCGCCCTGTGGCGCACAACTTGAGCACTGGCGCCGACTCTCGGGGGAGCGAAGCGGCGACCGTAGTTGCAAAGGACATCGCGTGACCGTCGCCGAAGAAATTGGCCTGCTTGCGGTCTCAGTAGTCGTCGTGGCGATGGTCCTGTTCTGGATCGCGACCCGCGCGCATCTGGACGAGGAAGACCCCGAAAAGGAAAAGCCCGGATTCAAGCACGCGCTGCGCCAGGGGCTGCGCTTCCTGCTCGGACCCTTCCCGCTCTCGATCGGACTGCACGTCGTGGTGCTGTTGTTCCTGCTCTTCGCCGTGCACATGCAGGCTGCCCAGAACTTCATCCCGATAAGCCTGCAGGCAGGCGGAGGCGGCGGGCAGACCAAGCCCGGCGAAGACACCAACATGCCCGAGATGCAGATGCCCGAGTTGCAGGCGCTGCCGCTCGAACAGCCCAAGCAGGTTGACGCCTACGCGCGCGAGGCCGTGGTCAGCGCGAACAATTACGTGCGTTCGACCAGCAGCGGAATCGGAATCGGCCGCGGCGGCGGGATGGGCTCGGGCTACGGCCAGGGTATCGGCAACGGCTTCGGCGGCTTCATCAGTGGACTGCGCCGTACCGGCCTCGACGTCGTGGTCGTCATCGACGGCACGGGCTCGATGCGCCTGGTGATCGACGACGTCAAGAGCAAGATGCGCCAGTTGATGCTCGCCATTCACCGCCTGGTGCCGACCGCGCGCATGGGCGTGATCGTGTTCGGCGGACGCGGTGAGCAGGTGCAGATGCAGCCGCTCACGACCTCGACCGGCGCGCTGATCCAGTTTCTCGGCAACATCCAGGCGCGCAACGGCGGCGAGTGGCAGGAAGACACGCTCGGCGCCGTGCGCATGGCGGTCAACAACATGGGCTGGCGCTCATACGCCAAGAAAGTGGTCGTGCTGGTGGGCGACACGCCGCCCTTCAAGGAAGACTTCGATCCGGTCCTTCAGACCATCCGCCAATTCCACGCGGAAAACGGCACTTTCAACACCGTCGATCTGACCGTCGAGGAACACGAGCGTTTCGTCGCGCAGTGGAAGAGTTATAGCGGGCCAGTGCCGGTCACCGCGTCGTCGCTGCCGGAGTTCTACCTGGAGACGCAGGCGGCGTATCAGGCGATGGCGCGCGCGGGCGGCGGAGCATGGCGCAGCCTGACCAAGGACGACCATATCAATCAGCAGGTGCTTATCCTGGCTTTTGGCGAGGAATGGCACTCCGAAGTCGCCGCCTTCGGCCGCGGAATCAAGTCGTCCAACGCTGACCCATAACCTTCGTTTGCTCCCTCGTCTGTGGTAAAAAGGCTTCTCCCGCATTTTGCAACGTCAGCCAACCGCTTATCCATGAAAGAGGGAGGAACTCATGCGCAAATTTTCAGTCTTATCACTCATACTCGCAGCATCGCTGTTCGTGACGCTGTCGTCCTCGCCCAATGCGTTCGCGCAGGGCGCGCCGGCCAAACACACAACCAAGATCGGCTACCTGAGTTGCCACGTGGCCTCCGGCTGGGGATTTATCTTCGGATCTTCGCGCAAGCTGGAGTGCACCTATACCCCGGCGGAGAAGGGCAAAAAGATCGAAAACTACGCCGGTTCGATCACCAAGTTCGGCGCTGACATCGGCTATCTGCAGTCCGGCGTAATCCTCTGGACGGTGCTCGCGCCGGGAGTGAAGATCACGGAAAACCAGGGTCTGCTTTCCGGCCACTACGGCGGAGCGACGGCGAGCGCGACGATCGGACTTGGCGCCGGGGGCAACCTGCTGGTGGGCGGGATGGACGGATCGATCTCGCTGCAGCCGCTCAGCATCGAGGGTAACACCGGCCTCAACGTAGCGGCAGGCGTGGCGATGATGGATCTCAAGTTCCAATCGGTGGCGGGCATCAACAAATAGCCATCTGTCGCGGAACCAAACAGAGGGCCTGAGGCGAAAGCTTCCGGCCCTCTTTTATTTTCGCCGGCTGGACGCGCGCCCGTCCTGCACGCCGGGCGCGTCCGAACCGCTTTCGCCCCGACCCCGGGGCTCAGTCCGCGGCGGCACTGGCCGAGGCCATAGCGTCGACGTGGCTATGAAAGCGGCTGTAGCCGAAATAGATTGCGAGCCCAATCGCCATCCAGACGAAGAACCTGATCCAGGTCACCAGCGGCAGACTCGCCATCAGGTACAGGCACGAGAGCGCGCCCACAATCGGCACCAGCGGCACCATCGGGGTGCGGAAGGGCCGATGCTGATCCGGATCGATATGGCGCAGAATCCATACGCCCAGGCATACCAGCATGAACGCGAACAGCGTGCCGATATTGGTCAGCTCGGCGATGTCCTGGATCGGCAGCAACGCCGCCGTGAGACCGACCGCCGCGCCGGTCAGCACGGTCGGAATGTAGGGCGTCTGGAAGCGCGGATGCACCCGGCTGAACGCGGGCGGCAGCAAACCGTCGCGCGAGATGGCAAAAAAGATCCGCGACTGGCCGAGCAGCAGCACCAGCAGCACCGAGGTCAAGCCCGCCACCGCGCCCACCGAAACAATACCGCCGACGAAATTGAGCCCGCGCGTCACGAAAGCGGAAGCCAGCGGCGCGTTCTTGTCGATCTGCGCGAACGGCACCATCCCCGTCAGCACCGCCGCCACCGCGATGTAGAGCCCGGTGCAGATGAAAAGCGACCACAGGATGCCCCGGGGCAGGTCGCGCCCGGGATCGACCGCCTCTTCAGCCGCGGTCGAGACCGCGTCGAACCCGATGTAAGCGAAAAAGATATAGGCTGCGCCCTTGGAAATCCCGCTTAATCCGAACGGCGCGAAGGGACTCCAGTTGCCTGGCCGCACGAAAAACATCCCGACCAGGATCACCATCGCCACCGCGCCGAGCTTGATCGCGACGATCGCCGAGTTGATCCGCGCGCTCTCGCGGATGCCGACGTAGAGGATTGCCGAAACCAGGACAACGATCAGCGCCGCCGGGAGATTGACGATCGCGCCGGCTTCCGTCCCCGGCGCGAAGCTTATCGCATGCGGCAGATGAATCCCGACGCCCCCAAGAATCACGCGAAAGTATCCCGACCATCCGACCGCCACCGCTCCGGCGGCGACCGCGTACTCCAGCACCAGGTCCCATCCGATGATCCATCCGACCAGCTCGCCCATCGTGGCGTACGAATAGGAATAGGCGGACCCTGCGACCGGAATCATCGCCGCGAACTCCGCATAGCAAAGCGCCGCCATCGCGCACGCCACGCCCGCCATCACGAATGAAATGATCAGGCCCGGCCCGGCCTGACGCGCTCCGACCCCGGTCATCACGAAGATGCCGGCGCCGATGATCGCGCCGATGCCGAGCGCAGTAAGGTCGAGCGCGCTGAGCGCGCGGCGCAATCCACCGCGATGCGACCCGGCGTCCGCCATCAAGGCCGCGACCGGCTTGCGGCGCATCAGTTGCGCTTTGAGATCCCTCTCCCCCTCCATCATCGCGCCCTCCCCCCTCTGCGCGGCGGCCTCACCAGGCCTGGTAGCCGCCGTCCACGGACAGCATCGATCCGGTCACGTAGGTCGACGCCTCGCTGGCGAGAAAAATGACCGCTCCGCGAATCTCCTCCGGCCGTCCAAGCCGGCCGAGCGGCGTCGCCTTTTCCATCCGCTCGCGATTGCCGCCCTTGGCCATTCCGGCCTCGGTGGCTTCGGTCGGAATCCATCCCGGCGCGATCGCGTTGACCAGGATTCCATAACCCGCCCACTCGACCGCAAGCTGACGCGTGAGGTTGAGCAGCCCGGCCTTGGCCGCGGTATAGGCCGAGAGGCGATAGATCGAACTTGCGAGCGTGGCGTAGATCGAAACCATATTGATCACGCGGCCCGGGCGTCCGGCCTCGATCAGGCCGCGGGCGACGCGCTGCGCAAGCATCATCGGCGCGGTGAGGTTGGTCGCGAGGCCCGCGTCCCAGGTCGCGCGCGCCAGGGTCTCGGCGCGGCCCGTCGGCGAGATGCCTGCGTTGTTGACCAGGATGTCAACCAGGCCGAGTTCGCGCCGCGCCTGCGCGAGCGCGGCGTCGATCTGCGCGTCCGAAGTCACGTCGAGCTGGATCGCCGCAGTGCGCACGCCGTAGCGGCCGGCGAGATCGGCGGCAAGCTTCTCGAGGCGGTCGGCGCGGCGGGCGGCCAGCGCGACGTCGGCGCCCGCCATCGCGAGCGCCGTCGCGCAATCGACGCCGAGGCCCGATGAAGCTCCGGTGACGAAGCCGATGCGCCCCTTGAGCGAGAAGAGGGTTTGCAGCGAGTCCGTAGGATTCATCGCGGATTCATCGCGCGGAGCTAGCGCCCCGCGTGCGCCGGCTGCGCGACGGCACCGGCGGCGGGCGCGGATGCGGCGGCGGCCTCGGCCGCCGCGGCAACCGCGCGCCGGATGTCCGCCGCGGTCACGCCGTAGTGCGTGACCGCACGGAACTCGACGGGGCTGCGCGGCCCAACCAGCACGCCGCGCTCCTTGAGCGCGGCGGCGAAGCCGGCCGCGCGTTCGGCGCCGCCGGCGACCTCGAAAAACACCATGTTGGTGCGCCGGCGCGCCGGATGCACGCGCAAATCCGTGATGCCCGCGAGTCCTTCGGCCAGCATGCGCGCATTCTCGTGATCCTCAGCCAGCCGATCGACCATCGCGGTCAGCGCGACGCTCCCGGCCGCCGCGATTATCCCCGCCTGGCGCATCCCGCCGCCCAGCGCCTTGCGCATGCGCCGCGCCCGTTCCACGAACGGACGCGGCCCGCAGAGCATCGTCCCCACCGGACAAGCGAGACCCTTGGAGAGGCAGAACGACACCGTATCGGCGTGCCCCGCGATCCGCTTCACATCGGTCTCCAGCGCGAGCGCGGCGTTGAAGATGCGGGCGCCGTCGAGATGAACGGCGAGTCCGCGGCCGTGCGCAAGCTCGGCCACCGCCGCCATGTGCCCAAGTCCGACCGCCTCGCCGCCGCATCGGTTGTGCGTGTTCTCCAGCGCAACCAGCGCGGGCGGCGCGAAATGCGGATCGGACGGCGTCTCGAGTTCGGCCTTGAGCACGTCGAGCGCGAATTCGCCGTCGTCGGTGTTGCGAATCGGCGTCAGCACGACGCCGCCCAGCGCGGCCGCGCCGCCGGCCTCGTACAGATAGGTGTGGGCGCGCGCGCCGAGCACCGCCTTGGTCCCACGCGCGCAATGCACCAGCATCGCGATCAGATTGCCCATCGTGCCGCTGGCGACGAGCAGCGCGGCTTCCTTGCCCATCGCGTCCGCGGCCATCGCCTCGAGCCGGTTGACGGTGGGGTCTTCGCCGTAAACGTCGTCGCCGAGCTCGGCCCGCGCGATCGCCTCGCGCATCTCGGGCGTCGGCAGAGTCACGGTGTCGCTACGGAGATCGATCACTCCCGCCGCCTACTCCGGAAAGATCGCTTTGACCACTTCGTCGATCGCGCGCTTGCTGTCGGCCTCGTCGGTCAGCGACCACGTCACGGCGACGGTCGCAGCGCGACGCGGCGTGATTCCCTGGCGGATCAGCTCGCCGGCGTAGATGAGCAGCCGGGTCGAGACACCTTCCTCCAGGCCCGAGGCCTTGAGGTTGCGTACCTTCTCGCCCAGCACCGCGAGCTGCATCGCCATGTCGCGATCGACCCCCGCCTCGTGCGCGATGATCTCGACTTCCTTGTCGGCCGGCGGATAGTTGAACTCGATCGTGACGAAGCGCTGACGGGTCGAGTGCTTGAGATTTTTCTGGATGCTCTGGTAGCCGGGGTTGTAGGAGATCACCAGCAGGAAGCCGACGTGCGCCTCCAGCGTCTCGCCACGCTTTTCGACCGGCAGGATGCGCCGATGGTCGGAGAGCGGATGGATGAGCACGGTGGTGTCCTTGCGCGCCTCGACGATCTCGTCGAGGTAGCAGATCGCGCCGCGCCTGACCGCCTGGGTCAGCGGCCCGTCGATCCACACCGTTTCGTCGGCCTGGATCAGATAGCGCCCGACCAGGTCGCTGCCGGTCAGATCCTCGTGGCAGGCGACCGTGATGAGTTCGGTGGGGCCGTCGGCGAGGCTCGCCAGACGATGCGCCATGTGCTCGACGAAGCGGGTCTTGCCGCAGCCGGTCGGCCCCTTGAGCAGGACGGGCAGGCGGGCCTTGTAGGCGGCTTCGAAAATTTCGACCTCGTCGCCGATCGGCAGGTAGTAGGGCGCGTTGTGCGGGTCGAGATGGCGGACTTCAGGCCCCTCGGCCTGCATCCTGGTGTCGAATTTCTTCAGCTCAATCGACATTGCTTACCCTTGTGTGAGGCGCGCTGCGGGCGTGCCGCGGACTCTAAGAGAGCACGGCCCTTACATTCAAGCAACGCTCCGGCGCGGCATAATCGTGGAACCGCCGCGATGGTCCTTGACCTCGTAGCCTTTCGCCTCCAGCTCCTTGCGCAGCTCGTCGGCGCGTTTGAAGTCTTTGGCCGCGCGGGCGGCATCGCGCGCGCGCTGCATCGCGGCTACGTCCGCAGGAAGGCCGCCCTGCGTGTCCTTGCGCGCCCCTTCAAGGCCAAGCCCGAGCACCGCGTCGAATTTCCTGAGCGTGTTCCAGATTCGCTTGTCGCCGCGACGATAGGCCTCGGCCACCAGCTCGAGCGCGGCGGCGAGCGCCTGCGGCGTGTTGAGGTCGTTGTTGAGCGCCTCGACGAAGCGATCGTCGAAATCGTTCACCCACGGCGAGTCGGGGCTCGCGGCCGCGTCCTCGTCGGAAAGATTGCGCGCGAATTCGGCGAAGTACTCCAGGTTGCTCGCCGCGGCACGCACCGCGTCGAGCGAAAACGCCAGCTCCGATCGATATTTCGCGCCGAGACATAGCAGCCGGAACGCGAGCGGATCGATCCCCGCCGCAACGAGGTCGTCGAGCACCGGAAAGCGCCCCGCGCTCTTGCTGATCTTCGCCCCTTCCATCCCGACCAGGAAGGCGTTGTGCACGAAGTAGCGGACGAAGGGCTTGCCGGTCGCGCCCTCGGATTGCGCAATCTCGTTCTCGTGATGGACCGCGATATGATCGAGACCTCCCGAGTGAATATCGATCGTCTCGCCCAGGTAGCGCATCGACATCGCCGAGCACTCGATATGCCATCCGGGGTAGCCGCGCCCCCACGGGCTCTCCCACTGCATCAGATGATGCGGCTGATTGAGCACCCAGAGCGCGAAATCGTGCGGGCTCTTCTTGTCGGGCGAATGCTCGAGGCGCTGACCCGCGTGCTGCTCGTCGAGGCTCTGGCGCGAAAGCCGTCCGACGCGGCTTTGCCCGCGCCATTTCTCGACGTCGAAATAGACTCCCGACGGCCTGACGTAGGCATAACCGCGCGCAAGGATCCGCCCGATGAGCGCGATCATGTCGCCGACGTGGTCGGTCGCGCGGCAGAGCAGCGGCGGCGCGGGCAGCCGGATATTGAGCCGCCCGCAGTCGCGCGTGAACTGCGCGATATAGAGGTCAGCGACCTCGCGCGGCGTCTTGCCCTCGGCGCGCGCGGTCTTTTCCACCTTGTCCTCGCCGGCGTCCGCGTCAGAAGTCATGTGGCCGACGTCGGTGATGTTTATCACGTGGCGGACTTCATAGCCGTTGAGCTCGAGCGCGCGGCGCAGCGTATCGACGAAGACGTAGGCGCGCATGTTGCCGAGATGCTGCGGCAGATAGACGGTCGGGCCGCACGAGTAGAACGTCACCAGCGGCGGATTGAGCGGCTTGAATTCCTCGACTCGGCGGTCGAGCGTGTTGAAGATGCAAAACGGCTTCACTTCGATCGCGCTTGCGGCGCGCCGCGGACGCCACGCGAAGACGGCGCGTTGCTCAAGGCTGACGCGCCGAAGCGGCGGCGACCGGCGCGCCCGCGTCGCGCCTGCGATTGCCGGCGATCGCTTTGTACTGGAGGTCGGCAAGCCATGCGTAGCCCGGAACATACCATAGATACGCGAGCATGCTGCGGAAACCCGCCTGGCGGCGGAGGATTTCGTTGACCGCGCGCGCTCCGCGATAGACCCGCCCGCGATCGTCGATCACGTGCAATTCGTAGAGCAGGTCGTCGAGCTTGAGCCCGGGAAAATGGCCGCGCGCCGCCGGATCGTTGGCGTCGAACAGTTCCAGCGACTCGGTGTTGTCGTAGCGCAGGATTCCGGCGGCAACGTTGCGGCACATCTCGCAGCCGCCGTCGTAAAGCACCGCGAGCTTGCCCGCCGAGGCCTGGGCCGCGATTCGCTCCGGATCTCCGAAGAGCCGCCCCATCGTGCGCGTGCGAACCTAACGCCGCGACAGCCGCGGATTGGCCGCCGTCCGCCGCGTCCGGTTGCGGTCGTGATCGATTCGCCACTCGTAGCCGTCCACCAGCGATTGCCATCCGGCCTCCGCCGTGTTGGCCGATTTGGCGAGCGTGGTCCACACGTTCTGGCCGTCGGAGAATTTCTTGATCGACATCACCTCGGCTTCGGTCGATTCGCCGCTCGCGTGCATGTAGGTCTCGATAACGCGGACCGCCTCGAGAAACGGAAAATACTTGAGCAGCGCCTTGCGCAGCGCCAGGTCGAGCGCATGAACGACGCCGACGCCGCGCGCGGCCTCGGTCTCCTCGACGTCGCCGATGCGGATCACCACGGTGGCGTCGATGGTCATCTTGCCTTCGTAAAAATCGTCGATAACGCGCCGGCGCACGACCACGAAGGGTGGCTCGTAGTTGCCCAAACGGCGCAGTTCATCAAGCTCGCGCGAGGCCTGCGGAATCTCGGCCTCGTCAAAGATCGATTTGGATTCCTGTTCCATTGTTGCCGCCTCGGCTAATCTCAAGCTCAATTATCTTTCCCGCCAGCCGCGCTTTCAAGGCAATGCGCCCCGCTCCGTCATCGCCGGCGGTGCAGGAATGTTGCTCGCGGACCGCTGTAATTGTTGACAAGCGCTTGCAATCATTGATCGATGGGTCGGCTCGCGGCAATCCTTGCGGCAGTCCTGGTGGCGCTTCCGGCGGTTCCCGCGGCGTTCGCCGCACCGATTGCGCCTGGCGGCGCGGCCGCCGCCGAGCCCGCGGCGCAAATCACAATACCGCTGACGATCGATTACCTCACGCTCGACGCGGCGCTCAAGCGCCAGATCTACGACGCGGCCGGCGGCCGCGCGACTGTGTGGAAAGGAACCAACGACTGCGAGTTTCTCTACGCCTACAATCCGCGCTTCGCCCCGGGCGCGGCCCCGGCGGCCGGACTCGAGACCGACGGCGAGCTCGGACTGGGCGTGCCGCTCGGCGAGAAGTGCATAAGCCCGATCTCGTGGAAGGGGATCATCGCGGTCGATGCGACGCCCTACCTGACGTCCAACCTCGCCCTGATGTTCCGCGTGACCGACATCAATCTCTACGACCCGCAGCATCGCAAAACCCTAATCGTGGGGCGCGGCTTCGATCTCGTCAAAGATAACTTCATCCCACGCTTCGAGACCTTCAAGTTCGACCTCCGCGCGCCGATCGAGGAGTTCCGCGCGCTCGCCGAGGCAACCGCGCCGCCCGACCAGGCCGAGAGCTTCAAGCGGGCGCTCGCGACCGTCCGCGGCGCCGGCCCGGTCATCGCCGGGAGGGACGGCATCCGGGTGACGCTCACGCTGAGCGCGCCGATCCAGCCGGCCGCGCAGCCGAGCGCCGCCGCCGGGCCGCTGACGCCGGCCGAGCAGGCGGCGTGGGACGAGCAGCTCGACCGATGGGACGCTTTCATCGTGTTCGCCATCAAGCAGCTCGGCCCGGCGATCGCCGACAAGGAGCTCCGGACCCAACTGCTGAACCTGCTCCTCGACGGGCGCTATCGCCTCGCCCAGGCGATCGACCAGCCGCCGGCGCCGGGCGGTCCCGACCCGGTGCGCGTGCTTTTTCTCGATCAATGGCAGAGCCTCGGCGCCGTGGTGCGGACGGCGGCGGCGCGCGGCCAGCTTGGCGACCGCGCACTGGAATTCCTGTCCTTCATCTCGGCCGGCGACGCGCTGATGGCGTTCGACGAGGCCGCGCCGGCGTTTGGCGCGCGCATCTCGGCGGACGATCTGCGCCGCCTCGCGCGCATCATGGCGCCGCAATCGACCGCCGATCCGCTCCAGTTCAACTACGACCAGGATCCCGAGCTGCAGCATCTCTTCGGCTTCGCCCCGCCGCCGCTCACGCCCGGCTCGGTCGAGCCTTACGACTCGGACGCGCCGGAGCCCACCGCGAGCGCGACGCCTGCGCCGCAAGCTTCAGGCGCGACGCCCACGCCCGTACCGCCCGCGGCCGCGCCGGCGGCATCCACGCCCGCACCGCCAGTTCCAAAGCCTACGGCCGACCATTTCCCGGCCGGTCTCCTGAAGCGTTTTGCCTCGCAATTCGTCGCGCCGACGGAGGCCTTCGCCGACGCGCCGCCCCAACCGCCGCAGTTGCGGCAGCTCGGAGAAATGCTCAAGCGGTCGGTAGTGGACGAAAATAACGTCGACCGCTACACGCGTGAGCTTGGTGCGCTGCTCGACGCGGCCGCCGCGAGCGAGATTGCCGACGAACAGCCGGACCCCGACGTGCAACCGGTCTATCACGTCATCGTCAAGGCGGCGGCGTGGCAGGAAAGCTGCTGGCGCCAGTTCGTTCTCGTGCACGGCCGCGTGCGCTACCTCGAGTCATCGACGCACGACATCGGCCTGATGCAGGTAAATCGCTACGTCTGGCGCGGGTTTTACGACTTGAGACATATCGAATGGGATATCGCGTACAACGCGGGGGCGGGCAGCCAGATTCTCGCGCGTCTGATGATCCGCGCGGCCGGCAAGACGCCGCGCACGGCCCAGGGCGACGCGCTCGCGCGCTCGACCTATGCCGCGTACAACGGCGGCCCGGGTGAATTCGATCGATGGCGACGCGCCGATGAGCCGGCCGACAAGCGGCTCATCGATGCGTCGTTCTGGCAGAAGTACCGCGCGCTCAAGGACGGTCAATCGCTGAACATTTTGAAATGCGAAGCCGAATGGGGCCGCGCGCCCGGACACTAGAGCGCAAGCGTTACATCGCAAGCCCGCCGTCAATTTGAATTACCGCGCCGGTGATATACGACGCCGCGTCCGAGAGCAGAAAGGCGACCGTGGGCGCGACGTCCTCGACCGTGCCGAAGCGCGCGAGCGGAATCATCGCGAGCGCCCGGTCCCGATTCTCCTTGGAGAGCACCGCCGTCATGTCGGTTTCGATAAACCCGAGCGCGACCGCGTTGACCCGCACGCCAAGCGGCCCCAGCTCCTTGGCCATCGCTTTGGTCATCCCGACCAGGCCGGCCTTGGAGGCCGAGTAATTCACCTGCCCCGGCATCCCGACCAGGCCGGAGATCGACGTGATATTGATGATCGCGCCGCGCTTGGCCTTCATCATGATGAATGCGCTTGCGCGTGCGACGTTGAAGGCGCCGGTCAGATTGGTCTGGATAACCGCGGACCAGTCCTCTTCGGTCATCATCACCAGCAGCTTGTCGCGCGTAAGGCCCGCGTTGTTGACCACCGCGTCGAGCCGGCCGAACTCGGCCTTGGCCGCGTTCACCATCGCGCGCACCTCCTTGAGGTCGGCGACGTCGGTCTTGAAGGCAAGCACCTTGACGCCGAGCGCGGCTATCTCGTTCTTCAGCTCGTCGGCCTGCTGTTCGCTCTTCAGATAGTTGAACGCGACGCTGGCGCCGCGGCGGGCAGCCTCGAGAGCGATCGCGCGGCCGATCCCTCGCGTCGCCCCGGTGACGATGATGCCCTTGCCTTCAAGGTCCTTCATTTTTTTTCAGTCTTGTTTTTTTCAGTCCTGTTTTTTTAGTCCTGTCCCTGAGGGCAAGGCTTTTCAGTGTTGACACAAAAAAGACCGCCCGCACAGACGTACGGG
>DASXMQ010000049.1:0-10115 GCA_036495625.1 Binataceae bacterium (SeqCode) | reverse complement strand
CCGATGATGCCGTTGAGCGGCGTGCGGATTTCGTGACTCATGTTGCTGAGGAACTCGGAGCGGAGCCGTTCCGCCTCGCGTGCCAACTCTTGCGCGCGTTTCGTATGCTCCTCGGCAATTTTTCTCTCGTTGATGTCGCTCATCACCACCATCCCGCCGAGGATGGTGCCGTCGTCGGTGCTGACCGGGCGCGCGAAGATTTCAACCCACAAGTCCGACGGCATGGCCGGGCCGCGCATTATGAACTGCGCGTTGTTGACTTCCTCACCCTGCATCGCGCGGGCGAGCGGCCACTGCTCCAGCGCGATCGGGTTTCCGTCGCGAGAGGTGAGCAAGCGGTATTGGTCGCCGACGCACTTGAGGTCGGCCCCTCGCAGGTCGGCGCCACAGATCGCGCTTGCGCCGCGGTTGAACAGCACCAGGCGCGAGTCCCGATCGCAAACCATCACCCCCTCGCCCATATTGTCGAGGACGAACTGCAACAGATCGATCTGATGGCGCAGCGCCAGTTCGAGCGCGCCCGAGCCGGCCGCGTCGCACATGGCGGGCGCACCGCCGCGCCTGGATCGCGCTCTCAGGAACTCCAGCATGTTGGCTCCGATTTCGGATAGGTCCGCCAATGTCGTATGCCTCAAACCTGCGCGTGCATCCCGATCCCGCAGATCCTCAGGCGCCCCGCCGCCAAGGGAAAGATTCCCGCGAAGAGCGTCTTTATGCAGAATTTGTGCCTAGATGAGCATTGTGATGCAGCTACGACCAAATTTCGCGGTCACAATGCGCTCGCTCCGACTTAAGTTTTCGTTCGCGTGGCGACGATATGCATTGTTAGTCAATATTATTCATAAATAGGCACCACACCGCAGAGATCCGATCCGCCGGCAGGATTCTCGTCGCAGCGTCCGCAGACCTGCTGTGCACGATCGCGCAGACCCTGTCGTGGCTGCGCCACAGCGACCGAGCCGTTTTTTTGGCCCGCTTGCAGCGCCGCAACACTTTCATCAGCAAATTTTTTCTCGAATTTTCGCAGCTCTGAGCATTTTTAACTTTATGCGGGCGTACAATGCAGCAAATTCGCCGCCCCATCTATCCGGGCTTCATTGATGATGCTAGAGAGGCAATGACAGCCCCTGCGCCGCGCAGATGTGCTGTCAACGGCGATGCGAGACTGCAATAGGTACCGCTCCTGTGTTGGGAGCTCGTGGGTGGGATCGAGTGCGAATATCCATGCTTCCCGGTTCCATGAATGAGCGTCTCGGGCATGCGGAGGCTGCGTGCAAGGTTGGGGGGATGATATGACTCGAGACAGTGACCGGCCGTTGTTCGGACGACAGAGCAAAGTAATGACCGTGGAGGAGGTTTCCGAGTATCTGCACGTTCATCCCTCCACCATCTACCGGCTAATCAAGCGGCGTAAGATTCCGGCCTTCCGAATCGGCAGCGACTGGCGTTTCAATATCGAGACCATCGACAGATGGCGCTCGCAGATGGAAGGCGGCGCTCCCGATTTGCCCAAGAGCAAGGGTTAGTGCTCCAGACTCGCGCGCACTTGTAGCCGAGTGCCCCGAGTGCCGCATCCGCGGCTTCTCGCCAGCGTCGGCGTCGGATGCGCGCGTCTTAGCGGTCTGTTGGCGATCACAGCGCGGGCCGCACTATGATGCGGATGCTATGGGCAAGCTTCCGCTTTCGCGCTTCAAGGTTATCGACCTCACGCGCGCCCGCTCCGGACCTACGGCGGTGCGCCAGCTCGCCGACTGGGGCGCCGACGTCCTGAAAATCGAGAGCCCCGATAACGACGCCACCGAAGTCGGCTCGCGTGCGAGTCCGGATTTCCAAAATCTCCATCGCAACAAGCGAAGCCTGACACTCAACCTCAAGCATCCCGAGGCGCTCGAAATCCTCAAACGGCTGGCGGCGAGCGCCGACGTGCTGGTCGAGAACTATCGCCCCGATGTGAAACGCCGCCTCGGTATCGATTACGAGAAGATGCGGGCGATCAATCCGCGCCTGGTTTACGCGAGCATCTCGGGTTTCGGCCAGGACGGACCGTACGCCGATCGTCCGGGTCTCGACCAGATTGCGCAGGGGATGGGCGGTTTGATGTCGATAACAGGCCTGCCGGGCCAGGGTCCGGTCCGCGTGGGGATCGCGATTGCCGATTTGACCGCAGGGGTTTTTTGCGCGATGGGCATCCTGCTCGCGCTGCTCGAGCGAGAAGAATCGGGTGAAGGACAGTGGGTGCAAACCTCGCTGCTGGCGGCGCAGGTGGCGATGCTGGATTTCCAGGCGGCGCGCTGGCTGCTTGCCGGCGAGGTGGCGGAGCAGGCAGGCAACAATCATCCAACCTCGATTCCGACCGGCGTCTTCGCCACTGCCGACGGATATATCAATATCGCCGCCTCTGGCCATGAGCTGTTCGCGCGCCTGTGCAAGGCGCTCGGCGCGGAGCAACTCGCCGCCGATCCGGCGTACTCGAGCGGAAAGGCGCGCCTTGCCAATCGCGACCGGCTCAACGCCGCGATCGAGGCGGTCACGCGCACCCGCCCGTCGGCCGAATGGGTCGAAGTTCTCAACCGCGCCGGCGTCCCGTGCGGCCCAATCTACCGCATCGACCAGGTTTTCGCCGATCCGCAGGTGCGCCATCTCGGTATCGCGCGCGCGATCGAGAACGCCGCACATGGACGCCAGGCGCTGGTCGGCCAGGCGGTGAATCTCAGCCGCACGCCGTGGGCGCTGCGGACGCCGACGCCCGAGAAGGGCGAGCATACCGACGCGGTGCTGGGGGCGCTCGGATACGACGCCGCGGCAATCGCCGGATTGCGCGCGAGCGGCGCGATCTGACAGCAGCACGATTGAGGCCCAACCGCGAGCATCGATGCGCGCCCTCTTGCCCGCGCCGACGGCGTTGGTTAGCCTGCACCCGTCTTGAGAATTCATCGTTTCATAATCGCGGCAGGCGTGATCGCACTGGTTATGGCGGCGGTCTCGGCGGCGCTTTCGCCCGCGAACAGCATTGCCGACGACACCAGCGCGAAGATCAATATCAACCTCGCATGCCACTGCACCGATCCCGTCGGACAGAACTTCTGCGCGGTCTTCAAGGAAAAGATCGAAAAGTCGGTCGGCTATCAGTTGGCCGAGGGCAGTGGCGGCTACGGAATGGGCGTGCATCTTTCGTGCGTTGATATGTGGAAGGGTATCGACAACAAGCTCGTCGGCCGCATGTCCGCGGTGGCGCTGACCTTTACGATCTATTCCGACAAGCTGCCGGGCGAAGTGTTCGAGGACGCCTCCGTGTTCAGGGTCGGCAAGGACAAGGTGCCCGAAATGTCCGACCAGGTTGTCGTCGCGCTGGGGCAGCTCGCGAGCGCGAACTCGGCCTTCTTCGAGAGCATGCGGGCGGGCGCGCAGGGTCCGGCGCCCGATTCCACTCCTTCGCCCTAGCCGCGCGCGCGCCTGAGTCGGGCAGCGCGTCAGGCAGGAGGATACCGCCATGGCGATCACGATATGTCCGGTGACGGAAAGATTCGCCGCCGAGGTGGGCGACGCCGATTTGTCGCGGCCGCTCGATACCGTCGACCTCGCGGCGATCAAGCAGGCGTTCTGGGATTATGCGGTGCTGGTTTTTCCGGACCAGGAACTCACCGATGAGCAGCATCTGGATTTCGCGCGACACTTTGGCCCGCTCGAGACCACTATCGCGGCCTTGAACCCGGACGCGAGACTGCGCGTCTCGGACAAGCTCGCCGACGTTTCGAATCTCAGCTCGCAGAGCGCCATCTGGGGCGAGAAGAGCCGCACGCGCATGCTGCAGCTGGCCAATCGTCTGTGGCATACGGACAGCTCGTTCAAGTATCTGCCGGCGCGCGCCTCGCTCCTCTATGCGCGCACCATTGCGCCGATTGGCGGCCGCACCGAATTCGCTGATCTCCGCGCGGCCTACGATGCGCTCGACGACGGCCTACGGCGCCGTCTCGAAGGCCTGGTCGCCGAGCACGCCCTTGCCTTTTCGCGCGCGCGCATCGGCTTCACCGACTTCACCGAAGCCGAGCGCAATAACCTGCCGCCGGTGCCCCAGGTGATGTCGCGGACGATTCCGGAAAACGGCAGAAAGACGCTCTACCTCGCGTCGCACATCGGCCATATCGCCGGGATGCCCGACGACGAGGCGCGCGCGCTCGTCGACCGGCTGATCGCGCACGCCACCCAGCGCCAGTTCGTTTACAGCCATCGATGGCGCGTGCGCGATCTCGTCATGTGGGACGATCGCTGCACGATGCATCGCGGCACCGACTTCGACGACCTGCGCTGGGCGCGCGACGTCCGGCGCGCCACCGTCAACGACGTCGCCAACACGTGCGAGCAGCAGGGGATCGCGGTCGCGCCGCCTGCCGCGGGCGCGGCGGCAAACGCGGAAGACTACTAGCGGATTTCCCGGCGCCGCTCGTGCGACGCCTCGGCGCTAATTTCTTTTCTCGGGCGCGAAAAAAGCGATCGTGCGCGCCTCAATACTCTCGCGCGGCGCGGCGTTGGGGGGAGAGGTCGGATCGTCGAAGGCGGTATGCGCGGTCCAGCGCGCGCGCCCGTCGGCGGCGGAATCGTAACACTTCAACAGCAGCGCTTCTTCGCGCAGCATCCGCGGAAAATAGAACCATCGATGCTCCGGATTGAAGGCGACCGAATAAACCTCGCCGGTGCGATCCCGGTACTTGAGATCGGTCGCGACGAAGTCGGCCAGGCGCATGCTCTGCGCGTCGCATACCGCAAGCGGCGCTTCTTCCACGGGGCCGCGAATCGGCCGCCATACGTTGATGAACACGAAACGGTTCTTGAGCAGCGCTTCGGCCTCGGCGCCCAGCAGATCGCGCACGCGCTGCGGTCCGGATTTGAGCGTGTAGTCATTGTGCGCGAAGCGGACTGGCTCGCGCGCGCCGTTGCGCCCCTCTTTCGCCATCGGCCCGCAGCGCACGTTGTGATCGAACACCACCACCCGCACCGCGCCGGTCGCTTGTTTCACCAGCCGCTCGACCTCGGGATAGTAGACCGCGCGCACCTCGGCTTCGTCGTAAAAGTTGGCGACCGCGGTCGGATGATGAACCAGCGCGAAGCCCTGGCCGTCCAGGCTCACCCGCTCGTCAACGGCGCGGCCGTTGAGAATAGTCATCATGTGCTTGACGTTGTGGTAGGTGCGTTGCGGAGCGCCGTTTTCGGTCTTGTACATATAGGTGACCGGTTTTTCGGCGGTCTCGGCGAGGTAGTTCAGCGCGGCCTCGACACTGCCGACAACCTCGTCGCGATGGGTGCTTTGATTCATTGTGATCGGTCCTGCCTTCTGCGTCCGTCTTCCGAGAGACGGCTATGACTTGATCAGGTGCCGGAGCAATTTCCGTGCTCGCTGAGAATACTCAAGAAAAATGGGAATTTCTAATGGTAGAGTTTCCCGAAATGCGAGAAAAGTGCACCCGCGTGGGTATATTCGCAAAACGCCGAATCAGGCCGCCTGTTCGATTCGCTCAAGTGCGGCCCGCAAGCGGGCGACGGTTCGCGCCTTGCCGAGCACGGCTATCACCTCGTAAATCCCCGGGCTGACCGTTCCGCCGGTAAGCGCCACGCGCACTGGTTGTGCGAGCTGGCCAAGCTTCATCTCGAACCGCCCGAGCACCCGCTCGAACGCCGCCTGCACGGCCGTCTCGTCGAAGTCGCCGGAGATCGATTCGATTTCGTGCGCAAGCGCTTCGAGCGGCCGCGCGGTCTCTGGTTTGAGGAATTTGGCTGCGGCCTTCGGATCGATTTCGATCGCGTCGCGCAGATAGAACTTCGCGAATTCGACCAGCTCGACCAGCGTCTTGGCGCGCTCGCGAAGCGTCGCGATCATTTTTTCGATCCAGGCCTGGTCGCCGGGAATGTTCGCATAGCCGGCGCGCTTGATGAACGGAGCGGCCTCGCGCGCGAGCTGCGCCAGCGGCCGCTCCTTCATGTAATGAAAGTTGAGCCACAGGAGTTTCTCGGCGTTGAAGATCCCGGCCGACTTGCCGCAGGCCTCGAAGCCGAAATACTCGACCAGCTCCTTTTTGGAAAATACCTCCTGGTCGCCGTGCGACCATCCGAGCCGCGCCAGGTAGTTCAGCAACGCTTCGGGAAAGTAGCCGGCGTCGCGGTAGGCAAAGACCGAGGTCGCGCCGTGGCGCTTGGAGAGCTTCTGCCCGTCCGGCCCCATCACCATCGGTAGATGCGCGTATTCGGGCGGCTCGAGCCCGAGCGCGAGGAAGATCTGCATCTGGCGCGGCGTGTTGGGCAGATGGTCGTCGCCGCGCACGACGTGGGTGATGCCGAAGTCGGCGTCGTCGAGCACGGTGGCGAAGTTGTAGGTCGGCACGCCGTCGGAGCGGAAAATGATCAGGTCGTCGAGTTCCGCGTTGTCGAACACGGCGCGCCCCTTGACGCGGTCTTCGACCACGGTCTGGCCGGTGCGCGGCGAGCGGAAGCGAATCGTGTAATTGCGCCCGGCGCGCTTGTCGGGTAGTTCGAGCTCTGCGGGGAACGGCAGGTCGCGGCACTTGCCGTCATAGCCGGGCTTGCGATGCTCGCGTTCGGCCTGCTTGCGCTTCGCTTCCAGCTCCTCGGCGGTGCAGTAACAGGGATAGGCCTTTTTATCGCGCAGCAACTGAAGCGCGCCCTCGCGATAGCGGTCGAAGCGGCTTGACTGGAAGTAGCTGCGATCGGGCGGTCCTTTATCCCATTCCATCCCGAGCCATCGCAGGCTTTCGAGAATCTCGGCGAGCGACTCCTCGGTCGAGCGCTCCTGGTCGGTGTCGTCGATGCGCAAGATGAACTCGCCGCCGTTGTGGCGCGCGTACAGGTAGGCAAACAATCCCGAGCGCACGTTGCCGATATGCAGCGCGCCGGTCGGGCTCGGCGCGTAGCGGGTACGTACGGTCACGCGCGTGCTACTCCCATTCGATGGTCGCGGGCGGCTTGGAGGTGATGTCGTAAACGACGCGGTTGACGCCGCGCGCCTCGTTGGTGATGCGGTTGGAGAGGCGCGCGAGCAGCGCCGGATCGATCCGCGCCCAGTCCGCGGTCATCCCGTCGGACGACTCGACCGCGCGAATCGCGATCACGCTCTCGTAGCTGCGCCCGTCGCCCATCACGCCCACGGTCTTGAGCGGCAGCAACACGGCAAACGCCTGCCACAGACGCGCGCCCAACCCGGCCCCCGCGACCTCTTCCATCACGATCAGGTCGGCGCGGCGCAATAGCTCGACGCGCTCGCGCGTCACCTCGCCCACGATCCGCACCGCCAGTCCCGGACCGGGGAACGGCTCGCGATCGACGACGTCGGCGCCGAGGCCGAGTTCGCGACCGACTGCGCGCGCTTCGTCCTTGAAAAGCTCGCGCAGCGGCTCGACCAGCTCAAGGCGCATCCGCTCCGGCAATCCCCCGACGTTGTGATGCGACTTGATCACGGCGGAGGGGCCCTTGAACGAGACCGATTCGATCACGTCCGGATAGAGCGTTCCCTGGCCGAGAAATTTCGCGCCGCCGAGCCGTTCGGCCTCCTTCTCGAAAACTTCGATAAAGGTATGGCCGATGATGCGCCGCTTCTGTTCGGGGTCGAGTACGCCGGCGAGGCGCTTGAAAAAAAGCTCGGAAGCGTCCACCACGCTGAGCGAGATTCCCAGTTGCCCGGCGAAGACCGTCTCCATCCGCTCGCGCTCGCCCGCGCGCAGGAGGCCGGTGTCCACGAAGACGCACTTAAGGCGGTCGCCGATCGCGCGATGGATTAGCACGGCGGCGACCGACGAATCGACGCCGCCCGAAAGCCCCATCAGCACGCGGCCGTCGGCGCCGACGCGCGCGCGAATCTCGCCGAGCTTGGTCTCGACGAAGGCGGCCGGCGTCCAATCGCCCGGCTCGCCGCAAATCCGGTGCACGAAGTTGCCGAGCACCCGCGTCCCGCACGGCGTGTGCGCGACTTCGGGATGAAACTGGATGCCGCGCAGCAGCCCGTCGTGCGAGCGGACCGCGGCATAGGGCGAATTACCGCTATGCGCGATCGCTTCGAGCGCGGGCGGAATGGCCTCGACGCGATCGCCGTGGCTCATCCATACCGGGAATTCGCGGTCGGCGAGCCCCTCGAACAATTCGTCGCGGCGGTCGATGATGAGTTCGGCTGGACCGTATTCGCGCTTGCCGGCGCCCGCGCTATGCGCGCCGAGATGCTGCGCGATCACGTAGAGCCCGTAGCAAATCCCCAGCACCGGGCATCCGATGTGCAACACTTCGGACGCGATATCCGGCGCGTCGGCCTCGTAGAGGCTCGCGGGGCCGCCGGAGAGGATGATTCCGCGCGGATGCAGCGCGCGAATCTTTTCGATCGCGAGATTGTAGGGATGAATCTCGCAATAGACCTTGGCCTCGCGCACGCGGCGAGCGATTAGCTGCGTGTACTGGCTGCCGAAATCCAGGATCAGGATCACTAAAACCGACCTTGTGTATAGCTACTATATCCGACCCGTTTGACGCGGCGAAATGCGGCGGGCGCGCACCTTTCCACAACGGCCAAGCCGCGTCGTCCGGCGCCGGCCGCGGCCTCGCCCATCCGGTCCTTCATCCCTTCGCCTTGGGCGCTCTCGTGGACGGCTTGGCGGAGGTCTTGACGGATGTCTTGGCGGACGAGGTCTTCGCGGAGGTCTTTGTGGGCGTCTTGGCGGGCGGCTTTTTGGGCGATTCTTTCGGCCGCACGGCGCCGCTCGCGCGCGCCTCGGCCCAGGTGCGGCCGGTGCGGCGGAAGCTCATCAAAAGCGGCGTACCGACGAGTCCAAGCGCGGCGCGAAATCGGGTCGTGAGAAAACGCAGGTAGTGCGCCGGAATGTCGCGTTCGACGTTGGCGAAGAACGCGAGCCGGGGCGGCGAATGACCGACCTGCGTTACGTACATCAGCCGTAGCCGCCGCCGCTCGATCATCGGCGGATCCATCGCAGCCGTGGCCTCGGCCAGGATGCGGTTGAGGTTCGCGGTCTGGAAAGTCGCGCGCCATGAATCGGCCGCCTTCATCGCCGCCGGTATGATCTTGTCCACGCCGTCGCCGGTTAGCGCCGACGTGAACAGCATCTCGGCAAACCCCAGGAACGGCACCTGCGCCTCGGCGTCGCGCACGAAGGCCGCGACCCGCCGCCCGGCCTTCGCGGCAAGGTCCCACTTGTTGCAGACCACGACCAGGGCGCGGCCCTCGCTTTCGACCAGATGCGCCAGCCGCGCGTCCTGGTCGGTGACGCCCTCGGTAGAATCGATCACCAGCACCAGCACTTCGGCGCGGCGGATCGTCTCGATCGCGCGGCCGACGGAGAAATGCTCGAGCTCACCTTCCACCCTCGCCGGGCGGCGGATTCCGGCCGTGTCGATCAGAAGCACGTCGCGGTCGGCGGCGCGCAGGCGCACGTCAACCGGATCTCTGGTGGTGCCGGGCGTGTCGTCAACGATCGCGCGCTCGAAACCGGCGAGGCGATTGAGCAGCGACGATTTGCCGACGTTGGGCCGGCCGATAATGGCGAGCCGCAGATCGGGCGGCGCCGACGCCGCAGCCTCGGCGGCGGGCAGCCGTTCGACGATCTCGTCCAGCAAGTCCTCGATCCCTCGTCCGTGAGCCGACGAGATGAGCAGCATCGGCGAGATTCCGAGCGCATGATACTCGGCGGCCGCCGCTTCCATCCCCGCGCGGTCCATCTTGTTGACCGCCGCGACCATCGGCCGTCCGGTCGCCCGAATCAGATCGACGGCTTCGCGATCGCCGGGGCCGAGGCCGCCTCGCCCGTCGAGCATGAAGACCACGACGTCGGCCAGCGCGACCGCGCGCAGCGCGTCTTCCGCGACCCGCTTGCCCATCCGCTCGCGGCCGCCCAATTCGAGTCCGCCGCTGTCGATGACGAAGAAACTGCGTCCGCGATGCTCGGCCTGGTCGAGGTTGAGATCGCGCGTGGTGCCGGCGATCGGACTAACGATCGCGCGGCGGCCCCGCGCGATCCGGTTGAACAGGGTCGATTTGCCGGCGTTGGCGCGCCCGACGAGGACCACCACCGGCGCGCCCTTGAGCAACGCGCCCAGCGCGTCCGCCGGGC
>DASXMQ010000048.1:0-4246 GCA_036495625.1 Binataceae bacterium (SeqCode) | reverse complement strand
GGCGGCCAGGCCAATATCAGCTACGTGCGGCAGATCAAATCGATGCTCGCGCGCGGCTAGCGGGCGTCAATCCAGCGGCGGACGGCGATCGCGCCACGGCGCGGCTTCCTCGAACGCCGCGGCGAGCGCGATGATTTCGAGCTCGCCCGCGGGGCGGCCGATTATCTGCAGACCGATCGGCAGCCCGGATTTGGTGAATCCGTTGGGCAGCGAGAACGCCGGCTGCCCGGTGGCGTTGCAGGGAAAAGTGAACTGGATGAACGGATAGAGCCACTGCTCGAAATCATCGGTCGGCATGCCGAGCCGCGGCGCCGCGCTCGGCAGTGTCGGCGCGAGCGTCGCGTCGTAAGGCGCGAGCGCCTGCACAATCTCGCGCGACGTGTTGTGCATCCGCACCACCGCTCCCAGGTAGTCGACGGCGGAAAGGCGCCGGCCGGCCTCCCACGCGCGGCGCACCACCGGGTCCATCGCATCGGGATCCTTGATCGGCACGGTGCCAATGCCGGCGGTTATCGCGATGCGCGTGTAGTCGGCGAGGCGCTTTGCCGGATCGACGTTGACCGGCTCGACGCTATGACCCATCGCGCGAAAAACGCCGCACGCGCGATCCAGCGCGGCGCGAACCTCAGGATCGACCGGGCCGAGCGCGCTTTCGGCGATGAACGCGAGTCGCAAGCCCTTGGGCCGATCCGCAACGGCGCTGACAAACGATTTGGCGGGCGGCGGCGCCCAGTACGGGTCGCCCACCGCCGGACCGGCCATCACGTCGAGCATCAGCGCGACGTCGCGCACCGAGCGCGCGATCGGTCCCTCGGTCGCGAACCCCGCCCATCCCTCGCCCATCACCGGGGCGAAACTGATCCGGCCGCGCGAAGGTTTGAGGCCGACGACGCCGCTGCACGCCGCCGGCACGCGGATCGAACCGCCGCCGTCGGTGCCCTCGGCGAGCGGGCCCATCCCCGCCGCGACCTGCGCCGCGGCACCGCCGCTCGAGCCGCCGGCGCTGAATTCCGGATTCCATGGATTGCGCGCCGGCGGGCAGAGGCCACCCTCGGTGGTGGGACGGCCGCCGAGTTCGGGCGTGGTGGTTTTGCCGAGCAGGATTCCGCCGGCCTCGCGCAGACGCACCGCAAGCTCGGCGTCGGCGCGCGGGCGAAAGTTTTCGAAATTCTTCGAGCCGAGCGTGGTGCGGATATCACGGGTCCAGGTCAGGTCCTTGAGCGAATAGGCGACGCCGTAAAGCGGCATCGCGGCCGCCTCCGCGGCGCCAGCGCGCTCGAGGCGGTCGGCGTCGGCGAGCGCGCGCTCGGCGGCGACCGTCATGTAGGCCCCGAGTTTGTGATTGAGCCGTTCGATTCGAGCGAGGTAAAATTCCGCGACCTCGCGCGGGCGCAGATCTTTTTTGCGCACCAGTTCGCGCAACTCCCAGGCTTCGATATACGGGTCGAACATTATTTCTTCACCAATTTTGCAGAACTGACTTCGCGGGATCGCTTTGTCCGGCGCGCCAGATGCCTCGCCGCGCGGCGCTCGTGCGGCGCAGCATCCTCGGCGTGCGAAACCGCCGCGCGCGAGCACCGCTCCTTGCGCCGCGCGCACCGATACCCTTCTGTTAGTGCAATTCGGCGATTTCAACAACACTCGCGCCTCCGCTAGTGTGAGACGCATTGGAGCCGCCGTGGATGCGTCCCGAAGCGGGAGAATTTGCGGCGAGACCCGCGGCCGGGCGACGTTGACGGCCGGCCAGCGATGCTGAGAACCGTCATCCTATGGATTCACGTGCTGTGCGGCGCGGCATGGGTCGCCGTCAGCCTTAGCTTCCTGCTGGCCGCCGGCGCGTCCACCGAGGACGAGCGCGCAGGTTTCGCCGGGCGCGTTGCGCCCACGCTCAATCGACTGAACCTGGCCGCGATCGTGGTCCTGCCGCTCAGCGGAATCGCGAATCTGGCTTACGTCGCGCGCGAGCGGCATTACCGGCTGCCGGCCGCGTTCGTCGAGGTTCTGGGCGCGAAGGTGGCGCTGCTGTGCGCGATGGCCGCCGCGCTCGCGATCGCATGGGGAACCACGGCGCGGCTCGGCGCGACGGGATCCGGCGGCGCCGAACGGCGGCTCATGCGGATATACGGCGCGATGGCGGGGCTCGGCGCGGTCGCGCTGATGCTCGGGCTGTGGCTCGCTGGAAGCGCGTGAGGCGAGCGCGCCGCGCGCCCTGGTGAAAAAATGGACGCTCCGGGAAAAATCAGAATCGGCGAATTCGAGATTGCGATGCTCAGCGACGGGCTCTGGCGCAACGACGGCGGATGCATGTTCGGCGTGGTTCCGCGCGAGCTCTGGCAACGCGAGCATCCGGCCGACGACAACAACCGCATCCGCCTGAATCTCACCTGCCCGCTCATCATGCGCGGCGGCGCCGCCGTGCTGGTCGATACCGGAATCGGCAATCGCCTGAGCGCGGTCGAGCGCAAGATTTTCGACCACGGCGAAGGATGGCTCCCGGACGGGCTGCGCGCGCTCGGGATGGAAGCGGGCGACGTGACGCACGTGGTGCTGTCGCATCTGCATTTCGATCACTGCGGCGGAATCGTGCGGCGGCGCGAGTCAGGCGCGCTCGAGGCGGCGTTTCCACGGGCGCGCGTGATGGTGCAGCGAGGCGAGATGGAAATCGCGAGCGGATCGCGCAATGAACGATTGCGGGCCGCGTATCGTCACATAGAAGAGTGCCTCGCGCCGCTCGGCAACTCGCTCGAGGCGCTCGACGGCGACGTCGAACTGATGCCCGGGCTCCACGTCCGCGTGAGCGGCGGCCACACCGCTGATCATCAGATCGTGCAAGTCATCGGAGCGGGCGACGCGGCCGGGGGATGCTTCGTGCATCTGGCGGATATCGTGCCCACGCGCTCGCACATGAAGGGTCCGTGGAACCAGGCCTACGACCTCGATGCGTTGCGCACGATGGAGGTCAAGGCGGATTACCTGGCGCGCGCTGTGGCGGGCGGATGGTGGGTGTCGTTCGCGCACGACGATCGGGTGCTGGCGGCGCAGGTGCGCAATGATCGCGGACGGCTTGCGCTCGGCGAATCGATCCCGATGGCGCCGCATCTGCGCGGGCGAGATTGAAGCAACCCGGATAGATGCAAACTCTGCGGGTTTTGCGTAGAAACGGAGGCCTGAACGGCTCTCGCCAGCTATCGGAGCCAGCTATCGCATAAATGCGCGCCACGGCGGATAATACATTTGTTGTGGACAACCGGGCCTTTGCGGTGATTTTAATCATTCATGCGCATTGATCGAGCGGCAGGTTCGGTTATGCTCAATGTCATACGGATGCGTGGTAACCCCAGAATCAGAATCGTCCTGCCCGTTTTTTCCGCATCGCAAAATTTTCCATAGGCGTCTGCTCTAACAAGGAGTCTGCTGATGACCGCAGTTAACGATTTCGAGCGCGTGATCAAGCAAGACCGGGCCTCTCGTGAATCGAAGCAGTGGCGTGGAACGCTGCTCGAATACCTGGAGGTCGTGAAGGCCGACCCCACCTTCACCAAGCTCTCCCACGCGCGCGTTTACGACCTGATCATCTCCATCGGGATGCACAACATCCAGGATTCCGACGATCCGCGCACCAAGCGCCTGTACAAGGACGAGCCGGTGAAGGTTTACAACTTCTTCGCCGACGAGTTCTTCGGCATCGAGCGCACCATCGCACAGCTCGTGCGTTACTTTCATTCGGCCTCGCTCAAGGGCGAGGAGAGCCGCCAGGTGCTCTACCTGATGGGCCCGGTCGGTTCGGGCAAGAGTTCGCTGGTCGAGCGCGTACAGCGCGGCCTCGAGCAGGCGAGCCCGGTGTACGCGATCGAGGGCTGTCCGATGCACGAGGAACCGCTGCATCTGATCCCGCGCCATCTGCGGCGCGAGTTCGAGAAGATGCTCGGGGTCCACATCGAGGGCGATCTGTGCCCGGTGTGCCGCTACCGCCTGAAAGAAGAGTTCGGCCAGCGCTACGAGGAATTTCCGATCGAGACGCGCAATTTCTCCAAGCGCAACCGGATCGGAATCGGCGTGGTGCCTCCGGTCGATCCCAACAACCAGGACACCTCCGTGCTGATCGGCTCGGAGGATATCTCCAAGCTCGATCAGTATTCCGAAGGCGATCCGCGCGTGCTCGAGCTCAACGGCGCGCTTAACGTAGGCAACCGCGGACTGGTTGAGTTCATCGAGGTGTTCAAGAACGAGACCGAGTACCTGCACG
>DASXMQ010000047.1:0-4929 GCA_036495625.1 Binataceae bacterium (SeqCode) | reverse complement strand
GCGGCGCAATCGCGACGAGCGGGGCGAGTTTCTCGAAGTGTTCCGCTACGCGCGGATCATGACGCTGCTCGCGGCGACCGCCGCCAACGTCCAGCCGATCGACACTGTCTTCGTCAACATCAAGGATCCCGACGGATGCCGCCGCGACTGTATCGAGGGCGCCTGGATGGGCTTCACCGGCAAGATCACGATTCATCCGAGCCAGATCGAAATCGTCAACGAGGTTTTCTCGCCAAGCAAGCAGGAGGTCGCGGACGCCGAGGAATTGCTTGCGGCGTTCGAGGAGAACCGCAAGGCCGGGCGGATGGCGTTCACCTTTCGCGGCGAGATGGTGGACGTGCCGCATCTGACGCGCGCGCGCCGCGTGCTCGAAGTCGCGCGGCGCACCAGCGGACGTTAGGCGCCCTGCCGCGCCGCGATCGCGAACCGTCCTCGCGGCGCCGGCCGCCACCCAGGGCGAGCGGCGTCGCATGGGCGGGCACACGCCCGATGGTCAGTAGCCCGCGAAGCCCATGTCGGTGGTCGCCTGCGCCTCCGGATCGGTGCAGACGTTGACCAGCGCGGGCTTGTTGCTCGCAAACGCGCGCTCGATCGCGCCGCGGATATCGTCGGGCTTTTCGACGAACTCGCCGTAGCCGCCGAGCGCCTCGACCATCTTGTCGTAGCGCTGCCAGCCGAGCTCCCGCCCGACCGTGCCGCCGGTCTTGCGCGAGGTGAAGCCCGCGTTGTTCGAGACCACCACCACGATCGGCAGTTGATGGCGAATCGCCGTGTCCATCTCCATTCCGTTCCATCCAAACGCGCCGTCGCCCGAGAGCACCAGCACCGGCGAGCCGGGTTTTGCGACCTTGGCGCCGATGCCGAAGGGCACGCCGACGCCCATGCATCCGTGCGGTCCCGCGTTGAGGCTGCATCCCGCCTGGTAGATCGGAATCGACTGGCGCGCGAAGTTCAGAATCTCGTGGCCATCGACGATCAGGATGGTGTCGCGCGAGATCGCGTCGCGGACCTCGCGGCACAGACGCAGCGGATGGATCGGCACGGCGTCGGAGTGGAGTAGCGGCGCGGAGCGCTCCTGGTTGGTGCGATGCTTGGCGCTCAGTTGCGCCACCCACTCGCTCTCGCGATGCGGTTCGAAGCGGCCCTCGGCCTCCTCGGCTAATTGGCGCAGCACCATTTTGGCGTCGCCGACGATTCCGACCTCGACCGCGCGATTGTGTCCGATCTCGCGGCCGTCAAGGTTGACGCTGATGAAGCGCGCGTTGGGCGAGAAGCGCGGCGCGCGCAAAAACGAGAGCATCGAGTTCGCCCGCGCGCCCACTACCAGCACCACGTCGGCTTCGCGAAACGCCATCGAGCGGGCCCCCGGAAACGAACGCGGATGGTCCTCGGGGATTACGCCGCGGCCCTGCGGCGTGGTGTAGAACGGCAATCCGGTGCTCTCGATAAAGTCGCGCAGCTCGGCCGATGCGCTCGACCAGAGCACTCCGCTGCCGGTGACGACGATCGGCCGCTCGGCCGCGGCGAGCATTTCGACTGCGCGCTCCACCTGCACCGGATCGCCGGCCGGCCGGCTCTCGACGCGGTAGTTTGAGGGGAACAGGATTTTCTCGTCGTCAACCTTGTGATTGAGGATGTCGCCGGGGAGGTCGAGGTAAACCGGGCCCTTTTTTCCATCGAGCGCCTCGCGGAACGCGACGCTGATGTACTCCGGAATGCGGCTTGCCATGTCCACCCGGTAGGCCGCCTTGACCACGGGCTTCATGATCGCGACCTGGTCCATCTCCTGGAAAGCGTCGAGCGTGGTCGCGCGCATCGGCGCCGAACCGCCGATCGCGATTATCGGCGTGGCGTCGGCCCATGCGTTGGCGAGCCCCGTGAGCGCATTGGCCGTGCCCGGCCCCGACGGCGTGATGCAGATTCCCGCCTTGCCGGTGACGCGCGCGTACGCATGCGCCATCATCGCCGCCGCCTGCTCGTGGCGGACATAGATGCCCTTCATGCCGAGTTCGAGACAGGCGCCGGCGGTGCCGCTGGTCGGGCCGCCCATCATGAAAAAGATCGTGTCGACGCCTTCGCTTCTAAAGCACCGCGCGATTAGCTGTTCGCCCCTTACGATAGCCATGTTGGTTACGTTCTCCTCGTTCGCTTCGCGATAGGTTGGAGCAATATAGGCGCCGCCGTGTCAAGCACGTGCGCCCCGGAGCCTCGCGATCCTTGACAAGGAGCCGCCCCTGCAATAATTCCTCGATCATTGGTCGGGGTCAGTGGTGAACTCAAAGGGGTGGGGGAGGGAGCCACGATGGAGAAGCACGCAGCCATCAGGATGCTGCCGGGCAGCCGGGTTGTTTTCCGCGGCAGAGTGCACGAGGTGGTGAGCCTGAAGAGCGGCGGGGGCAGCGACGCACCGTACTTTCGCCTCCGCAGTTTGGATGAGGGCATACCAACGTCACTGGTCAGCTACAAACTGCTGGAGCATCCAGAACTGCGCGACAAGCCGATCTAGACTGCGCTCTCGCCCAGTCTCGGCAACCTAACGGTCGCAGGTGGCCGCCCGCGGATCATCCGTGTGCAAGGATAAGCACGCCGTCGCCGAGCCATCGCGCGAACAGCCGATTGATCAGCGCTACGGGCTCACCCGAATCGCAATCGGCGGCTGCTGCGGCAATCGCCTCGCATACTGCCGCGAAATTCGTCCCAGCGCGCACCAGTTCGAGCGCCGCGCGCTCCGGATGCTCCAGTGCGCGATAATGGACCTGTGAGGCCCTGCGCCACACCAGCACGCTGACCGGCGAGCGCGCGGGCGCTTGCGGGCTTCCCGCGGCTCCGTCCGCGGGGGTTTCCACGGCGCGCAGAAATTCATCGACGCGCCACTCGCAATTGACGATCGCCAGCGCCGGATGCGCCCGCATCTCGAGTCCGGGCCAATCTTCGGGCGCGACGGAGCGTATCGTCGGGGCGCCGAGCGGCTCGGCGTCGGGCGCATGGAAGACTTCGATGAGCGCCCGCTCGAGCCGCGCGAGGTCGGCAATGAAGGGCCATCGCTCGGTGAACGGATGGTTGCGCAGGAACTCGCTCAGATAGCGGCCCGCATGCGAGATCGAGGGCTCGGTCGGCGGATACTCGATGAGATAGCCGGTGACGAGATTGTGAAAGTTGTCGGCGCCGAGCGTCGCGAGCGTCGCCGGAAAATCTTCTTTGAGACAGTCCAGGATGCGATAGAAGTAGGCATTGGCGTAAATCTCGAGCCGCTCGCCCGCGGACAGCCGATCATCGCTCTCGATCAGCCGTTCCAGATCGTCGAACGTCCTGGGCCATGGCGCACGCTCGGCGGCGAGACCTGCAGCCACGCCCTCGGGCGCGGTTATCAGGCGATAGAGCAGCGCCTGAAGGTCCTTCAGGTCAGGATCTATCGGGTCTGTCGGATCTTGGCCCACCTGCATATTATCTTGGACATTGGCGGGCTGCGTGCAAGAAGCCAGTTTGAGACCACGTCGGGAGTCGTCCCATGGGAATGATGATTGACGGCCAATGGCATCGCGACGACCTGCGCTCGGCGGGCGCGAACTTCGTTCGCCCGCCGACCGTGTTCAGGAACTGGGTGACCGCCGACGGCAGTCCCGGGCCGAGCGGCGAGGGCGGCTTCAAGGCCGAGCGCGGGCGCTATCACCTGTACGTCTCGCTCGCCTGTCCGTGGGCTCATCGCACACTCATCGTGCGCGCGCTCAAAGCGCTCGGCGACGCGATCGGTCTGTCCGTGGTGGACCCATTCATGGGGGACGACGGATGGGCCTTCAGCGCGCCGAACGGTTCGCTCACGCCCGGCGCGACGCGCGATCATCTCTTCGGCGCCGCCTATCTGCATGAGATCTATACGCGGGCCCGCGGCGACTATACCGGGCGCGTCACGGTTCCGGTGCTATGGGATCGCGAGCGCAAAACCATCGTCAGCAACGAGTCGTCGGAGATAATCCGCATGTTCAACTCGGCCTTCGACGCGGTTGGCGCCGCCGCCGGCGATTTCTACCCGCCTGATCGGCGCGCGGAGATCGACGAGCTCAACGCGGTCATCTACGACACCTTCAACAACGGGGTGTACAAGTGCGGTTTCGCCAAATCGCAGGCAGCCTACGAAGCGGCGTTCGACCCTCTATTCGCGACCCTCGATAGCCTGGAGCACCGCCTGGCAGACCGGCGCTACCTGATGGGCGGGCGCACGACGGAGGCTGACTGGCGGCTGTTCCCCACACTGGTGCGTTTCGACGCCGTTTACTATAGTCATTTCAAATGCAACTTGCGCCGCGTCATTGACTACCCGAACCTGTGGGGCTACACGCGCGAGCTTTACCAGACGCCCGGCGTAAGCGAGACAGTCAGCCTCGCGCACATCAAGCGCCACTATTACGCGAGCCACGCAATGATCAATCCGACCCGCATCGTGCCCAAGGGTCCGGCGATCGATTTTGCCGCGCCGCACGATCGCGCGCGGCTTGCCAGTTAAGGTGTGAGAGATGCGCGCCGCGCTGAGCGCCGCCCCGATGGGCAGAGGAGGCGGCCGTGGCCGCGCCGGCGGCTGGGCCCGCCTGTGGCCGATCGCCGCCGCTTTCGCGCTCCATCCGATGCTCTGCGGGTTCGATCTGACCCATCACGTGGTGCCGCCCGCAGAAATCCGCGAGGGCGGCCCGGCCAAGGATGCGATTCCGGCGGTGCAGGACCCGCAATTCGTCAGGGCCGGCCAGGCGGCCTTTCTAGAGGCGAACGACAAGGTGATCGGCGTGGTGTTCGAGGGGCGGGCGCGCGCGTATCCGATCAAGATTCTCAACTGGCACGAAGTGGTGGACGACTCGATAGAGGGGGTGCCGCTGGCGGTGACGTTTTGTCCGCTGGTCCAGGATGCCGCCGTGTACAGGCGCGCGGCGGGCGATGGTC
>DASXMQ010000046.1:0-3046 GCA_036495625.1 Binataceae bacterium (SeqCode) | reverse complement strand
GATTCGGTGAGAATCGCGCTCGGGATCACGAGTGCGGAAAGCGAAATCGTCGTGGTCCACGACGCGGCGCGGCCGTTCGCGCCGCCCGCGCTCTTCAATGCCTGCATCGAAGCGGCCGCGCGCGCCGACGGCGCGATCGCGGCGATCGCCGTCGCCGACACGCTGAAACGCGTCGAGGAGGGCCGCAGTACGATCGCGGCAACGGTTGCGCGCGCGGGATTATGGCAGGCGCAGACGCCGCAGGCTTTCAGGCGCGAGCGGCTGATCGCGGCGCATGAGCGCGCGCTCAGCGGGCGATGGGCCGCGACCGACGACGCCGAGTTGATCGAGCGGTGCGGCGGGCGAGTGGAGGTGGTCGAAGGCTCCGCCGCGAATCTGAAAATCACCACAGCGGCCGATCTCGAAATCGCCGAGGCGCTGGCCGCGCGCGGTTCGGTCGGCTAAAAACTCCCGCCCTCTTTACCGAGCGGCGCCGGATCCTGTGGAGTCTGCGGGCGCCGCGCGCGCGACGCTCTCATTTAGCGAACCCGAGCGGAAGCCCTTCAGATCGACGGTCACGAAGCGAAAGCCGAGTTTGCGCAACTCGCGATCGACACCTTCGCGCATCGCCGGTTCGAGCAGCCGCGCGATTTCCGATTGCTCGACCTCCAGCCGCGCGACGTCGCCGTGATGGCGCACGCGCGCGATCCGAAAGCCCATCGCGTGCAATAGCCGCTCGCCGCGCTCGACCTGCTCGAGTCCTTCGGGCGTGATCCGCGTCCCATACGGAAACCGCGACGAAAGGCAGGGCGACGCCGGCCGATCCCAGGTCGGCAGGCTCAGCGCGCGCGACAATTCGCGAATTTCGGCCTTGCTCAGTTCGGCTTCGACCAGCGGATGGCGGACGTGCCTTTCGCCCGCGGCCTTGATCCCAGGGCGATAGTCATGCAGGTCGTCGAGGTTGAGTCCGTCGACGATCACGTCGATTCCGAGTTCCGCCGCCTTGGCCTCGCAGACCGTGAACAGGTTGTGCTTGCACAGGTAGCATCGGTTGAGCGGATTCTCGGCGTAGCCGGGAACCTCGAGCTCGTTGGATTCGACGACCAGGTGGCGCGCGCCGATCCTCCGCGCCATCTCGAGCGCCGAGCGCCGGTCATCGTCGGGCATCGTCGGCGAGGTCGTGGTCAGCGCGAGCATCCGCTCGCCGAGGACGTCATGCGCGACGCGCAGGACGAACGTCGAATCGACCCCGCCCGAGAACGCGACCATCGCCGAGCGCATCGGCGCGAAGATCGCTCGCAGCCGCTCGAGCTTGGGCGAAAGCTCCGCGCGCGGCGCGCTCATATTCCCTCGGCCTGGAAAAGATCGGTCGTCAGGTAGCGTTCGCCGGTATCGCAGAATATTGTCGCGACGACCTTGCCGCGTCCAAGCCGCTTTGCCACCTGGAGCGCCGCGCAGCATGCCGCGCCCGAGGAGATCCCGACCAGCAATCCCTCTTCGCGGGCGAGGCGGCGCGTATGTATCGTCGCTTCCTCATCGCTCACCGCGATGATCTCGTCATATACGCTGGTGTCGAGGTTTTGCGGCACGAACCCGGCTCCGATCCCCTGGATCTTGTGGAACCCGGGTTCGCCCCCCTCCAGCACCGGAGAATTCTTGGGTTCGACCGCCACGATCAGCGGGCGGCCGCCGAAATGCTCGCGCAGGTAGCGTCCGACGCCGGTGATCGTGCCACCCGTGCCGACGCCGGCCACGAACGCATCGATTCGCTCGAGCTGGCCCGCGAGTTCGGGGCCGGTGGTCGCGTAATGAACGTCCGGATTGGCGTGGTTGCTGAACTGTTGCGGCATGAAGTAGCGCGGGTTTTCGCGCGCCAGTTCCTGCGCCTTGGCGATCGCGCCATGCATCCCGCGCGTGTCTGGCGTCAATACCAGCCGCGCGCCGTACGCCGCAAGGAGCGAGCGCCGCTCCTCGCTCATCGTATCGGGCATCGTGAGGATGAGCTGATAACCCTTGACCGCAGCCACCAGCGCCAGGCCGATTCCGGTGTTGCCCGAGGTCGGCTCGACGATGGTCTCGCCGGGTTTAAGCCGTTCCTCGCGCTCCGCCGCTTCGACCATCGCAACGCAGATCCGGTCCTTGACGCTGCCGCCCGGGTTGAAACTCTCGAGCTTGGCCCAGATTTCGGCGTCGTCCTTGCCCGGAAGGCGATTCAGCCGCACCACGGGAGTATGGCCGATGAGTTCGAGCGGTGAGCGCGCCACGCTGTTCGGCATGGGTCGATTTTGCCGCATTCGCCGGCGTTTTGCGACTACTTGGACGCTACCCCGGTGCGCTTCGGCAGAGCGGACGGGCGGTGATTAACGCCGCGTGAGGTGAACCGCTGGCGGCGGCGCAATGGTAGATTGTCGGCAATGGCGACGTCGGAGTTGACGCGGTTCGCGGATGAGCGCGTGCTGGTGATCTTTCCGGGCGCGCTCGGCGATTTGATCTGTCTGATTCCGGCGCTGCGCGCGCTTTTGCGGCGCCATCGCGGCGCGGCGCTGGAACTGATGGCGCGCGAGGAGCTTGCGCGCTTCGCCGTCGAGCGAATCGGCTTCGAGCAAAGCCGCATAACGCGCGCCCATTCGATAGCGCGCGGCCATTCAATCGACAGACGCGAGGTCGCCGCGCTCTTCGCCGAAGATCCCGGCCTCGCCGATGCGGCGCAATTCTTTCGTCCCTTCTTGCGCGTCTATTCGTTCTTCGCCAGCGGCGATGCGCGCTTTCGCCGGCGGCTCGAAGCCGCCGCCTCCCCCGCAGCCGTCAGTTTTCATGCTTTTCGTCCCGCGGGCGATGGCCACGTGGCCGCCGCCTATCTCGACGAGATCGGCGAGCGCGCGGCGGCGCCCGACGGCGCATCCGACGCACGTCTTGAAGTTCTGCCCTGCGATATCGACGAGGCCAGGCGGGCACTTGCGCGGCGCGGTCTCGAAAACAAACGCGTCTTCTTGCTTTTCCCTGGGAGCGGAGCGGCCTCAAAGAACTGGCCGCCGGAAAATTTCGCCGTCTTGGCCAAGCTCCTCGC
>DASXMQ010000045.1:0-13880 GCA_036495625.1 Binataceae bacterium (SeqCode) | reverse complement strand
CCTTGGGCCATCGCAACGAGCTGCGCATGGCGTGGCTGACTATGGAGTAGAGTCGGCGAGGAATTCTGCGACCCTGCCGGCAAAGCCCTCGCGGGCGAGTTCAGCCGTCGGTGAGCCTTCGACGAGCCTTGAGTATCAAGCCGGTGGGGGACCATGGTGGGCTGTCGGGCCAATTGTCCGAGCTGCGCGTACTCAGTTTACAAAATTCGGAAATCATCGCCAGCACCGTCAGCGCGCACAAAATCTGTGCGCAGACGTTGAGCATGGCTCTGGCTCGGAAACTACGTAGTCCATTGTGAGAATGGAGCAGTTTGGTCGTCAACAGTCCGCTTTGGACGTTGCTTGTTTTATGTCGCTGATTATACGGGCGAGGAGGGCGGGCGAACCAGTCTCGGCACCGGCTGCGAAATCTAAAAATGCAGCGGCCGGATCAAGAGAAGCGCCCAAAAACGGCCCGAGCCTATGGAACAGAGACAGACATGGTCTCGCGCCAATGCTGTTTGAGGGCAATCAGGCGTTTGTCAGTTCGCTGTTGAGGCCGTTGCCCAAGGCAAGGGTGCCATTTCCGATGGTTTGGTAGGCCGTGAAAGCTGCGAGCGAGAGCGCCGCAAAGATAAGCGCATACTCGGCCAGGGTCTGACCGCGCGGGTTTTCGCGCACCGCAATATACCAGCCCAGCAAGCGGTGTTTCTTGCGATTCAGGTCGATGCGTTTTAGCGTTGGCATAATAAATCGTTGAACCCTGTATCGCGACAAGTCAACGGGAAAGTGCTGCATGAAACCGTGTGCTCGTATTAATTCGTCACAGATTGGCGCTGCTGGAGTCGAGCCCCCATAACTTCACGAAGTCAGGAAAAGAAAGTTCCGAGCCAAAAGGGCCATTCTGCATGCGCCGAACAAAACGGCCGAGGACCGCGTGAGCCAGCTCCAGACTCCTTTGATCGAAGACCGGTTCGTGGACGCCGTCAGAAGCGCCCTTGAAACCGAGCCGGACTGGTCGAGCGGCCAGCTCGCGGTGCTGAGCCGGACGCCGGAAGGCGACCACGAAGCGGCGGAATTTGCCGATTCCGCTTTCATGAGCCGCGCCAGTTACGATCTGAAGGCGCGCGATTTGAGAATCAGCTTGAGAAACGGCCAGCGCTTGAGGATCGCGCCGATCCTGGTCGAATATTGGGACCGGCTTCTGGTTGCTCCATCCAAGTCCGCGTTCTTTGTTGAATCGATCATGCCGCATTTCAACGTCGAGCGGCTCGGATGGTTCAAAAGAGTGTGCGATCGATTCAGGTCGCGGCCCGGATTCCCTCGGATGCGGGGATGAGACGCGTACTGGGTTGAGCCAGGCGCAACTTCGCGCCTAGTACGGCGCCTTGTCGCCGGTCTCCGCACCTTCACCGGCCACCCGCACGGTCAGTTCCTCACCGGACCGCGCATCGACGAACCTGTAGTTCATCACGATCCGTGCGATACGTTCGGAGGAACTGCGCGGGGTCTCGGTGGAGATCGACTGAAGCTGTGGAATCACCACCACGCCGAGTTCCGCGAGAATGTCGCCCACCGAACCCGCGAGATCGGCTGCCATCACCTAGCTGTAGTTGTGCCGCTCGTTGTTAGCAGCCCGCCCACGTGGATCGGGCCGTACGTTGACCCGGCCTCCCTGCAGGGGGCTTGAGCCCCTAATCGAGATAGGACCTGATCCAAGTCCTTGACAAGGGCCAGAGGTGCTGCCTGACATTCAGCTTGCGCGGCTGCCCGCCCCGCCTGGTGCACTGTGAGCTCCCGATCCTGGGCTTCAACGGGATAGTCGGCGAAATTAAATGAGTGACAAAGTCGAATCGACCACCGGGCATCTGACGGCCGCCGAGAAGTCGATGATGCGGCGACTGACCGAGGTCCTGCGCTTTGCCGATTTCATGGCGCTGCTGATGGTGGCGGCGACGGCGTTCAGCGCGTACGCGGCGTGGCGCACAGCGCAGGTAACTTCGCACGTCTTCGCCGTCGAGGAGCGCCCGTTTGTCGGTGTCCAGAGCGTCACCTTTGAGCAGGACGATACGCCCAATCCGCGGGCCGTGGTTCAATATCGCAACTTCGGTAAAATTCCGGCGAGCGGCTCGATCATCACCGTGACCGCGCTGGTGGGCGGCAAGCGCGTAGCCGACACGCCCGGCGAGATGTCCTCAACGTCGCCGGGGATGCTTTCGCCCGGCGTGCCGCACTTTTTCTATACCTACTTCCCGCTGGACACCTATAAATCCGTCGTCGCCGGCAAGGAGACCCTGATGCTCGATGTGCACGCTGAGTACAAAGGTGTGGGCAGGGACACCTTCTGTTACAACGAGCGCGTCGTCTTCGACTATCGGTCGGTGAGTTTCAGACCGGCTGGCGGGTCCGATCGTTGCCGGAATTCCGACGTCTTCTGATTGGTGCGCCGGATGGGGATTTGCGCGCCACGCGGCCATCTGGCAATTCTCGAATTGGGTGAACGGCGATGCGCTGTCCGATTTGCAAGCAGCCTGCGGAGATGACGCCGGCCAACCGCTTCCGCCCATTCTGCTCGGAGCGATGCCAAATGGTTGACCTCGGAAAGTGGGCGGAAGAGGACTATCGCGTCGCCGGCGGCAAGGTCGAGGATCGCGAGCATCCTGACGACCTGAAGAAGAAATTCCTCAATTGAGCAGTCAACAGGACGCATCGGCGCCGCCCCGAATTCATCCCAGCGCGGTGGTTGGGCCCGAGGTCGTGCTGGCGCCGGGCGTCGAGATCGGAGCGTTTTGCCTGCTCGACGGCGCGATCCGGATCGGCGCACGCACCCGGCTTATCGGCCACGTTACGGTCCTCGGCGAGGTCGAGATGGGCGAGGCCAACGTACTGCATCCCAACGCCGTGATCGGCGGCGAGCCGCAGGACCTGGCCTACAGCGGCGCTCCGCGCCGCGTGCGGATCGGCGCGCGCAACGTCTTTCGCGAAGGCGTGACGGTCCATCGCGGCAGCGAGCGCGGCGACATCACGATCGTCGGCGACGACAACTTCCTGATGCAGAACGCGCACGTCGCGCACGACTGCCGCGTCGGCAACTCGGCGATCATCGCGGGCGGCGCGCTGCTCGCGGGATGGGCCGAAGTCGGCGACCGCGCGCTGGTCTCGGGCAATTGCGTGGTGCATCAATTCGTCAGGATCGGGCGGCTCGCGATGATGCGCGGGATGAGCCGCACCAGCCGCGACATCCCGCCGTTTTGCCTCGCCGACGGGACTCACACGCTGCGCGGAATAAACGCCGTCGGGCTTAGCCGCGCGGGCATCGACGCGCGCGCGATCTCCGCCCTGCGCCGCGCCTTCAAGACCCTGTTCGGCGAGCGCCGCAATCTCAGGCTTGCGCTCGCCGAGCTGGAGGCGGCGGGCCCGCTGACGCCCGAAGTGGCGGAGATGGTCGAGTTCATCCGCGCCTCGCGCCGGGGCGTCGCCTTCGGCCCGCGTGGCGTCGGCGATGCGGGAGAATCCGGCGACGAGGCGGAGTGAGGGCTCGGCCGCAGGCGTCCACCATCGAGGTACGAACTACAACCGCAGCGTCGCGACTACGCCGATATGATCCGACGGCCAAAGCCACGTGCCGTCGCCCTGGCGATGCGGCCGGTCGGCGAACAGCGCGAGTTCGCCTACCTCGTGCGTGGGGCCAACAGCCGCGGGACGCATCATCAGGTAGTCGATGCGCTGATTGTGCGATGGGTGCTCGGCAGTCAGCTCGATATCATCGCGATCGTTGGTGTAGCCGGGGCCGCTGCCGAAGGCTTCGTGCAGATCGATGAAGCCGGCGCGGCTCAATTGAGCGATCGTCTCCGAGCCGGGAACGTCGTTGAAGTCGCCCGCAACGATCAGCGCGCTATCCGGATCGGCCTCGGCCAGCGCCCACGCGGCGAGCTCGCGCGCCTGCATCGTCCGCACTGCGGCCCCGCCGATAGTCTCCGGCCGATCTGTCAGATGCGACACGATCACCTCGATGCCGGCGCCGTTCTCCAGCCGAAACCGCCGGCGCAACGCGACCCGGTCATCCGGCAGGCGGTAGCGATGGGCGGCCACTTCGGTCGCCAGCTCGACCTGCGCCGCATATTTGAGCGTTTTGGCCGGGCCCGCCGGCGCCGCGCGGCTCAGCAGCGCGACCCCTTCGTCGAACGAGAACTCGCCCTCGCCGGCGCCGTCGGCCGCCAGGTAATCGAGCCGGTAGGGCTCTCCGCCGCAAAGCTGATTAACCCGGTCGCGGATTTTCGCGCCGATATCGCCGCTGCTCGTTGCACGCAGCACCTCCTGGAGCGCGGCGACGTGCGGACGGCGCGCCGCGATGGCCTCGGCGATAAGCTCCAGACGGCGCTCGAGGTGGCGATACGCCGGGAGGTCATGGAAGATGTTCAGCGTGACAATGGTGAAGTCGCTGCGATGCATCGGCTCGCGATCCTCCTTGCGCGGCGCGGAATCGACGCGGGATCGTCCGGCTGCGGAGGCTGCTCAGATGGCCGGTCTCCGCCTCCGGCGGCGATTTTCGCCAGGAAGCGGCGCTTGCTTGAAACAGCCTCGCTCGGCCACAATTGCCGGGATATCGAAGGATAAGGAAATTCGATGCCCTCGAAGCTGCGTTTCGTGCTCGGGGCGGGCCTTATCGTGCTCGCCATCGGCTATCTCATCGCAACGGCCGTACGTAACACGTCCGAATACTATCTGACGGTCAACGAGGTCGGCGCACGCGAGGCCCAACTGAGCGGCCAGATGCTGCGCGTGGCCGGACGGGTCAAGGCCGGCTCGATTAGCTGGGACCCGGCGGCGCTGACGCTCGGTTTCGTGATGGTCTCGCCGCCCAATCCGGACGGCTCGCCGGTCAAACCGGTCGCCGTCACCGATCCGTCTGAATTCCGCGTGATCGCGCGCGGCGAGCCCAAGCCCGACATGTTCGCGGCGGGCCGCGACGTCATTGTCGAAGGGCGGCTTGCCGCCGACGGCACGATCGAGGCGCGGCAGGTGCTGACGTCGTGTCCGTCCAAGTACGCCCCCAAGCAGCCCGCGAAGTGAAAATGAAATGCCGCTCATAGGTCAGCTTGCTCTCGCCCTTGCGCTGATGGTCGCGGTGTATTCGATCGCCGCCAACCTGCTCGGCATCCGCCGCAACTCGCCCGACCTGCTGCTGAGCGCGCGCCACTCGCTGTGGGCGATGTGCGCGATGGTGACGGTGGCGGTTGCCGCGCTATGGACCGGGCTCCTGACCAGCGACTTCTCGCTGGAGTACGTCGCCTCGTATTCCAGCGTTACGCTGCCGATCCAGTACAAAATCGCGGCGCTGTGGGGCGGGCAGCAGGGCTCGCTGCTCTTCTGGACCTGGCTGCTCTCGATTTTCACCTCGATCGCGGCCTTTCAAAACCGCCGGCGCAACCCCGAGATTACGCCGTGGGCGCTGATCGTGCTGGCCGCAATCGCGATCTTCTTTCTCGGGATGCTGAACTTCGTCACCCGCCCGTTCGACCTGCTCGCCAGCGTGCCGCCCGACGGCTCCGATCTGAACCCGCTCCTGCAGAACTACTGGATGGCGATTCATCCGCCGTCGCTCTACACCGGTTACGTCAGCGCAGCGGTGCCGTTCGCCTTTGCTTGCGGCGCACTCGTCACACGCCGGCTCGACGACGGATGGATTCGCACGACCCGGCGCTGGGCCATCTTCTCCTGGTTCTTCCTCACGCTCGGCAATCTGTTCGGCGCGCGCTGGGCTTACGAGGTGCTTGGATGGGGCGGTTACTGGGCGTGGGACCCGGTCGAGAATGCCGCCTTCATGCCATGGCTCGTGATGACCGCGTATCTGCATTCGGTGATGATCCAGGAGCGCAAGGACATGCTGAAGGTGTGGAACCTCGCGCTCATCGGGATGGCTTTCATGCTGACGCTGTTCGGCACGTTTCTCACCCGCAGCGGCGTCATTTCGTCGGTCCATTCGTTCACCCAATCGGGCCTGGGTCCATACTTTCTGACCTTCCTGATCGTGGTCGTCGTCGCGTACACGGCACTGCTGATGAGCCGCGCCGGGGATTTGAAAAGTCCGGCCGAGTTCGAGTCCTATCTCTCGCGCGAGGCCGCGTTCCTGTTCAACAACCTGATGCTGGTGGGAATCGCGTTCGCGGTGTTCTGGGGCACGGTCTTTCCCGTGCTATCGGAGGCGGTGCGCGGCGTGAAGATAACCGTGGGGCCGCCCTTCTTCGACAAGGTCAACGGGCCGCTCGCGCTCGGGCTGGTATTCCTGATGGGCGTGGGCCCGCTGATCGCGTGGCGGCGGACGTCGCCGCAGACGCTGCTTAGGACTTTCCTCGCGCCGGTCACGATGGGCGTCGGCGCGGGAATCGCGGTCTTCGCGATGGGCCTGCGTCAGTGGTACGTGCTGACGGCGCTTTCGCTCGCCGTGTTCGCGCTCGGCACGGTAGTGGTCGAATTCCGCCGCGGTGTGATCGCGCGCCGTCATCTGGTGCACGAAACCCCGGCGCGCGCGCTGGTCAATCTGGTCGCCAAGAACAACCGCCGCTACGGCGGCTATATCATCCACCTCGGCGTGGTCTTCGCCTTCATCGGAATCGTCGCTTCGTCCTTCTTCAGGACCGAGGTCAAGCGCAGCGTGCGCACCGGGCAGAGCTTCAGCATCGGCGCCTACCAGATTACCTATCTCGGGATGAACGGCGTCGAGACCGCGCATCTCGAGGACTTGAGCGCGCGCCTCGAGGTGAAAAGCGGCGGCCGCGAGATCGCGACGATGACGCCCGCGCGGCTCTTCTACAAACGCCCGCAGCAGCCGGCCACGCGGGTTGCGATTCGTTCGACCCCGCTCGCCGATCTTTACGTGGTGTTCGCCGGCGTGGACGATCAGAGCGGGCTTGCCACCTTCGAGGTGTTTCTCACGCCGCTGGTTTTCTGGCTCTGGGCGGGCGGCCTCATGATGGCGGTCGGCACGGTGGTCGTGATGTGGCCCAACGTGCGCGAGCGCGCCGCGATGGCTGCCGCGTTCGGGCGGGCGGATGAGGCGATGGCTGCCGAACCCGCGCCGGGAGGCGATTGACCCGATGAACGCTGGACGAGGATTCTCGGCGCCGGCGATGGCCGCGGTGCTCGCCGCAATCCTGATCGCTCCGCTGATGGCGCCGATACGTTCGGCGCATGCGGCCGCCGCGACCCGCCAGGAGATCGCGGAAGGACTTACCTGCCAGTGCGGATGCGGCCTGACGGTCGCCAACTGCAATCATCCGAACTGCAGCTTCTCCGTGCCGATGCGCGAGCGGATCGACGCGATGCTCGCGCACGGGATGGGCCGGGCCGAGATAATCGGCTACTTCCGCAAACAGTATGGCGAGAAAATTCTCTCCGCGCCGACCACTCAGGGCTTCAACCTGCTCGCGTGGACGATGCCCTTCGTCGCACTGATGATCGGCGGGGGCCTGGTGGTCCTGATGATGGGACGATGGCGCGGCAGCGCATCCGCGACGTCCGGATCGCCGCAACCCTCGGGCGGTTCCGGCTCGGGCGGTCCCGGTCCTGGCGATACCGCGCCGTCGGGCAAAGCCGCCGCGGCGCTCCGCGAACGCCTGGAACGCGAGTTGCGGGAGCGCCTCTAGGCCGTGCTCTACCTGGCCGCGGTGCTGATCGTCGCGAGCGTGGCGTTGTTCGTCGCCGCGCCGCTCGGCGGCGGATTGCTCGCGACGCGGCGCGCCGGACGCGACGCGGCCGAGACCGAACGGCTCGAGCACGAGCGAGGGCTCGCGATGCAGGGATTGCGCGAGCTGGAGTTCGATCGCGAGATGGGCAAGCTCTCCGAGCCCGATTACGCCGGGCTGCGCGAAGCCCTGATGGCGCGAGCGCTCGCCGCGAGCGCAGCGCTGGAGCGTCTGCGCGCGCCCGATGCGGCGCCGGCGCGGCCGCGGCTGGTCAAAGCCGCCGCGGCGGCGCCGGCGGCTCCGCCCTCGGTCACCGCGCGTATCCGCTTCTGCCCGCAATGCGGCGTCGAGGTTGCGGCAGGGAATTTCTGCAGCGAATGCGGCGCGCCGCTTTCCGTCGCGGCGCGCACCGCCGCGCGGGCCGAGCGATGACCGCGCCGCTTATCGAAGCGCGCGCACTGGGCAAGAGTTTCGGTCCGACGCCGGTCCTGCGCGAGGTCAACCTGAGCGTCGAAGCCGGCGGCGGCCTCGCGGTGGTCGGCGCGAACGGGGCGGGAAAATCTACGCTCATCCGGTTGCTCGCCGGACTTTCGGCGCCGAGCCTGGGCGACGCGATGCTGTTCGGCGAACCGGCGCGCATGCTCGCGCCGGCGCTTCGCCGCCGGGTGGGCCTGCTGAGCCATCAGAGCTTCCTCTATCCCAACCTTAGCGCGCGCGAGAACCTGGAATTCTATGCGGCGCTCTATGGCGTCGCAGACGCGCGCAGGACGGCGACGCAATGGCTCGAGCGCGTCGCGCTCGGCGCCGCCGCCGACGCGCGCGTGCGCGGATTTTCGCGCGGCATGGAGCAGCGCCTTGCGCTCGCGCGCGCGATGCTCGCGCGGCCCGACGCGCTGATGCTCGACGAGCCGTTCGCGGCGCTCGACCGCGATGGCGCTGCGCTCGCCGCCGCGCTGGTGCGCGAAGCGATGAGCCGCGGATGCGCGGTGCTCGCGAGCGCTCATTCGGCCGCGCCGCTCGAGACCCTTGGCTTCACGGTCCTCGCGCTTGCCCGCGGCAAGCTGGTGCGCGCAGAGCCGGACGCCGCGCGCCAAAGCGCGGCGCGCGCGCCGCTTGCGCCGCAGGTTTCCTGACTCAAGGGCAGGAGGGGATTTTCGCGCTCGTCATGAACTCGTTCGCCGCCGTGCTTCGCAAGGACCTGCTGCTCGAAGTGCGGGGAGGACAGAGCACGGTTGCGCTCGGCGCGCTGTCGCTGCTGGTGCTGGTCGTGCTGGTGTTCGCGTTCGACCCCGGCGGCGGCGAAGCTGGGGCGGCGGCGGCTGCGGGCGCGCTCTGGGTCGCGCTGGTGTTCTCGGGGATGCTCGGGGCGACGCGGGCGGTCAGCGCCGAGAACGAAAACGGCTGCCTGCGCGCGCTCTTGCTGAGCCCGCTCGACCGCGCCGTGCTCTATGCGGCGAAACTCGCCGCGGCCTTCATCTTCATGGCCGTGGCCGAGGCCGCGTCTATCGTCCTGATGGTGCTGTTTTTCAATCTCGACTTCGACGCGCGCGTGATGCGGATGGCGCCGGTGGTGCTCCTGGGCGCGCTCGGCTTCGCCGCGCTCGCGACGCTGCTCGCCGCGATTTCCTCGCGCCTGCGCGGCGGCGATCTCGTCCTGCCGTTGCTGGCGGTGCCGATGTTCGTGCCGGCGCTGATCGCCGGAGTCAAGGCGAGCGCGCTCGCGCTCGGCGGCGCGCCGTTTGCCGAGCTGGCGATTTGGATCAAAGTGCTCGGCGCGTTCGACGCGATCTTCGTCGCCGCCGGCTACCTGCTGTTCGAATATGTCGCGGGAGAGGAGTGAATGAACGGCCGCGCGGTAAGGCTCGGATTGGGATTCGTCACGCTGGCGCTGATGCTCGCGGCGCTTTACATGGTTTTCGCTTACGTGCCGACCGAGGCTGACCAGGGGATCGTCCAGCGCATCTTTTATTTTCACGTCCCTTGCGCGTGGGACGCTTTCGCCTCTTTCGCGCTGGTCGCGATCGCGGGGATCTTTTACCTCTGGCTCGGGCAGCAGGTATGGGACGACCTCGGCTACGCGGCGGCTGAAGTGGGGATGGTCTTTTGCACGCTGGTGCTCGCGACCGGCTCGATTTGGGCCAAGCCGATCTGGGGCGCGTGGTGGACCTGGGACTCGCGCCTGACGACCACGCTTATCCTGTGGCTGCTATATGGCGGCTACCTGATGCTGCGCGCGATGGCGGGCGATTCGGCGCAGGGCGCGCGCTTCGGCGCGGTGGTCGGAATCGTCGCCGCCGTTGACGTGCCGATCGTAATCGTCTCGGTCCGGCTTTGGCGCACGATCCATCCCGCAGTACTGGTCACGCGCCAGGGCGGCCACGGCCTCGAAGATCCGCGGATGGTCGCGACGCTGCTGGTTTCGCTCGCCGCCTTCACCGCGCTCTTCATCTGGATTCTCTGCCTGCGTTTCGTCACCCTGCGGATGCGCACCCGCCTGGGCGCGCTCGCGCGTTCGCTGGCGATGGCCGAGGCCGCGGCGCAAGACTAGCCAAAACCAGACAAGATTAGGAACGTCCGGGAAATGCCTATGGAAAATCTGAGCTACCTATTCGCCGCTTATGCGATCATCTTCGCCGTGATCTTCGGCTATGTGCTCTTCATTTGGCGCCGCCAGGCGACGCTTGAGCGCGAGTTGCGCGCGATGGAAGCGCGGATGCGCGCGCTTGACAAGGCCGGAGCCAGCGCCAGGGCCGGCGCCTCGCGCATCGGGGCGTGAGTGCTCTTGCCGCCGTGGACTATCGTGCGCATCTTTTACTGATGCCCCGAATCACGCAATGGTTCATCCTTGAATGGAGCGGGCCCGACGGTGAAGAACTGCGGGTCAAGACCTGCGGGTCAAGACCTGGCAAGACCTGCCGGTCAAGACAAGCGCCGGCTAGCTAGATGGAATACCGCGACTACTACAAAACGCTGGGCGTCGCACGTGGCGCGTCGGAAGCCGAAATCAAATCGGCCTACCGCAAACTCGCCCGCAAGCATCATCCCGACGTCAATCCCAACAACAAGGAGGCCGAGACCCGGTTCAAGGAGATCAACGAGGCCTACCAGGTCCTTGGCGATTCCGAGAAGCGCAAGAAGTACGACGAGCTGGGCGCTGACTGGGAACGCGGCGTCAACGAAGAGGAGATGCGCCGGCGCTATGCCTGGAACGCCCAGCCCGGTGCAGGCGGCTTTGCGGGCGGCGGCGAAGGAGGCGGCGGTTTCAGCGATTTTTTTGAGCAGTTCTTTGGCGGCCTCGGCGGGGGATTTTCCACCCGCGGCGGCCGCCCGCCCCGTGGCTTTTCGAACTACGAATTCGCCGAGGCCCCGCCGCGCGGACATGACGTCGATGCCGAGGTCGAAGTGCCGCTGCGCGACGCGATGCGCGGTGCGAAAATGCACATCACGCTCAACGCTGAGGACGGATGCGCGCGTTGCGGCGGCACCGGCCTGATCGCGCGCGAGGAACGCCGCGGCAAGCGCGTAGTCCGCGGCGCCGAGCCCTGCCCGGTGTGCGGAGGCCGCGGCACGATTCCGACCCGCCGCTCGCTCGAGGTGACGATTCCGGCCGGCGTGGTTGACGGCACCCGGCTGCGGCTCAAAGGGCAGGGCGGCAGGGGCTCGCGCCCGGAACTCAACGGCGATCTTTTCCTCACGGTGCGGTTAAAGCCCGATCGCGTTTTCAGCGTGAGCGGGCGCGATGTGCGATGCGAGCTGCCGGTGTGGGACTACGAAGCGGCGCTGGGTGCGGAGATTACCGTGCCGGCGCTTGACGGGCGGCTCTCGCTGAAAATTCCTCCCGCGAGCCAGACCGGACGCGTGATGCGGCTTCGCGGACGCGGACTGCCGGCACGCGGAAAGGAGGCGGCCGGCGATCTTCTCTACGAACTCAAGGTGCTGGCGCCGACCGACATGAGCGATGAAGAGCGCAAGCTGATGCAAGAATTCGCCGAACGGCGCAAGGCGCGCATGCTCCCCGACCCTCGCGCAGACCTGATGAGAGAATAGTCTCCGTCGTCGCGTGATCATTCACCAAAGGGGCTTCCTCTTTCGTTTTGTCCGAGACCGGAGCGCTCGGCATTGCCATTGCGGCGGAGCCGATGCCGTCGTAGTCTTGAAAGCCCATCGTGTCCGCTATGAATTCCGCTGCAAAATCGGGCTTGGTCGGCAAGATTGCCAAGGCGCTCGAAACGGGCGGGTTGCGCCGCGTCGCGCCGTCCGACGCAACCGCGCCGCAAGCGGCTTCTGAGTCGATGCTGCTTGCGCTCTCGGGCGGCGCCGACTCGGTCGCGCTGCTCTATGCGCTTGGCGAGCTCGCGCCGCATTTCGGTTACAGGCTGGTCGCCGCCCATCTGAATCATCGCTTGCGCGGCGAGGAATCCGACCGCGACGAGGCCTTCGTGCGCGATCTCTGCTCGACGCTTGGCGTCGAGCTCGTTGCCGAACGATCGAATGATCTCGATCCGGCGGCGCCGAACCTCGAAGAGCTGGCGCGCGAGGCCCGTTGGGCGTTTCTTGCCGCGGCCGCCGGGCGGATTGGCGCCTCGCGTATCGCGACCGCTCATCACGGCGACGACCAGGCGGAGACCGTGATGCTTCGGGTGCTGCGCGGCGCAGGCGCGGCCGGGCTTGGCGCGATGGCTGCGACCCGGCAGCTTGGGGAGGCCGGCGTGACGATTATGCGGCCGATGCTCGGCGTGTGGCGGCGTGAAATCCTGCGCTACCTCGATTCGATCGGCGTGCGCTATGTTAGCGACAGCAGCAACGCGGACCTGAGCTTCCTGCGCAACCGCATCCGAATCGAATTGCTGCCGGCGCTCGAGCGCGACTACGCGCCGGGCCTGCGCCGCCGGCTCGCCGCGCTGGCGGCCGAGATGCGCGGCCTGGACGATTACGTGACGGCCGCGGCAAGGACGGAGCTCGGCCTGCGTTTGCGCGAGCGCATCCCGGGCGGCCCGCTGGATCTGCTGGACCTCAATGGCTTTGCCGGATTGCATCCGGCACTCGCCGCGGCGGTTCTGCGGGAATTTCTGGCCGCGCGAATCTGGAGCCTCCGGCGCCTGAACCGCCGCCATATCGACCATCTTAACCGGCTTTGCCTCGCCGATTCTCCCAGCGCGACCCTTGACCTTCCCGGCGGATGGCGCGCCGAACGCCGCTACGCCGCGCTGGCCGTCGAGCCGCAGCGCCAGGTCGCAGACCGTCACGTCGCCGCCCTTGCCGGAGTTCCCGTCGCGCTCGTGCGCAGCGGGACCACCAAAGTGCCATGGGCGGGTTTCGTCTTTCACTCCAGGGTGATGCCGGCCGACGCGTCGCCGATGCCGCTCGGTCTCGATGAGGCCTGCTTCGACGCGGATCTTGCCGCCTCAGGGCTCGTCGTGCGTAACTTTGCACGGGGTGACCGCGTCGCTCCGCTCGGGATGGAAGGCACGCGCAAGGTCCAGGACGTTTTCGTGGACCGCAAACTGGCGCGGCCCCGCCGCTCTACCTTTCCAATGGTTACGTTAGGTGGGCAGGTGGCGTGGCTTCCGGGGATCGTGCGCGGCCGGGTTGCGCTGGTCAGCGAGGAAACCGTTTCGGTGCTGCGCTTACGCGCCTTTGAAGAAGCAGTACACTCTTAAGAAAAGGCTGTTTGCGTACAACTAATAATGCGTTGCTTGCAAATGAAGCCGCGTGGTACGCTTTAAACGAGAATGAATCAGTTTTCCCGCAGTATTGCGCTCTGGCTCGCCCTCGGTTTGATGTTCCTGCTGCTGTTCAACATGTTCAGCCGCCAGCAGGTCAAAGAACCCGAGGAGATCTTCTCCGACTTCCTGAATCAGGTCGAAAAGGGAGAGGTTTCCAAGGTTACGATCCAGGGCAGCACTATCCACGTCGTCGTAAACGGCGAGCACTACAAAACCTACGCTCCCCAGGATCCAGACCTGGTCAAGACGCTGCGCGCCAAGAACATCCAGATCGAGGCCAAACCGTCGGAGGGCGATCCCTGGTGGATGGTGCTGCTGGTGCAGTGGTTCCCGATGCTGCTGCTCGTCGGGGTCTGGATCTTTTTCATGCGCCAGATGCAGATCGGCGGCGGCAAGGCGATGTCCTTCGGGAAGAGCCGCGCCAAGCTGCTGACCGAAAATACCCATAAAGTCACTTTCGCCGATGTCGCTGGTATCGATGAAGCCAAGG
>DASXMQ010000044.1:0-9788 GCA_036495625.1 Binataceae bacterium (SeqCode) | reverse complement strand
GATGCATAAAGTAAATGCCTAGAGATGAATCGCGCGCGCGCCGGCCCGGCGCCCGCGGCGCGGCTCGATGCCCTTGTGCAAAGCAGATGGCGCGCCTGGCTGAACACTCCGATTAAAATCGCAAGCGTGGATCGCAAACTTGTGCGCAATTGGTTAGGGTCGCTCTGATGCGCCGCGACAAGGTCAATTGGCGGACGTGTATCGCGCTCATCGCGGGGGTTATTCTGACCGCCTGCGCCGCGTCCAAGCCGCCGCCCGAGATTCCCGATATCCCGCTTGCCTCGTACACCGCTTTTGAATTGCCGCCCGTCGTGAACCAGAGCGGGCCGGCCGGCGCCGAAGCCGCACAAATCATCGGCGAGGGAGTGGCGATCGAGCTCAAGAACCGTGGCTACAATATCGTCGCGAGCGCGCCGGCCGAATCGGAGCCGCTGCTGATCAAGTGCGAGCTGACGGGCTATCAGCCGGACACTTCTGCGGGCAACAACGGTACTACCGCGATCACGCTGAAGATCACCCTCATCGACATGAAAAACGGCCACATGCGCGGCCAATTCGAGGACGCGCAGAACGTCCAGGGCGGCGGGCTGCAGAGCGACCGCGATATCCTGCTCGGCTTCGCCAAGGGCGCAGGAATTCAGATCGATTCCAGAATCAAGAGTTAGCCGGCGGCCTCTCCGCTTCGCCAGGCGCGTAGCCGAGACTCGTCGCGAGCATCACGGCCGCTGCTGCGGCTGTCGCCCCGTCGCGCTCGCGCGCCGATATTTCGCGGAGCGCCGCGACGTGCGCCAGCGCGGTCTCGCCGGCTTCCGCGCGGCCGCATCCGAGGCCGTCGGGATCGAACAGCGCGTCGATTAGCGGATTCGGATCGTAGTTGGTTTCCGCCAGCGCCTCGCGCGCGGCGCGCCGCCAGAACTCACGCGGTTCGACGCGTTCGAAATCCACGCTCGCGGCGACGCGCTCGGCGAGAGCCGCGATGAGCGGATAGTAGCGCGCCGCGGCGTCGAAGTAGGGCGCGGCCGCCTGAGCTTCTAGAAATTCCGCGACGGTTCCCGAGCGTCCATATTCGCCGGGCGAACCGGCGGCCGGTTCGAGTCTGACGAAGCGCTCGACGTATCCCACACCGTCCGCGCCCGCCGCGCGCTCGAGACCGAGCGGATAGAGCCGGCAGGCGAGTGGGCGTCCCGGATGGATCGCGCAGCCCGCCGCGTCCAGCGCGGCGCATCGCCCGTCGGATAGAAAGCGCAGGAGCGATCCGCGGCGCAGCGTAAAGCGCGCGACCGCCGTCCCGGTGCTGACCCCGGCGGCGCGCGCGATCCGGATTACGTCGTAAGGCGAGAGCGCAATTACTTTATCGCGGCAGCATCGGCCGCATCGGTTGCAGAGGTACGAGAATTTGCCTTCGCGATCCATCCGCCAAGCTTTGTCCAGCGGGCGAGATTGATCAATCGCACAATCGCACAAGCGCTGGCCTTTCGCGCTCCCATCCGCGCCACTACCGCGCCAAACGCCGGTCCGCTAGCATCGCTCACGGTATCGAACTTCGACCGGGGTAGCCGAGCGATGGATTTCAACTATACGCCCGAACAGGAAGCCTACCGGATGGAAGTGCGCGGATGGCTCGAGGCCAACCAGCCGCCGCCGCTTACGCCAGAGGAAAAAGAACGCGCAGACGAAAACTTTCTCTGGGAACGCCTGAGGCTCTGGCACAAGAAGCTCTACGGGGGCGGATGGGCCGGGCTCACCTGGCCCAAGCAGTTCGGCGGGCGCGGCGCGACCTTCGTCGAGCAGGTCATCTTCCAGCAGGAACTCGGACGGTTGAACCTGCCGATGGGATGCAACGTGCTCGGCGTGATCATGGCCGGTCCCGCGCTGATGCAATGGGGCACCGAGGAGCAAAAGCAGCGCTTCCTGCAGAAGATCCTGAGCGCGGAGGAGATCTGGTGCGAGGGGATGTCCGAGCCGGCCGCCGGATCGGATCTGGCCGCGCTGCAGACCCGCGCCGCGCTCGAAGGCGACAGCTTCGTCGTCAACGGCCAGAAGGTCTGGACCACGCTCGCCCATCGCTCGCACTTCTGCCAGCTCTTCGTGCGCACCGACCACGACGTTCCCCGCCATAAGGGATTGAGCTGCCTGTTGGTGGATATGAAAAGCCCCGGCGTCACCGTGCGCCCGCTCAGACAGATAACCGGCGATTCCGAGTTCAACGAAATATTTTTCGAGGATGCGCGCGTGCCCAAGCAGAATCTGCTTGGGCCGCTCAACCAGGGATGGCAGGTGCTGGTCTCCACCCTGATGCACGAGCGGTTCGGAATTGGCGAGACGCTGGGCGGCACCGAGCAGACCCTCGCGCAACTGGTCGAGATCGCGCGCGGCGCGATCATCGACGGGCGCGCGGCGGCCGCCGACGACGAGATCCGCCAGCAGGTCGCGCAGTTCGCGATCGAAGTCGCGGCGAAAAAATACAACGGCCTGCGCGCGCTGACGCGCCGGCTCAAGGGGCAGCTGCCCGGCCCCGAAAGCTCGATCGGCAAGCTGGTCTCGACCGAGCTCACGCAGCGGATGGTCAAGTTCTCGACGCGGCTGCTCGGCGAGTTCGGGCTGCTCGAGCGCCGCTCGCCGTTTGCGCCCGACGGCGACTGGCTGCGGCGCATCCTTTACAGCGAGAGCATGACGATCGCGGGCGGGACCTCGGCGGTGCAGAAGAACATGATCGGCGAGCGCATCCTGCAGCTTCCCAAAGGCTGAGGCGCCGCGTTCGCCGTCCCGCCGCGGACTTGTTCTGGGATCCGCGCTGCACTTGTCCCGTGCGCCAAGTTCTGTCAGAAACTTCGCCCAACGGCGTTGCCCGGCGTGACGCAAAGCCGTCCGGGCATTTCATTTTGCGTTCACACCGGCGTGTTCAAGGAGAATCTGCGATGCTGCGCATTAGGCTGACTGCCTGCCTCGGAACCGTTGCCGCGGTCCTGCTGCTTGCCGTTTCGGCGCATGCGGACGACGCCGCGGCCGCGATCAACAGCGGCGATACCAGTTGGCTGCTGACCTCGTCGGCGCTGGTGTTGCTGATGACGGCGCCCGGCCTCGCGCTGTTCTACGGCGGGATGGTGCGGCGCAAGAACGTGCTGGCGATCCTGATGCAGAGCTTCATCCTGGCCGCGCTGGTTTCGATCCAGTGGGTTTTGTTCGGCTACAGCCTCGCGTTCTCGCCCGGCAACGCGCTGATCGGCGGTCTGCACTGGATCGGACTTCGCGGAGTCAGCGCCACGCAGCCCTATCCCGCCTACGCCGCGACCGTTCCGCATCAGGCTTACATGATTTTCCAGTGCATGTTCGCGGTGATCACGCCGGCGCTGATCACGGGCGCCTTCGCCGAGCGCATCTCGTTCAAGGGCTTTCTGGTTTTCAGCCTGCTCTGGATGACCTTCATCTACGATCCGCTGGCGCACTGGGTCTGGGGCGTTGACGGATGGCTGCATCGCCTGGGCGCGCTGGATTTCGCGGGCGGCACGGTGGTGCACATTTCGTCGGGGACCTCCGCGCTCGCCGCCGTGCTGATCGTCGGGCAGCGCCGCGGTCTCTGGCGCGAGCCGATGCCGCCTCACAACCTGACCCTGACGCTGACCGGCGCCGGGCTGTTGTGGTTCGGATGGTTTGGCTTCAACGCGGGGAGTGCGCTGGCCGCCAACGGGCTTGCGACCTCGGCCTTCGTCGCGACCCATCTGGGGGCGGCCGCGGCGGCGCTCGGATGGGTCTTCGCGGAATGGATCATACTCGGCAAGCCGACCACGCTCGGCGTTGCGAGCGGCGTGGTCGCCGGCCTGGTCGCAATAACTCCGGCCTCGGGGTACGTCGGGCCAATCTCGGCGATCGTGATCGGCGCCGCGGCGGGCGTGCTGTGCTTTTTCGCGGTGCGGATGAAGCGCCACTTCGGCTACGACGACGCGCTCGATGTGGTCGGCGTACACGCGGTAGGCGGCATCTGGGGCGCGCTCGCGACTGGCCTCTTCGCCAGCGTCGCGGTCAACGCGGCCGGCGCCGACGGCCTGTTCTTCGGCAACCCGGGCCAGTTCGTAATTCAAGCCGTCGCGGTCACGGCCAGCATCGCGTTCGCCTTTCTCGGCAGCCTGGTGCTGCTCGGATTGACCGATGCGCTGGTGGGATTGCGGGTGAGCGACGAGGCCGAGCGGGTCGGGCTCGACCTTAGCGAGCACGAAGAGAATGCGTACGAACTCGGAGCGTAGGCGCTGGTGTGGTGTCCCGCAAACAATTTGCCTATCCGGAAAAGCGTCAAGGGTCATTCCGAGAGAGTCAGCGACCGAGGAATCCCGGATCTTTATTCGTTTGTCGCGGAAGCCGGGATTCCTCGCTGCGCTCGGAATGACGACCTTGAGATCCTGGGATGAAACTTATTTCCAGGACACCACACTAGCGCTGCATCGTCTGAAACAGCAGCGGCGCAGCCTCCGACATGATCTCGCCGACGATCTCCGAGAGCGGCTTGGTCGGGACGGCGAGCTTGTCGGCGAGCGCGCGCATGATGCGCAGGTAATGTTCCTTGGTGCCGGCGCCGATCGAGCCCAGCCGGTCGGTCTCCATCACCTCGACGAAGCGACGATGGACCTCGTAGATTTCGCGATCGAGCGGGTCCGAAAATGGATTGGGCTGGTCGAATTTCCTGCCCTTGGAAGCCATCGTTGATGCACCCGGTTTGGATTGGACGCGCCGCGCGCGCCCGCGACCGAGTATATCAGCCCGAGGCGCGCGGCGGCGAGCCGGCCTTCTCCATCACTTTTCGAAGGTCAGCGTGTGTACTCAGGATCGGCGGCATCGCTTCAACCGTCTGATTGCCGTATATATCGCCGCATGTCTTTAACCGACATCACATGTGCGGTTGATGCGGCCAGAATCACCAGGGTGGCGCGGTGTACGTCGGCCGCCGGCATTGTCCCAAATCCTCTGTCCGGGTAGTCAACGGTCGCGGTCGCGTCCGCAAGAAAGATGACGCGATAGTTGCGGAACATCGCGTCGCGAGCAGTCGCATGGCAGCAATTTTCGGTGGTTGTCCCCGAGATGATAACCGTATCGACGCCCCACTCGCGCAGAATGATGTCGAGGTCGGTGCCGAAAAACGCGCTATAGCGATGCTTCTTGATGACATGCTCGCCCGGCGCGGGCGCCAACTCGCGATAGATGTCCGCTCCGGGTGTGCCATCGACCAAGGCCGCACGCTTCGCGATCGGCGGATGTATGTCATCGAAGAGTCCCATGTCGCATCCGTCATGGCGGTGCACATGAGCGGTGTAGATGACTTTGATTTTGGCGTCGTGGCAGATGGCGAGCGCTTCGGCGATCTTCGGCACCGCGGCCCGTGCCGCGGGCGTTTCCATCGGCGCGCCGGCCGCCACAAAGTCGTTTTGCATATCGACCACGATCATCGCGGTTTTCTTCGGTTCGATCGCGTCAATTCGCATGACTCACCTCCGCGCGGAAAAGACCTTCAGTCTCGCCGGACCATAATCATGTTCGCGGCGTTCGTCTTATCGGCATGTTCGAGGCGGGGTCCGGACTTCGAGGGGACAAGCGGCCGGCGCGCACCGGTCATCCCCGGTCCTCCCGGTCAGAACAGGTAGCGGCGGGTGTTGATGCTGATCATCACGCCCATCGCCGCCATCATCGCGATCAGCGACGAACCCCCATAGCTGACCAGCGGGAGCGGGATTCCCACCACCGGCAGCACCCCGCTTGCCATCCCGACGTTGATCGCGACCTGCCAGAACACGATCGCGGTCAGCCCCACGGCGAGCAGTTGCCCGAAACGGTCGCGAGCGTGGCGCGCTATCCAGAGCCCGCGCGCGATAACTCCCACATAGAGCGCCATCAGCACCATCGATCCGGCGAAGCCGAATTCCTCGGCGAAGACCGAAAAGATGAAATCGGTGGTTTGTTCGGGAAGGAAATTCAGCCGCGCCTGGGTGCCCTTGAGAAAGCCCTTGCCCCACGCGCCGCCAGCTCCGATCGCGATCTCGGACTGGATGATGTGGTAGCCCGCGCCGAGCGGATCGGACTCCGGGTTGAGGAAGCTCACCAGGCGCTGCTTCTGGTACGGCTTGAGGAAGTGCCATCCCGCCGGCGCGGCCAGTGCCGCCGCGAGCATCGCGGCCAGCAGCACGCGCCCATTGAGGCCGCTGGTGAACACCAGCGTCACCGTCGCCATCACCAGAACGATCCCGGTGCCGAGGTCGGGCTGCTTGAGCACCAGGCCCAACGGCACGCCCAGCAGCAGCGCCGGGATGATCATCTGGCGGAAGCTCCATCCGCCCCGCGGCGGCTCTTCGCGCAGATACCGCACCATCACCAGCACCAGCGCGAGTTTGGCCAGCTCCGACGGCTCGAGCCTGAGCACGCCGAGGTTGAGCCAGCGGCGCGAGCCGCCGGTCACGTGCCCCGCCACCATCACCGCCGCCAGCAGCCCGACCGTCAGCGCGTAGAGCGGGTAGGCGTAGGTCGCGAGCGCGCGGTAGTCGAAGAATGCCGCCGCCGCCATCAGCGCCGCGCCCGCGCCGATCCACACCAGCTGGCGCACGACGAGCGGATCGAGCGCGTGCCTGGTGCCGCCCCACGAGGCGCTAAGCACGCTCAGGAGGCCGACGCCGCCGAGCCCGAGCGTCATCAGGAACAGGGTCCAGTCGAAGTGGTAAACCAACCGCCGATCGAGAGCCATCGCAGTTTCGCTCAATCGCTCCGGTCGGGAACCGCGCCGTCGGGCGGGCTTTCGGGGTCGGAGCCGGGCGCCTCTTCCGGCGCCGCCGGCGGGGTCACGGCGGGTTTGCTTCCGGGCGGTGGATAGAGCTCGAAGAACTTCTGCATGACGGCGTGTACGACCGGCGCCGCCGCGCTGCCGCCGTGTCCGCCGTGCTCGATCACGGCGGCGACGACGATCTGCGGATGCTCCGCCGGCGCGTAAGCCACGAACCATGCGTGGTCGCGGTATTTCAACGGCTCCTTGTCCTCGGGGATGCGCGCGTTGCCGGCCTCCTTGACGACCTGCGAGGTGCCGGTCTTGCCGCATACGGTGATGTTGTCGAGATGGGCAGAGTGCCCGGTGCCGCCCGCGCCGTTGACCACGTCGCACATCCCGCTGCGCACGATGTCGAGGATGACGGGGTCGATCGGGATGCGGCGTTCGACGATGGGCGGGAAGTGCCTGACCACCGATCCGTCAAGCGCTTCCTCCGCTTTGACGAACTGCGGCTTGTAGCGGGTGCCGCCGTTGGCAATCTCGGACACCACCATCGCCATCTGCAGCGGCGTAGCCGAGACGTAGCCTTGTCCGATCGCGACCGACAAGGTCTCCGCAGGATACCACCGCTGATGGAAGCGCTTCTCCTTCCACAGCGACGACGGCATCACGCCCGGCCGCTCGTTGTCGAGATCGATTCCGGTCTTTTCGCCCATTCCGAGCAGACGGGCCCAGCGGGCGAGGCGGTCGATGCCGAGATGTATGCCGACCTGGTAGAAAAAGACGTCGCACGAGCTGACGATCGCGCGATGCATGGAGATGGTGCCGTGTCCCTGTTTGCGCCAGCAATGGTACTCGCGGTTGCCGTAGTACAGCCCGCCCGGGCAGAAGTAGCTGGTCTCGGGCGTGAGCGTCCGTTCTTCGAGCCCCGCGATCGAGTCGATCAGTTTGAAGGTCGAACCGGGCGGGTAAGCCCCGGCGATCGTTCGGTTGGTCAGGGGATGCGCGGGATCGGTGGTCAGTCCGCGCCACTGCACGTTGTTTATCCCGTTGGCGAAGACGTTGGGATCGAACGTCGGATGCGAAACCATTGCCAGGATGTAGCCCGTGTTGGGATCGATCGCGACCAGCGCGCCCGACCACGTGCCCATCGCCGTCTCGGCCGCCTGCTGAACGTCGAGGTCGAGGCTGAGCACGACGCTATGGCCGGGAATCTCGGGAATTTCGCGCAGCAGCTTGAGCCGGCGGCCGACCGAATCGACCTCGATCTCCTGGCCGCCGGCCTCGCCGCGCAAATCGGTCTCGAATACGCGCTCCAGACCGAACTTCCCGATCTCGTCACCCATACGATAGTCGTTCTGGTGGCGCAGGTCGGCTTCAGCCACCTCGCCGACATAGCCGAGCAGATGCGCCGCCAGCCCGCCGTAGATGTAGTGCCGCTCGGGCATCACCTCGAGGCTTACGCCCGGCAGTTGCAGCTGATGGGTCTCGAGCGAGACCACCTGTTGCCATCCCAAATGCTCTTCGACCGTGACCGGATCGAACGGCGGACGGCCGTCGTCTTCGGCCTGGCTCAACTTGGCGGCGATATTGTCCTGGCCGAGCAGGCTCTCCAGCCGTGCAACCGTTTGCTTAGCGTTGCGGACGTCCTCGGGCACCATCACCGCGTCGAACGACGGTCTGGTATCGACGAGCGGGCGATGATGAACGTCGAAGACCAGGCCGCGCAGCGCCGGTTGGCGATGGATGCGGATGCGGTTGCGGTCGGCCAGTTCGACGAATTCCTTGTGCCGGATGATCTGGAGGTAATAGAGACGGACAGTCACCACGGCCAGAACGAGAGCGATGAAAGCGGAGAGGATCGCGAGGCGCGGCTCGATACGCGGGATCGCGCGCGACTGTTTGCTGCTGTTGTAATAACGCCAGCGCGCCACCTTCAGGCTCCTCGCCCAGTCCAGCCGCCGCGCGCGCGGCGTCCCTGGCTGAGCCCCAGCATCCGCCTGAGACTCGCGATCAATCCAAACACGGGTGGCGCGCAGACCGCGGTCACCGTCGCCTGCAACAGCGCCGCCGGCACCAGGGTTGAGAGCTGGTCGGGAGCGCGGAACTGCGTGCCGATAAGGAAGCCGCCGAGGTTCTGGATCAACACCGCGAGGAAGGCCAGTACAGCGCCGGCCTCGGAGCCGGTTGCGGAGGTATGTACGCCCACTTCGTATGCGATCAGGTAAATCAGCGTCATCGCGAAGGTGTTAACGCCGAGCTGCGAGCCCGAAAAGGCGTCCATCGCGTACCCCATCGCGAAGGCTATTATAGGCGCAAGCGCACGGCGATGCCGCAACCCCAGATCGACCGCCAGCACCAGCACGAGGTCGGGCACCAGCGCGCTCAGCGGCAGCCAGCGCGAAGCCGTGGTCTGGGCCGCCAGCGCAAGCAGGGTTAAAACGGCGAACAGCGCAGCCAAACGCACGACCTCTCAGCTCTTGGGCTCCGCCGGCGGCGGCTGGGGCATTCGCTGGGTTAGCACCAGCACCTGCTCGAGACGGCGAAAATCAGCCGCCGGCGCGATATTGACCGTCAGAAACAATCCCGGCCCCTCGCGGACTACCGCGGTTACCTCGCCCACCAGCAGGCCGCGCGGGAAAGTCCCGTCCAGGCCCGACGTCACGACGGTATCCCCGCTCTTCACGTCCTCCGAGCGGTCCACGTATTTCATCACCAGCCCGTCGTCGACCACGCCGGCCACGATGCCGCGTACGCGCGAGCGCTGGTCGAACGCGTCGAGCGCCGAGTTGTGATCGTTGATTAATAGCACGCGCGACGAACTCGGACCGACCGCGATGAGCTTGCCGACCACGCCCTCGGTCGAGAGCACGGCCATCCCGGCTTCGAAGCCCTGATCGGCGCCGCCTGTCAGCACCAGCGTCCGCGCGAGACCTGAAGCGTCGCCGCCGATGACGTTGGCCGCCGCCGAGTTGAGCGCGAGCGCCTGCTTGAGCTCGAGCATGTCGCTCAGATGGAGATTCTCGGCCTCGAGCTCGGCCAGGCGGGC
>DASXMQ010000043.1:0-27272 GCA_036495625.1 Binataceae bacterium (SeqCode) | reverse complement strand
CGACGCGCCGTGGGAATTTCAGCTCGACATGGCGCGCCAGGTATGGGACGAGTCGCGGCACAGCGAGATTTTCATGCGTCTGCTGCAATACCTGGGCGCCGAACCGGGCGATTATCCTGAGACCGAAATTCTGTGGCGCTGCACGCTCGCCGACGACCCTGCCGCGCGCGTCGCCGGGATCAACCGCGGCCTCGAGGGGCTCGCCTGCGACGTCTTCGACCAACTGATCCGGATCGCGCAGAAAAACGGCGACCGGATTATCGAGCGCGCGGTGGACTACGTACTGGCCGACGAAATCACCCACGTGCGGATGGGCTCGAAGTGGATGCGCAAGCTGACCGAAGGCGACCCCGAGCGGCTGCGGCGCGCGCAGGAGTTCCAGGACAGCGTCGATGACCTGTTCAACGCACGCGGCGCGCGCAAGGCGATCGACGACGTGGAAAAGGATTCGCAGACCATCACGATCGCCCGCGAGGCGCGGCTTCTCGCCGGCTTCACCGAAGAGGAAATCGACCGCCTGATCGCCGCCGCGCGCGCGAGCGCCGCCTACTGACGCGCACACACCCGCGCCGTTCCACGATCCGGAAGACCGCGCGGTGGAAAGCGCGGCGCCAATCGCGATACAAAGGCCCTCATGGCGGCGGTCAACCTTGCGCGGCTCAAGCAACTGTTCCTGGAAATCGTCCGGATCGACTCGCTCTCGCGGCGCGAACGCGACGTCGCCCTCAGGCTCGTGCGTGAACTGGAGAGCGCGGGCCTGCGCTGCCGCTTCGACGGCGCCGCCGACAAGGTCCGCGGCAACTGCGGCAATCTGGTCGCGCAGCTCGACGCCACGCGCGAGGGCGTGGCGCCGCTGCTTCTGTGCGCGCACATGGATACCGTCGTCCCGGGCGAGGGCGTCAAGCCGGTGGTGGACGGCGACGTCATCCGCACCGACGGCACCACGGTGCTCGGCGGCGACGACAAGTCGGGGTGCGCGATCATCTGCGAAGTGCTGCATCAGTTGCGCGAGCAGCAGATCCCGCACGGGCCGATCGACGCCGTGTTCACGGTGTGCGAGGAGATCGGGCTGCAGGGCGCGCGCAACCTCGATCTAAGCCTGCTCCGGGCGCGCGAGGGCCTGGTCTTCGACAGCGACTCGCCCGGTTACCTGTTCGTGCGCGGGGCCGGCGCGCAGGGCCTGCGCTTCACCGTGCGCGGGTACGAGGCGCATGCGGGGATGGCGCCCGAGCGCGGCCTTTCGGCGATCAAGATCGCAGCCGAAGCGATCGCCGCGATGCGGCTGGGGCGAATCGACGACGAGACCACCGCCAACCTCGGCACTATCGAGGGCGGCCGCGCGGGCAATATCGTACCCAGCGAGGTCGTCGTGCGCGGCGAGGCGCGCTCGAGCGATCCGCTGAAGCTCGCGGCCCAGGTCGAGCACATGATCGGATGCTTCAAGGACGCGGTGGCGCGCGCCGCGGTGACGGTGGACGGCAAAATCGTGCGCGCCGAGCTGGACTATCGCAGCGTGCCGTCCTACGCCGCGATGAACGTGCCCGAGGACGCGCCAATTGTGCGCGAGGTGATCGAGGCGGCGCGCCGCCTGGGCCGCGAAGTCCGCCCGCACGGGACGGGCGGCGGATGCGACGCCAACATCCTCAATCAGCGCGGCCTGGTGGTCGCCAACCTCGGCACCGGCATGCGCGACATCCATACGGTGCGGGAATGGCTCGACGTGCGCGACATGGCCGCGACCGCCGAGGTAACGCTTGAACTGATCAAGCTTCACGCCGGCGCCTGACCGGGACTTCACTCCGGCCCTGCGCCGACTCTCAAGATGAAGCAGCTTCGCAACGCACAGATCGATTCGCCGCGCGCGTGGATAACGGTCGCGTCCGCCTTCATGTCATGCTTCACACTGTTCGGCGTCGCCTACAGCTTCGGCGCTTTTTTCCGCCCGATGGGCAAGGAGTTCGGTGCGAGCCGGATGCCGACCGCCGCGGTCTTTTCGATCACCGCCGGCATCTACAACGCGCTCGGCGCGCCCGCCGGCCATCTGAGCGACCGCTACGGTCCGCGGCCGGTGCTGCTCGCGGCCGCGTTCTTCATGGGCACGGGACTCGTGCTGACCTCGCGCATCGACCGCCTGTGGCTCGGCTACCTGACCTACGGACTGGGCGTCGGGCTGGGCGGAGCGTGCTGTTACGTCCCGATGGTCTCGGTGGTGGGCGGATGGTTCTCGCGCTGGCGCAATACGGCGCTCGGGATTTCGGTCGCGGGAATCGGCTGCGGGACGCTCGCGATGGCGCCGCTCGCCGCGGTGCTGATCGATCGCTTCGGATGGCGCGAGGCATACGTGATTCTGGGCGTCGCGAGCGCGATCATTCTCGTGATCTGCGCGCTGCTGGTCGAGCCGCCGCCGGCCCATCTGCTGGCTGCGCGCCCGCGGCTCTCGGCGGCCGTGCGCACGCCGAATTTCGCGATGCTCTGGGTGTCCTCGCTGCTCTCTTCGATCGCGATTTATGTGCCGTTCGTTTACCTGCCCGAGTTTGCGCATGACCAGGGTATCGGCCGCGTTGCCGCCGCGACGCTGGTCGGGCTTATCGGCGGCGCGAGCGTGGCGGGGCGGATGATCCTCGGCGTGGTCGCGGATCGCACCGGGATAATGTGGCTCTACAAGCTGTGCACGCTCGCGCTCGGGCTGAGTTACGCGGTGTGGATCCTGACCAGCGGCTACGCATGGCTGGTGGTATTCGCGCTCACGATGGGCGCGGCGTACGGCGGGATGGTCGCGCTCGCGCCGGCTGTGGTGGCGGAACTGTTCGGCGTGCAGGGACTGGGCGCGCTGCTCGGAACGCTTTACACGGGCTCCGCGATAAGCGCGCTGGTCGGGCCGCCGCTCGCGGGCCTCGTAATCGATCGGCTGGGCAGCTATCTCTGGGCTGCGGCCTTCACCGGTGCGGCCTGCGTCATTGGATTTTTCATCATCATCCCGCTGCGGCGGCCCGAAGATACTTTGGCGCCGCGTTTGGCCGAGGCCGACTGACGCCCGCGCGGCGAGCGAATCCGGAAAAGACGGCGGCGCGAGAAAGCGCCGCCGCTAAAAGAGCGCAAAGAGAAACGGATGCGCGCGCTCCTCGCACGCGCATCCGTCCCCGTCATTCGCGGGCGGTCCGCCTCCTCGCGCCCCCGCACGCTCAGGCGCCGCTCGCTCGCCGCCTCCCCCCCGGGGCCTTCCCCCATTAGTCCAGGTGCTTGCGCAAAAAAGTCGGAATATCGAGCTTGTCGTCATGTTCGCCGAGCTCGCTCGGCTCGGATCGCTCCATCGCACGCGGGTCCGCCCCGCGCCGCTTGAAGGCCGGAATGTCGAGCCCGTCATCGACGATCAGCCCCATCCGGCGCACCGGCCTGCTGCCGAACGTCCGCGCCTGCGGCGGAGGTGGAGGCAAGGTGGGCGCGGTGGGCTGTATGGTCGCGGGATCGACGGGCCGCGTGGCGGCGGCCTGGATCGGCCCCGTTATCGGCGCGCCGGAGGACGAGTAGCGCGGATTGTAGCGCGTCGCGAGATCGCCGAAACCGGTTGCGATCACCGTGATCCGGATTTCGTCGGCCAACCGCTCGTTGATCACGGCGCCGAAGATAATGTTCGCGTCCTCATGCGCCTCTTCCTGGATCAGGCTCGCCGCCTCGGTCACTTCGTAGAGCGACATGTCGGGGCCGCCGGTCACGTTGATCAGCAGTCCGCGCGCGCCCTTGATCGAAACGTCCTCGAGCAGCGGGCTCGAGATCGCGCGCTGCGCCGCCTCGACCGCGCGGTTCTCGCCGGTCGCGCTCGCCGCGCCCATCATCGCCAGTCCCATCTCGGCCATGATCGAACGCACGTCGGCGAAGTCGAGATTGATCAGCCCGTGCACGGTGACGAGTTCCGAGATGCCGCGGACGGCCTGCAGCAGGACGTCGTCGGCCTTCTGGAAGGCCTCGCGCAACGACGTGGTGCGGCTCGCAATCGAGAGCAGGCGCTGGTTGGGAATCGTGATCAGAGTGTCGACCGCGTCCTTGAGCTCGCGCAGGCCTTCGTCGGCCTGGGACATGCGGCGGCTGCCCTCGAACTGGAACGGCTTGGTCACTACGCCGACGGTGAGCGCGCCGCTCTCGCGCGCGATGCGCGCGATGATCGGCGCCGAGCCGGTGCCGGTGCCACCGCCCATCCCGGCGGTGACGAAGACCATCTCCGCCTCCTTGAGCACCTCGCGCAGCCGCTCCTCGTCCTCGAGCGCGGCCTTGCGTCCGATTTCCGGATTGCCGCCGGTGCCGCGCCCGCGCGTCAGCACGGCGCCGATCTGCATGCGCATCGGCGCCGCGCTGGCGGCCAGCGCCTGGCTGTCGGTGTTGACGGCGATGAAGTCCACGCCGCTCAACCCCTGCTTAATCATGTGGCTGACCGCGTTGCCGCCGCATCCGCCGGCCCCGATAACCTTGATTCGCGCCCCGGGATCCGGGGAATCCACCAACTCGATCATTGCTCAACCTCCTCCACCATCTGCGCGGCACTCAGCGCTTCGCTGAAGGCGCGTCTGCCATCACCACCGCCCTAGAAAAAGTCTCTCATCCAATCCGAAACGAGCGAGCGCAGCCGTCCAAGCCGCCCTCCCCGTATTGTTCCGTTGGCGCCGGCGCCGTTCGCGCCCGCCGCGTGCAGCAGCAGGCCGGCCGCGGTCGTGTACGCCGGCTTCATCAGATCCTCGGGCATGCCCTTCAAATTGATCGGCAGGCCGCGGCGCACCGGCAGCCCGAAGATCCGCTCCGCCAGCTCCTGCGTGCCCTCGAGCAGCGACGAGCCACCAACCAGCACCAGGCCCGAGGCGAGGCTGTCGGCGACGCCCGAGCGCAGCACCTCGCGCTGCGCCATCGTGAAAATCTCCTCCATCCGCGGCTCGATGATTTCGCCGAGGAGGCGGCGCGCAATCACGCGCGGCGAGCGTCCGCCGACGCCCGGCACCTGAACCGTCTGGTCGCGCCCGACCACGGAGTTGGTTGCGACGCCGTAGCTTATCTTCAGTCGCTCGGCCTCGTTGAGCGGCGTGCGCAGGCCCGCGGCAACGTCGCTGGTGAGATGATTGCCGCCGAGCGGCAGGACCGCCGTATGCATCGCCGCGCCGCCGTGAAACACGACGATATCGGTGGTGCCGCCGCCGATGTCGAGCAGCGCGACGCCAAGTTCGCGCTCTTCGGGAAAGAGCGCCGCGTCTGCCGAGGCGAGCGGCTCGAAAACGATCTCGAGCGGCGTGATATTGGCGCGCTCGCAACACTTGGTCAGGTTCTGGCCATAGCTCTGCGCCGCGGTGACGATATGGATGCGCGCCTCCAGCCGCACCCCGGCCATCCCGACCGGGTCGCGCACGCCTTCCTGGTCGTCCACCGCGAACTGCTGCGGCAGGATGTGCAGGACCTGGCGGTCGAGCGGAATCGCGACCGCCCGCGCCGCGTCGATCACGCGCTCGACGTCGCGCGGGCTGACCTCGCCGCCGCGCACCGCGACGATTCCGTGGCTGTTGAGCCCGCGCACGTGCGCGCCGGCCTCGCCCACCACCGCCGCGCCCACGCGCACGCCCGCGCTCCTTTCGGCTTCGGCCACGGCCGCGCGGATCGCCTCGACCGTGGCCTCGATATTCACCACCACACCCTTGCGCAGCCCGGTGCAGGGCGCGACGCCATAGCCGAGCACGGTCGCGCCGCCGCCCTCGGGCAGCGACTCGGCGACGAGCGCGCAAACCTTGCTCGTCCCGACATCCAACGCGGTCAGCACGTTTCTCATCTCCGCCCGCTCCCGCCCGCGCGGGCGCGCACGGCAACCCTGCGCACCGCGCCCGTTGCCTGCGCGGCCGCGCGCGGCCCCGGCGCGCGCAGCCTCATCACCGCCTGCCCCGGCGTGGTCATGTCGAGCAGCGCGACCTGCTGCTCATGCCCGCGCCATTGGCCAAGCACCTCGGTCGCGCGCCGCAGTTGCGCCGGCGCGCCGTCGAGGTCGATTCGCAATTCGGTGTGCGAACGATCGAAGAAGAGCGACGCGGTGCCGTCGCCGTCAAGCCGCATCTCCGAGACCAGCCCGGCAAGGGCCACTTCGGAGCGCACCAACGCAGCCGCATAGCGCACGAGATCCTGCGCGCGCCCGGTCTCGGCCGCCGCGCCGCTTAGGACCGGCAGATCGCCGCCGCGCGCCGCCGGAATTGGGCCGCGCAGCTCGCCGTCGCCAAAGAGCGCATAGAAGCCGTCGCGCCGCTCGACCAGCGCCACCGGATCGCCAGACGCCGCGTGCGGCAGCGGCGCGAGCATCGCGCTTTGGGTCGTGCGATCGCGCAACTCGGCGAACGTCGCCGCGGCCTGCGCCCAGCACGACGCGAGCGCCACGCGCGCGCGGGCCGCGAATGCGCGGCCCGCCGGGCTCAGCCCGGTCGCCATGCCGAACACGAAGAACGCGCAGAGCACGAGGCCGAGCGCCTTGCTCGACCAGCCCCAGGAATTCCTGGCCGCCGCCGGCGTCTGCCTGTTCCGCTTCGTTATCGCCCGCTTCGCCACTGCCGCCGCCCCAACGCCTCCGCACTCAACGGCGAACCGCTCGCCGCCCGCCGATCAGAACTTTGCAATTACCATTCCCCAACCATGCGCACTTCGGCTTCCAGAGCCACCCCGCTTTGTTCCCTGACCCGGCTCCGTGCAAGCTCGATCAGCGCGCGCACATCTTCGGCGCGCGCGCCGCCCAGGTTGACGATAAAATTCGCGTGCTCGATCGAAAACGCCGCCGCGCCAAGCCGCGTCCCCTTGAGTCCCGCGCTTTCCAGCAGCCGGCCCGCGAACGCGCCGGGCGGATTCTTGAAGATCGAACCCGCGTTGGGCAGGCCGCGCGGCTGCCGCGCGGCGCGCCTGGCCCTAACCTCCGCCACCCGCGCGCGCAACTGCGCGCGATCGCCTTGCTCCAGCTCAAAATCCACCCGCGTTATCACAAAGCGCGGCGGAAGCTCGGCGCGGCGATAGGAAAACTTGACCTCGGCGCCGCTTAACGCGAGCGCGCGTCCCTGCTCGTCCACTCCGTGCACCAGCCTGACCACCCGCGCGATTTCGCCGCCGAATGCGCCCGCGTTCATCACCAGCCCGCCGCCCACGCTTCCGGGAATGCCTTCGCCGAACTCGAGCCCCTTAAGCCCGCGCTCGACCGCCTCCAGAACCAGCGCGCCGAACTGCGCGGCCGCGCCCGCGCGCACCTTGACGCCCTCAAACTCGAGGTTCGTGAACCCCTCACCGAGGTGAATGACAAGCCCGCGCACGCCGCGATCGCTGACCAGCAGATTGGTGCCGGCGCCGAGACAAAACGCTGGCACGCGCTCGCGCCATGCCCCCGCCATCGCGGCGCATAATTCGTCCTCGTTTTCGACCACGAGCAGTGCGTCGGCGGGGCCGCCGATGCGAAACGAGGTAAGCTCGGCCAGCGGCGCGCGGATGCGCAGCCGGGCGCCAAAGCGGGCGCGCAAATCCTGCTCAAGCTGGTTCATGGGTCTTGGTCGCGTAGCCCAGATTTTGCAGCACGGCTTCGCCGAAATGATAAACGTCGCCGGCGCCGAGCGTCACCAGCAAATCCCCGGCCATCGTGTCCGCCGCAAGGCGGGCGGCCGGATCCGGCTCATCGCCGAGGTAGCGCACGTCCAGATGGCCGCGCGCGCGCAGCGCCTCGTAGAGCCGCCGTGCGGAAACGTCGGCCAGCGGCTCCTCGCCGGCCGCGTAAACCTCGCACAGGTAGAGCACGTCGGCGTCGTCGAAGGCGCCGAGAAAATCCTCGAACAGGTCGCGCAGCCGGGTGTAGCGATGGGGCTGGAAGACGGCCACGACGCGGCGCTTGAACGCGGCGCGCGCGGCGCCCAGCGTCGCCCGCACTTCCGCCGGATGATGCGCGTAGTCGTCGAGCACGATCCGGCCGGCCGCCTCGCCCTTGATCTCGAAGCGCCGGCTGATGCCCGAAAACGACCCGAGCGCGCGCGCTGCGAGGTCGAAGTCAATCCCCACCGCGAGCGCGACGCCCACGGCCGCAAGCGCGTTCAGCGCGACGTGGCGCCCCGGCGTCGGCACCTCGACCGCGCCCAGTTCGCGGCCCGCGCGAACGACCGTGAAACGCGTCGAGAGGCCGTCGATCACGATATTCTCGGCGCGCAAGTCGGCGTCGTGCGCGACGCCGTACGTCAGCACGGGCTTGCGCACGGAGGGGAGCAGCCCGCGCACGTTGATGCTGTCGATTCCGAGCACGGCGAGGCCGTAAAAGGGCACGCGGTTGATGAAGCTGAGATAGGCTTCGCGCACCCGGTCCATCGTGCCGTAGTGGTCGAGATGTTCGGGATCGATATTGGTGACGACCGCGATGGTCGGGAGCAACAGCAGGAACGAGGCGTCGCTCTCGTCGGCCTCGGCTACCATGTAATCGCCGCCGCCCAGGCGCACGTTGGAGCCGCGCGCGCGGAGATTGCCGCCAACCGCCACGGTCGGGTCGAGCCCGGCCTCCTCCATGATGAGTCCGGCCAGCGAAGTGGTGGTGGTCTTGCCGTGCGTACCGGCGACCGCCACGCCCAGGCGCACCATGCGCAGCAGTTCGCCGAGCATCTCGGCGCGCGCAATCACCGGGATCTGCAGCGCGCGAGCGCGCGCAACTTCGGGATTGGAAAATTTCACCGCCGAAGAAATCACCACGGCGTCGAGGCGCCGGGTGATCGAATCGGCGACGCAATCCGTGAGATGCGCGGCGACGTGGTCGGGATGATGCCCGTGGAAGATCTGCACGCCGAGCGCGGCCAGCCGGTCGGTGGTCGGGCTCTGGCGCGCGTCGCAGCCGCTGACCGCGAAGCCGAGCCGCAGCGACAGCTCCGCGATTCCGCTCATTCCGGCGCCGCCGACGCCGATAAAATGCAGGCGGCGCTGACGGCCAAGCAATCCCTTTGCGAGCGTCTCGCTCATGCGGCCCTGCGCTCCTCAGCGCCAAGCGCGAAGCACAACTCTGCGATCGTGCGCGCCGCGTCGGGCTTCGCCGCGGTGCGCGCCGCCGCCGCCATCCGCTCAAGCCGAGCCGGATCGGCGGCGAGCTCGCGCAGCGCCGCCGCAAGATTTTCTCCCAGGTGCTCGTCGTCGCGGACGATCATCGCGGCGCCGCGGCGCTCGAGCACGCGCGCGTTGAGTTCCTGCTGGCGGTCGCGATGGAATGGATAGGGAACGAAGATCGCGGGGCGGCCGGCGAGCGCGACTTCCGAAACCGTCATCGCGCCGGAACGCGCGACGAGCAGATCGGCACGGGCAAGCGCGGTTGCCATGTCATCGATAAACGGGACCACCTGCGCCTGGCAGCCAAGCGCGGCGTATCCACCCTTCACCAGCCCCACATCCGCCTCTCCTGTCTGGTGGACCAGAGCGAATTTTATAACACTTTCTCGCAGATTTCTCAAGGCGTTGATTGTGCCTTCGTTCAGACGATGCGCCCCGGTCGAGCCGCCTAAAACAAGGATTTGCAACGGATCATGAACGTTGTAAAGCGAGGGCTTAACAGCAAAGCGCACCGGATTGCCACTCACTACGACCTTAGGCGAATTAAAGAGCGCTGCGGATTCGTCAAATCCGACACAGACCTTTTTGGCGAAGCGCCACAGCATCCGGTTCGACAGCCCCAGCCGCGTGTTCTCTTCCATCAGCACCAGCGGCTTGCGCGCCAGAATCGCCGCCATCGCCATCGGAGCCGAAGCGTAACCGCCCGCGCCCACCACCACCTCGGCGCCGAACGAGCCGAGCAGCCGGCGCGCCCGCCCCAGCGCCGCGACGAACTCGACGATCGCCTTGATCCGTTCGCCCAGGCTGTGGCCGCGAATTCCGTGGACCGGAAAGAGCTCATAGCGCAAGCCGCTGCGCGGCATCCATCGCGCCTCCAGCCCCGCCGTGGTGCCGACGAACAGGACCTCGGTCTCGGGCCGCTCGCGCATCATCGCCTCGCCCACCGCGACCGCGGGAAAGAGATGTCCGCCGGTGCCGCCGCCTGCGATTATCACCTTCATCGCACCGCCGGTCTGCGTGCAAGCGCGAGCAGCGTGCCCAGCGCAGCCATCGCCATCACCATCGCCGTCCCGCCGTAGCTCAAAAACGGCAGCGGCAGACCCTTGGTCGGCACGAGCCCGATGACCACCGCCATGTTGACCAGCGCCTGCAGCGTGAGCAGCGCGGTCAACCCGACCGCCAGCAGGCTCGCGAACGGGTCGGGCTCCGCGTGCGCAACGCGCATCCCGCGCACCAGAATCGCGCCGAACAGCGCCAGCACCACCACCGCGCCGAGCAGGCCGAATTCCTCGCCGACCACGGCGAAAACGAAGTCGGTATGGGCCTGCGGCAGGTAGAACATCTTCTGCTGGCCCGCGCCCAGTCCGACGCCCCATCCGCCGCCAGCACCGAGCGCGATGAAGGACTGAATCAACTGAAAGCCGGCGCCGCGGGCGGTCTGCCAGGGGTCGAGAAAGGTGCTCAGCCGGCGCATCCTGTAGGGTTTTGCTACCGCCTGGAGCGCCAGCACGGCAAGCGCGCCGCCGCCGGCGGCGCCGAGATGCTTCACCCGCGCACCCGCCGCGAACAGCATCGCGAACAGCAGCATCACGATCATCACCGTGTTGCCAAAATCCGGCTGCTTCAGGATGAGCAGCGCGAGCGGACACACGACGATGAAAGCGGGCAACGGGCCGCTCGCGAAGACGGCCATCCGTTCCTGGCGGCGGCTCAGGAAATCGGCCAGGAAGAAGACGATCGCAAACTTGGCCAGCTCCGACGGCTCCGCGAGCAGCGGCCCGAGCCTGAGCCAGCGGCGCGCGCCCCCGCGCATCACGCCGAGCCCGGGTATCCACAGCGCCAGCAGCATCACCACCGCCACGACCATCAGCGGCACGACCAGCCGGTGGAGGCCGCGCAGAGAGAGCTGCGAGAGCAGCGCGAGCACCACCAGTCCGGCCGCGATATGACAGAGCTGAAGCTTGAAGAAGTGAAACGCGTCGCCGGTCTTCTCCAGTCCGAGGAAATAGGTCGTGTTAAGCACCATCAGCAGGCCGAGCACGGCCAGCGCCGCCGCCGGCAGATACAGCCAGGGGTCGAGCTGCGGCCGGGCGACCGACTCAAAGCGCCCGAACCAGCTCCTGAAATATTCGCCCGCGCTCCGCATAGTTCTTGAATTGATCGAAACTCGAGCAGGCCGGCGAGAGCAGCACCGTGTCGCCGCGATTTGCCGCCGCGGCCGCGCGCCGCACCGCTTCGTCCAGGGTCTCAGCGAGTTCGATTTCGGTTGCCCCTTCGAGCGCGGCGCGCATCTTGTCGCGCGCCGCGCCGATCAGAATCAAAAGCCGCGCCTTCTCCGCCAGCGGCGCGCGCAGCGGCGCGTAGTCGCCGCCCTTGTCCATGCCGCCGGCGATCAGGATCACCGGCGCGCGCGCCGCCGCCAGCGCCTCGACCACCGAGGCCACGTTGGTTCCCTTGGAGTCGTCGATGTAGGTCACGCCGGAGCGCTCGGCGACGAATTCCATCCGATGCGGCAGGCCCGCGAAGTCCGCGAGCGCGGCCTCGATCGCGCGCGGTTCGATCCCGCTCACTAGCGCGGCGGCCGCCGCCGCCATCGCGTTAGCGACGTTGTGGCGCCCCGCAAGCCGCATCCGCTTGAGACTGATTCGCCCGTGGCGGGTGCGAACGTCGAAAATCAGATCGCCGCCGTCGCCGCCGATCGCGGGAGTGGTCTCGGCCAGCCCCAGGCCGAAGCTCATCACCTGTGCGGCCGCCCTTGCGCGCAAAAACCACACCGGCGGGTCGTCGCGATTCAGGATCGCCCAATCGTAGCGGTCCTGCATGCGGAACAGCCGGGCCTTGGCGGCGCCGTAATCGTCGAGGTCCTTGTAGCGGTCGAGATGATCCTCGGCGAGGTTCAGATGGACGCCGACGTGCGGTTTAAACCGCTCGGTGCGTTCGAGCTGATAGCTCGAGACCTCGACCACGATCGCGTCGTATTCGCCGCCGGCGGCTTCGGTCAACGGCGTGCCGAGATTGCCGCCGACGAAGACGCGCCGCCCCGCGGCCCTGAAGATCTCGCCGATAAGCGCCGTCACCGTGCTCTTGCCGTTGGTACCGGTGACCGCGACGATCGGCGCGCTGACGAACCGGCTGCCGAGCTCCAACTCGCCGACCACAGGAATTCGCCGGCGATCCGCTTCGGTGAGCATGACGGAGGTCGGCGGCACGCCCGGGCTCGTCACCAATAACTCAACGCGCTCAAGCCACGTGGGGTCCTCCGCACCGAGATGAACTTCGCCGGCGGGCAGCGAAGCTCTGCCGGCCTCGAGCCCCAGCTCTGGACGAAGATCGGTCATCACGAGATGGGCGCCGCGCGCCGCGAGCAGGCGGGCGGCGGCGCGGCCGCTAACGCCGAGTCCGACCACCATCACGCGTTTACCCGCAACATCCATCGCCCGCTTCTCAGCGCAGCTTGAGCGTGCTCAGCGCGACCAGCCCGCAGATGATCGAGATTATCCAGAAGCGCACGACAACCTGCGTCTCGGGCCATCCGGCCAGCTCGAAATGGTGATGCAGCGGCGCCATGCGGAAGATCCGGCGATGCGTCGCCTTGTAATAGTAGCGCTGGATGATGACCGACACGGCCTCGATCACGAAGATGCCGCCCGCGATAGGCAGCACCAGTTCCTGCTTGGAGAGCACCGCGACGATCCCCAGCGCGCCACCCAGGCCGAGCGCGCCGACGTCGCCCATCATCATCGAGGCCGGGTAGGCGTTGTACCAGAGAAATCCGAGCGAGGCGGCGATCAGCGCGGCGCAGAAGATCGCGAGTTCGCCCGCGCCGACCACGTGCGGAATGTCGAGGTAGGCGGAGAATTTCAGATTGCCCGCGACGTAGGTGAACGTCCAATAGCAGAACGCGACCGTCATCACGGGACCGATCGCCAGGCCGTCGAGTCCGTCGGTCACGTTGACCGCATTCGAGCACGCCACCATCACGAACATCGCGAACAGCACGTAAAGCCATCGCGGCAGGTTGGGATGGAGGTTCTTGAAGAACGGAACGTTGAGCGTGGTGTCGAAGCGCAGCACCGCGAAGAGGACGAACGAGACAAGGAAGGCGCAGGCGAACTGCCAGAAGAGCTTCTGCGGTCCGCTCAGACCCTGGCCTTTGCCGCGGCGCAGTTTCAGCAGATCGTCGGTGAAGCCGATCGCGCCGAAGGCGAGCGTGACCGCGATCGCCAGCCATACGTATGGATTGGCCGGATTGGCGAAGAGGATCGTGGCAATGAGCGCGGTGCTGAGGATCAGCAACCCGCCCATCGTGGGCGTGCCGGCTTTCTTCTGATGGCTTTGCGGAACCTCGGCGCGGATGGTCTGGCCGATTTGCGCCGCACGAAAGCGCTCGATCAGCCGTGGACCCTCGGCCAGCGCCAGCGCCAGCGCCGAGAGCCCGGCAAGCACCGAGCGGAAAGTCTCGTAGCGCAGAACGTTGAAGCCCACGTAATGCGCGTGCAGCGGGAAGAGCAGGATGTAAAGCATCGGGAAAACCCGCCTTCGAGTGTGCTGGCCGCGGGCCCGGCGGCGCAAGATGCGCGGCTATAAATGTGGCGACAGCTGTTGCGATAGATTCGGATCGATCGCTGCCACCCGCCCGGGCGCGCGCGCCGGGTGGCCTCGCGCCACCCGGCGGCGAGCGCCGAACCCCGTCGGCACGGTACGTAACGCACCATCCTTTGCAGCCTGGAATTCCGAGGCAAGCCTTCGATCGGCCACCCAACCGCCCATCCACCACCTCCGACCGAAGGCCTCCCTCAGTACGCCACCCGCAAGCCCCGCCCTCCTCAGCGTTATGCACCGCGTTCGTGCCCGCGCTCGGCCACGAGCGCGCGCACCACGGCACGGTCATCGAAATCAAGCCGCCGTCCCGCGACCAGCTGATAGTCCTCATGGCCCTTGCCCGCGATCAGCACGATGTCGCCCGGCGCCGCGAGGTCAAGTCCGAGCGCGATCGCCCCACGCCGGTCCGGCTCGACGAGGTAACCGGGTGCGCTGCCCGCGGCTTCAGGCGCGATCCGGCGAAGCCCTGCAGCGCGAAGACCAGCCTCGACCTCGGTGATGATCGCCAGCGGGTCCTCGCTGCGCGGGTTATCCGAGGTGAGGATCGGCAGGTCGGCCATCCGCCCCGCGATCCCGCCCATCAGCGGGCGCTTGCCGCGGTCGCGATCGCCGCCGCAGCCGAAGACGCATAATATGCGCCGCGGCTCGAGCCCACGGAGGGCCCGCAGCACCGCCTCGAGCGCGTCGGGCTTGTGCGCGTAATCGACCAGCACGGTCACGCCGGGCGGCCCGGGCACCGCCTCCAATCTGCCGGGGGCCCCTGGGCATCGCCGCAACCCTTCCGCGACCACATCCGTTTCGATGCCCAGGGCCACCGACACAGCGGAGGCGCCAAGAATGTTGAGCAGATTGATCTCGCCGAGCAGCGGCGAGCGCACTTCGATCCGCCGGTCGAGCGCGGCGATCGAGACGCGGATGCCGTCGATCCCGGCGGTGTAACTGAGAGGATGAACGTCGAGGTCGGGCGCGAGGCCGAAGCTTATCTTGCGCAGCGGGCGGTCAGCGACCGTGTCGAGCACGCGGCGGCCGAAGGGATCGTCGCCACGCACCACCGCGACCGCGTCGCGCCAGGTGCTCTGCGGCAGCAGCTCGCCGAACAGGCGCAGCTTCGCCGCGAAGTACTGCTCCTGGGTGCCGTGGTAGTCGAGATGGTCGCGGCCAAGATTGGTGAAAACGCAGGCGCGAAAGCTCAACTCGTCCACGCGCCGCTCGGCGAGGCCGATCGAGGAAATCTCGGCCGCCACGCGGCGCACGCCGGCGCGCTCCATGTCGGCGAGCGCGGACTCGAAATCGAGCGACTCGGGGGTGGTCAGGCCGCTGTAGATTTTGCGCGGGCCGACGAAGATTCCGATCGTGCCGATCACGCCCGGCGGAGCCCCCGCGGCCTCGAAGATCGACGCGAGCATATAGGTAGTCGTGGTCTTGCCGCTGGTGCCGGTGACACCGACCACTTCGAGCCGCCGGCTCGGCGCGCCGAAAAAGCGCGCGGCGGCCGCGCCCATCAGCCGGCGCGGCCGCGCGCATTCGACAACGGTTACCGCGGGGCGCGCGGCTTCACCGTCCTGCCCCTTCATCATCACCACCACGCGCGCCCCGCGGTTCAATGCATCATCGATGTTGGCGCGGGCTTGTCCGGCATCGCGCGCCAGCGAGAAAAAAACGTCCCCCGGTTTAAGGCGCCGCGAGTCGTAGCTGAGCCCCGCGACTTCCACGCCCGCATCGCCGTGCACACGCAGATCGGGCTCGCCCGCTATCAGTTCGGCAAGCTTCATCGTTTGCGCCCGTTATGTGCACGGCGCGGCGCCGGCGCAAGGGGGTGCGCCGGCGCCGTCCAGATGCCATGCGTCAAGTCAGTTAGCGAAGATCTATCGTCCGTGCGCGCATCCGCAACCACCGGCGCAAGCCGCAGCGTCACGCTGCCGGCGCCGATTGCCGAACCCGGCGCGGGCTGCTGCGCGACGACATAGCCGTCGCCTTCGACCTCGAGGTTGAGATGGCGGCGGCCGGCCAGCGCGAAGGCGCGCCTGAGGCTGAGCCCGCTGAAATCGGGGATCCGATCGGTGCCGGCGAGCGCCGCGCCCGTCGAGTCGTCGCCGCCGAACGCCGATTCCGGCAGCGCCTCAGCCGATTCAGCCGGCGAATCCTCGCTCGCCGCCGCCGCGGCCGGCAGCAGGCTCGCCGCGTAGTAGTGCGCAGCGCGCGGGGCGACATTCAAGTCGCTTAGCGCGCCCGAGGCAATTTGGCTGAACACCGGGGCGGCGGTCAATCCGCCGAAGTGCCCGTGGGCGACGTCGTAAAGCACGACCAGGATCACCAGCCGCGGATCGTCGGCGGGCAAAAAACCGACGAAGGACGCGACCAGCCGGCTCTGGTAGTACGCGCCGGTTGCGGGATTCACCATCTGCGCCGTGCCGGTCTTGCCCGCAACCACGAAATCGCTCACGCGCGCAAGCCGCCCGGTGCCGTCAGGGCCGTTGACCACGCCTTGCAGCAGCCGGTTCATCGTGTGCGCGACGGCGGGCGAGATCACGCGATGCAGCGCTTCGGGCGTGTGCGTCAGCAGCGGGCGGCCCACGGCGTCGTAAGCCGCCTTCACCACGTAAGGGCGCACCAGGTAGCCGCCGTTGGCGATCGCCGCGTAGGCGACCGCGAGCTGGATCGGCGTGACGCCGACGCCCTGGCCGAACCCGTGATTGGCGAGATCGATCTCGCGCCAGGAGGCGGCCTTGCGCAGGATACCGGGAGCCTCGCCGGGCAGGTCGATTCCTGTGCGGCGGCCGAGGCCGAAGGCGCGCAAGCCATTGTAAAAGCGATCGGCGCCGAGTTTGAGCGCGATCTTGGACGCGCCGATATTTGAGGAGACTTCGATAATCCCGCCGAGGTCAAGCCATCCGTGCGGACTGTCGTCGTGGATCACGCGGCCGGCGACGGTATAGGCGCCGTTCTCGCAATAGATGCGCTGATTGAGGGAGGCCGCGCCGTCCTGCAGCGCGATCGAGGCGAGCAGGCCCTTCATCGTCGAGCCCGGCTCGAAGGCGTCCTGCACCGCCGTGTCGTGCAGACGTTCGCCGATACTCGCGCCGTCGGCCGCGACATTCGCGAGCGCCAGCACCTGGCCGCTGAACGGATCGAGCACCACGGCGGCGCCGCGGCGCGCGCCGCTCGCGCGCACCTCGGCGGCCAGATCGCTCTCGGCCAGCGCCTGGATGCGCGCGTCGAGGGTCAGCACCAGGCGCGCGCCCGGCTCAGGCGTCTTGAGCGCCAGCGGACTGTCGAAGATCGGATGGCCGAGCGCGTCGTGATAAAAACGCAGCACTACCGGCTCGCCGCGAATCAGCCGGTCGTACTCCAATTCGAGGCCGGAGAGACCCTGGCCATCCATCCCCGCCAACCCCACCACCGGCGCGGCCAGGGTGCTCTCCGGATAGAACCTTTTGTATTCGCTGAGCGCGCCCGTTCCATCGAGGCCCAGCGCTTCGGCCGCCTGCGACTCGGCGGGCGGCAGATGGCGGCGCAGCCAGACGAAGGGCGCCGGGCGATGAAGTTTGGCCTCCAGCTCGGAGCCCGTCAGGCCGAGCGCCGCGGCGAGCGTGGCGCGCTGCGCTGGCGTCGTCGCGGCGAGCAGGTGCGCCGGCCGCGTATAGATCGACCGCGTCTCGGCCGACAACGCAAGCGCCTCGCCGTTGCGATCGACGAGCGGTCCGCGCGGCGCCGCGAGCGCCACTTCTCCCGTATGTTCGCTGCGCGCGAGCGCAGTCAGGCGCGGCCCGTCAAAGATCACCAGCGCCGCGAGCCTGAGCGTAATCAGCACGAACAATGCGCCGAGCACGACCATCAACGCGCCGATCCGCCCGCGGCGTTTTTTGAACGGCTCGTTCACGGCAGCGTCACCACCTGGCCGGGCGTGGGCGGCCCAAGATTAAATTCTCGCGCGAGCCCGCGCAGGCGCTCGCGCGAGGCAAGTTCGGCGACACCCAGGCGCAGGTTGCGATTGTCCTCTTCCAGCTTGCGGTTGTCGCTGCGGAGCGCCGAGAGCCGATAACCCTCCTGCATGACTTCGAGACGCACCATCAGCGTCGCGAATCCCAGCGCGACGACGCCGAGCGCCGCGACGGCCTGCACCAGCCGCGACGGCGGACGCGCGGGCTTGACGCGCGCGCGGTTCATTGCGGCCCCCGTTCGATGGCGCGGAGACGGGCGCTGCGCGCGCGCGGGTTATGCGCGCATTCGGAAGCCGCGGGCCGCAGCGCTTTGCGCGTCAGCGCGGTGAACCCGCCGCCCGCCACCAGCTCGCGAAAGCGATACTTTACCGGGCGATCCTCGAGCGAGTGATAGGCGATAACCGCAAGGCGGCCGCCGGCGGCAAGGCATCCGGGGGCGCTTTCGAGAAACGCGGCGAGGCTTTCGAGTTCATGGTTGACCGCGATCCGCAGGGCCTGGAACGTGCGGGTCGCCGGATGGATCGGGCCACGATGGCCGGCGCCGGCCACCCGCTCGACCACCGCACGCAGTTCCGTGGTGGTCACGAGCGGACGCCGGCGGCGGGCCTGCACGATCGCTCGCGCGATCCGCCGCGCGGCGCGCTCCTCGCCGAACTCGCGGATAATCCGCGCGAGTTCGTCCTCCCCTTCCTCGTTGAGCAAATCGTAGGCGCTGACCGGCGCCGTCGGATCCATCCGCATGTCCAGCGGGCCTTCGTTTCTGAAACTGAAACCGCGCTCAGGATCGTCGAGCGCGAAACTGCTCATCCCCAGATCGGCCAGGATCGCGTCGGGCGCGCCCAGCCCGGCCTCGGCGACTGTGCGCTCGATCTCGGCGAAGTCGCAATGGCGAAGCGTCACGCGCGGACCAAAGCGGCGAAGCCGCTCGCCGGCGGTCTCGAGTGCGCGGGGATCGCGATCGAGGCCGAGCAGCGCGGCGCCGCTCGCCTCCAGCAGCATCTCGGCGTGCCCGCCGGTGCCGAGCGTGGCGTCGACGATCAGGCGCCGCTCGCCCGCGCAGAGCAGATCGCGCACCTCGCCGGGCATCACCGGCAGATGCAACCGATCCGCTCCCGCATTCGCTTCCGCTGCCAGCGCCATCCCCATCCTTTATAAGTTGAGCTTCCCGACGAATTCCGGATCCATCATCTGCTGCTCCGCAGCCTCCGCCATCCGCTGCAGCGTGGCCTTGTCCCAGAGCTGGAAATGGTCGATGAGCGCGTTGAAGGTGACTTCGCGGTCGAGCCGGGCATACTCGCGCAGCCGGGGCGGCACCAGTATTCTGCCCTGGCGATCCACTTGAACTTCATGCGCACCGCCGACGAAGTACATCTGGAGAGTCTGTGTCGAGGGGTCGAGGCTCCCGCGCTGGCTGATCTTGCCGATGAGCCTTGTCCACTGGCTGGGCGGGAAGAGCGCAAGGCATCGTTCTTTCTGATAGATCCAGTTGGTGATGATAACGCTCTCGTGGCCGTCGCGCTGCAGTTGCTCGCGGAACCGGACGGGGATGCTGACCCGCCCCTTTTCGTCCGTGGTATGGTCGAAACGCCCGCTGAACACCGCATCTTCCCCCTGCCTCCCACAACATCCCACTCGCTCCCACCACAGTCAAGTCAATCCCAATGCCGCGCAGTGGTAAAAATCGACGATACCGTGCCAAATAGTCAAAGCGAATAAAATACGAAGCTTAGTCGCTTCTTGACATCGCAACCGCATATCCAAAAGAATCGACCCGCCTGTTTCCTATCGTTTCGGCTTTCGGAGAAGGTGGGCGGAGATGACCGATAAGAAGTATGTACTGCGTCCGGCGCTATGGGCGGTCGCGCTTGGCGGTGCGTTGGTGGCCAACGCGGCGCTTGGCGTCGCTGGCTGGAGGGCGTCAGGGATTGTTGCGGCGGCTGACGATCAGCCTTTTTATACGGCCGGTACCGCAAGCGCTGCGAGCCCCGCGGGCGCAAAGACCTGGGATTTCGATCACGATCGCGGCTATTCGATCCCGCAGGACTGGACGGTAGTGGCCGGCGAATGGCGAGTGCTCATCGATCGCAACGCGCCGAGCGAGCCCAACACGCTGGGCCTGCCGGGCTATGGCCTGCCGCATACGACCAAGATAAAGCTGTGGTTCGACTCTTTCTTCAGCGACAACTATCTACTGGCTACTCCGAAGGACGGCGGTGAGTATACGGACTTCAGCTACGAGGCCTCGTTCAAGCCCTGGGGCGGCGCCTTCGGCAGCTACGCGGGCCTCGCGTTCCGTTACACCGATCCGCAGAACTACTACGTGCTGGCGGCCGCATGTCCCAAGGACACGCTGATACTTTACCGGATGAGCGGCGGGCGGCTGAACGTTATCAAGCAGGTTCCGGCCGAGCTCGAGCGCGGACGCTGGTACAATATGAAAGTGGATGCGAGCGGCGGGCACTTCGTTGCGTATCTCGACGGCAAGCAGATGTTCGACGCGAACGACGGTTCGATCCCCAAGGGACGCATCGGCGTGTGGTCGCAGAATGACTCGCGCGTGAGTTTCGACAATATCAAAGTGACTCCGGCGGAATCCGCCTCGTCGCCTTCGACCTGACGCGGACGGCCGCCGCTTTACCGGCGCAGCGAATTGCACGCTCTCGCAGTGCGCCATAAGTGTGACAGAAATGGTTGAGCCTGCTCAGGATCCGTCCCGCGTCTGGCAGGAGCCGCACGTGCCGGAGGCTCTCGGCAAGATCGGGTTTGTCACTTCGGTGCTGTACGGGATTGGCGTGAGCCTTGGGCTTGCGCTGCTATGGTTCATGGAGATCGTGCGCAACGCCTATTTCCGGATGCTCGACCGGCTCAACGTGAAGGCGCGCCGGCGCAGCGCGAGCGCGTTCCCGCCCGGGCAGCCGCGCAAGCGTCCCCAGCCGCCCGCTCCGAACTGATCGCGCCGCGCACCTTCGACAAAAGAACGGAACCCTGTCCGGCGCTTCTGAATTGAAACGCGGCCTGATTCACCGCTCGGACCGCTTGCCGGCGCATGGCGCACCGCGGCGCGCGCGGGCAAATGGCTGGATCACCCCGGGCGCTTCCTTTTGCGCCGCGTCCTGCACTTCTTCAAGCAGGCGTTCGAGGTAGCGCGCGAGATTATCGTCGAGCACGCGCACCAGCGCGTCGGTCTGCGCGGCCTGCGTGATTTTCAGAAAGCCGTCGAGGCGATGGCCGCTGTCGTGCTCGCGAATCAGGCGCGCGATGGCGTCGTGCGAAAGCGCCGCGAGCCTGGCCCTTAGCGCGCGCCGTATCTGCTCGAAAACTTCGTCAAGCTCGGCCGAGAGCAGGGCCGCGCCCAGCACGAAACCGCATCTCGGACAGCGCGGCTCGATCTCAAGTGAGATCGGCCCGTCAACCGCGCATCGCGCGAGACCGTGGCCCAACTCCTCGAGCAGCGTCCCGAGCGCGTCTCCGCAAGGCGCGCCCAGCGCCGCGATCGAGTTGAGCCTCACGAGCGCGGCAAAATGCTCGCGCGCCTCGCCAAGTTCGATCGCGAAGCGCTCGCTCTCGCGGCGCCAGCGCTCGTGCGCGGCCTGGTAGAGCTGAATATAGCTCCACTTGAATTTCTGAAAGCGTATTTCGAGCGCGTCGAAGCCGCGCGCATCCCATCGCGGAACCGCGCTCTCCAGCGCCACCAGTACAAGCTGACACTCGACCTGCGCCGCGGCGATCGCCTGGTCCGCGGCGGAGCCGTCGCGCCGCGCGTCCGCGATGTCGGCTGCGCTACATTCTGCGGTGCCGGGCATCAGCGCGGTGGCCCGCAGATATTCGCGCATCGCGCGTATCCGGGGCGCCGCCGCGGCCACGGCAGCAAGCGCCTCGTAGGCCGCAATCGCGCGTTCCGCATGCGCACGCGATCGCTCGTCGACCGCCAACTCGAGTAGCGCACCGGGACCTGCCTCTGCGAGCGCGATGAAATCGTCGATGGTCTGCCGATGCTCCGACGAAAGCTCCGCGCGGAATTCGCGATACGTCGCTTCGAGCGCCGCGACGACTCGATGAGCCGCTTCGACCGCCCGCGCCATCGCGTCGCTCCCGCGCCTTAGCCGGGCGCGCACATCGGTCAGTTCGGCTGCTTCGCTCAGCGTCGCGTCGAAGCGCGAAAGAAGCGGGAGCGCGCGATTGAAGGCGGCAACTTCGGGCGCTCCCGCGGCGCGGGGATTGAACTTCGCCTCACGCCCGTCGAACGCGATTACGCCGCCTGTGCGCTCCGCGAGCGCCTGGAGTAGCGCGGCGACCGCCGCCGCGGCGGCCGAAGCAGGGCCGCGGCGCTGGTAGCGCTCGGGCAGACGCGAGCGCAACTCGCCGAGCGACAACGTTCCCCCACTGCCGCGGAGCCGCTCCAGCATCAGCGCGTCGACGATTCCGCGCGCGCATCCGCGCTCCTCCATCGCGTGGGCGGCGCTGTACGCAATCCGGAGCGCTGCGCATCCGGCCTCGCCGAGCCGCTCGTCCGCCCGCTTCGCCACCGGCGCGGCCTCCATCAACTCGACCGCGAGCAGCGGCCGGAGGCAGTCTTCAGCGGCGTTTTCGCCAAAGGCCGCGAGCGCTGCGGCCGCGAGTTTCGCGAGCACCGCCACGCTCGCCGTTTCGCCGGCGAGATCACTCAGGGTTTCGATCGACCGCGGATCGAAGGGACAGATTGCACGCGGGTCGAAGCGGCCCGTATCGCGGCCGTCATACAAGGCTGCTGCGGCGCCCTCGTCTATCACGCGGCGCGCCCGCGCGAGCGCGGCCAGCATCCGCTCCCGGCCGTCAGCCGGCGCAACTTCGAGCGCCGCCGCGCCTGCCGGTGCCCGGCTCCGCGCGGCGACGTACACGTTGAAGGCGACATCGCGGCTGCGTGCGGCCGCGTCCGCGAGCTCTGCAAAGTACCCGTCCCATGCGGCCGCGTCGGCCGCACCGAAATCGATCGCGAAGACGATCGCGCGTATCCCGACGCGATAGGCCTGCTCGAAGGCGACCCCGAGCGCCTCGCCGCCGTGCAGCCGGCGCCACAGCATCGCGCCCGCGTCGCCTCCGCCGATCTCGCGCGCGAGCGACTCGAACATCCGCTGCTCCAGGTCGTGCGCTCCGGCGCGCGTTTCGAGCGCCAGCCTGATAATCGCGCGTCGGCCCTTTTTCGTGCCCGCGCGCTCCTCGAGCGCCATCAGGTAGTTCAGAAAATGAGTCTTGCCCGCGCCCGCCGGGCCGCTTACCCAGAAGATCCGGTTGACGTTCGACGCCTGGCTCGCGGTTATCGCGCCCCACGCTCGGGTTGCCGCTTCAGTCAGTAAATAAAAGTCGATAACGCCCGCGCTGGGCGCGGCTTCGAGCGCAATTCGATCCGCCACTGGTGGTCCGAACTCGATCAGAGTGGCGAGAGAGCCCGGAAGATCGATGGGCCGCGGAGCGCGTTCGGTCACCGCCATCACGCACTTTTAACATGAGCGCGCGACGCGCGCCTTTATGGGCTGCGAAAGAATCGGTCAGGATTCACACGCCGACGGCGCGCGCGTCTATCGTATGCACGAGGCATGCTGCGCTCAGACCACGCCTTCGGCGCGCAACCGCTCGAGTTCTCCCGCGTCGATTCCCACGCCAGCGAGCACTTCGGCCGTATGCTCGCCGAGCACCGGCGGCCGCATCCGCGTACGCTCGGGTCTCGGCGAGGCCGAAAGCTTGATCGGCAATCCGATCACCTTGATCGCGCCGCGCATCGGAAATTCGCTGTCGAGCAGCATCCCGCGGCGCGCCACCTCCGGGTCGGCGGTCAACTCCTCGATCGTGCGTACCGGAGCCGACGGCACGCCCGCCGCAATCAGGGCCGCGATAAGCTCGTCGCGGCGCCGTTCGCGAGTCCATCGAGCGACCGCGCGATCTATCTCCTCGACGTTCGCAAGCCGCGTTGCATGACTCTTGAAGCGCTCCTCGGCGATCATCTCGTCACGGCCCATCAGCCGCGCGAGCGCGCGCCAATGCGGCTCGGTGAGGCAGAAGATCAGAATCTCGCCGTCGGCGGCGGGATAGACGTCGGAGGGACAAGCGTTGCGATGGCGATTGCCGAGACGCTCGGATTTGCGCGCTTGCAAACCGTCGGCGATTAGCCCGGTCAGCGCCGGCACGCATACGTCGAGCATCGCGACCTCGACCTTTTGCCCGCGCCCGCCGCGTTCGCGCTGCAGCAGCGCGGCGAGAATTCCGCTCACCAGATGGCTGCCGGTGCTCATGTCGATGAACGTGGCCTGAGTTCTCACGCCGGTGCGATCGGGGTAGCCGGTGACGCTCATCAGACCCGAGCTTGCCTGCACCGTGGAGTCCATCGCGCCCAGGCGCGCCCACGGACCGTCGCTCGCATAGCCCTTGGCGCTGGCATAGATAAGGCGCGGAAACCGGCTGCGCAGGTCTTCGTAGCCGAGTCCGAAGGACTCCATCACGCCTGCCGAGTAATTTTCGACCAGCACGTCGGCGCGTTCGAGGAGTTTGAGAATAATCTCGCGGCCGCGGCGATGCTTCAGGTTGAGTGTCACCGAACGCTTGTTGGCGTTGAGCATCAGAAAGGAATACCCGACGCTGCCCGGCGACGCCTCGGCGCGGCGCAGATTCTCGCCCGCGCCAGGCGGTTCGATCTTGACGATCTCGGCGCCCATCTGGGCGAGTTGCAGGGTGCAGTACGGCGCGGCGAAAATCTGGCCCAGGTCGATTACGCGTATTCCCTCAAGCGGCAAGGCCATCGAGGTCTCTCTCCCGTCTCTCTCGCGGCGGCGGCGGGGCGCGCGCTCAGCGCAGCAGGTTGCGCGCGATTACCATCCGATGCACTTCCGAGGGGCCCTCGCCGATGCGGCGGATGCGCGCCTCGCGGTACCATCGTTCGAGCGGGAACTCTTTGCTCACGCCATAGCCACCGTGGATCTGCACCGCGCGATCGATCACGCGGCCGAGCGCCTCGCTCGAATAGAGCTTGGCGACCGACGCTTCCATCCGCGCGTCCTCGCCGCGGTCGGCCTTCGATGCGCCGTCCCAGGTGAGCCATCGCGCCGCGCGCAGTTCGACCTCGGAATCGGCGAGCATCCATTGGATCGCCTGGCGGCGCGCCAGCAACTCGCCGAAAGTCTTGCGCTGCTTGGCATGTGCGATCGCCATCCTGAGCGCCGCGACGCCGACACCGACGTTGCACGCCGAGTAGGGAAAGCGCAGGCGCGTCAACAAATCGAGACAGAGCGTCAGGCCTCCGCCTTCGGGGCCGAGCCGCTGCGCCGCCGGCAACGTGCAATCCTCGAAATGCACCTCGCACGGCAGCGCCGCCGTGCGCAACACCTTGAACGGCCGCGCGGTGAAGCCGGGCGTGTTCTTCTCGACGATGAACGCGGTGATGCCCGCGCGGCCGGCGCCGGGATCGGTGCGCGTGAACACCACGCCCCATTCGGCCTCGTGCGCGTGCGAGGTGAAAATCTTGGTGCCGTTCAGGACGTAGGTGTCGCCCTTGCGCACCGCGCGACACTGGATCGCGCCCGCGGGGTCCGATCCGCCTGAAGGCTCGGTGATCGAAAAGAACGTGTGATAACCGTTCTGGATCGTGGGAACGGCGTATTTCCGGATCTGTTCTTCGGTGCCGGCCCAGATGACCGGGGGCGGCGTGCGCCCGAACACTCCCCCACCCGGATTGTAGAGGCCCATCCGATGCTGCGCCATCTCTTCCATCAGCACGCAAATCTCGAAGGTGCCGAGTCCGCCGCCGCCATACTGGGTCGGCACGCCCATGCACCAGAGACCCGCGGCCTGGGTCTTGCGCGCGAGCGCGCGGAAATCCTCTTCGGGAATCTCGGCCGCGTCGGGATCGAGGCGCTCTTCGATCGGGATGATCTCGTCGCGGATGATGCGCCTTACCTGGTCGCGCAGCGCGGTCAATTCTTCGGACAGGACGAACCCGTTATTGCCTCTTTCCATCCAGGGCATAGCCTCCCGGTGTTCCAACGCGCGCGGCGTCTGTCAGTCGAGCCGACGCTTCAGTTTTTCGAGCCAGATTTCGTGGAGGCGCTCCAAGTCATAGGTGACCCAGGTGCCCTTACGCGCGGAATCGATTTCGCGAAGGTGGCGGATCGCGCGGCCAACCTTTTCAATCGCCTGCGCGCCCACCGCATGGCGCTCCGCGCCGGTCAGCGTCCGCGCCAGCAGCCACTGGGCCAAGCCCTCCAGCGTCTCAACGCTGTATTCCCATAAATCGCGCTCCGCGCCAACCTCCAGATCGCGCTTCGCAGCGAGCTCCATCCGCACCGCCGCGTCGGCTGACGCGCCCGCCGCCGCTCCCGAGGCTATCGCCCGTGCCGCGGCCACCCCGACGCGCATCTGCGCCGCCGCTTCGAGCAGACGCTCGCGCCTCTCGGCAGCTCCCGCGGATTCTGCGGGCGGAAGCATGACGTCGCCGTACGTGAGCGCCAACGCCGAAGCCCGTGCTACCGCGTTATAGGCTTGCGCCATCGCCGCGCTGCATCCGGGATGCCGCGCCGTCGCGGTCTCGTCCAGGGCCGCGCCGTAATCGATGCCGAGCGAGCGCGTCGCGCGCGCGAAAGTCTCGAGGTTGACCGGATAAGCGAGCGCGCTGAACGCGCCGAAGGTCAGGCATGAGATGCTCCGCAGGCCCATCCGATGATAGGCGTTAAGATCGCGTACGACCGTTGACGGGATCGCACAGCCCATCCCGCCGAACAAAATCGCGTCGGCGTAGTACTCGAACACGTGACCGCGTCCGTCGAACAAATCCAGGTAACGTTCGAGCGATTCCCGGTAACGCGGATTCACTGTGCAGGCCGGATCGTCGATCGCGTGACGATAGCAGCGTTCGCGCGGCGCCCATTCGAACCATACATTGTCGAGCGGACGCAGCGCGGGATCCGGCTCCAGCGTGTCGTGGTAAGCGAGATAGGCGGCAGGCGGCGCAGCCGCGCCTTCGCCCGCGAGCGCCGCCGCGACTTCGTTCACCACTCTCATATATTGGAGCTGCGGCGATAACGCCGCGCATCCGCCGCAGCGGCACCACGCGCCACCTCGCACGTCCGCACCCCAGATATGCAGCGTCGCCATTTCAGGGTTCTGACGCACCATGCCGACCGCGCCCGCGCGCACCAAATCCAGCGCTGCGACGCTCGACACGCACAGATTGCCATCCCGCTTGCGCTGGCCGTCGTCGCCGCAGGGAAAATACTCGGGATGCTCCGCGAATCGCTCGCGGGGAAGCAAGAGCGGCAACACGTGGCCGCCGTACTCGGGCTCGATGCCGCGCCGGGCGAGCATTGGCGCGACTTCGTCGATCTTGAGCCGCGTGTCCTGGTCGTGGCGGATATATTCGAAGGCGTTGATGCCCCGATGCCCCATCCACGCGGCGAACTCGTGATCGTGCGCGACATGTGTCTGGAGCCGCGCCGGGTCCTCGTAGTGCCAAGTCATGATGTCCGAGGCGAAGGCGCGCCGGCTGAAGGCCGGCGTGACGCGGTACGGCCCGAGCGCGTCGAGTTGGGCCGACTCGACGCGCGGCAGCGCGGGCGCGCGGCCAAGCGCGAAACGCGCGCCGAGGCGCCCGAGCAGGTCGTAAACGCCGTGCAGCACGGCGCGCGCCGAGGCGCCTGCGACGACGAG
>DASXMQ010000042.1:0-13959 GCA_036495625.1 Binataceae bacterium (SeqCode) | reverse complement strand
CCGGTTGACGAATTCGATCCGCTCGGATGGGACGTGCCGCTCATCTGCAAGGATTGCGACAAGCCTTTCGTCGTGCCCTACCGCAACTTCCACGCCGGCGTGGTCTTCCATTGCCCGGCGTGCCAGGGCTCATGGGTGCCCAACACCACCATCGCCAAGGAGATGCGCAAGGTGTTCGAGGGCTTCTGGGGAGAGCGCAAGCGTGCGCGCGACGCCTTCGAGCGCGGCGAGCTTAAGCTCGACCGCGAGGCGTTCGAGCGCCGGCAGGCGGACGAACTCAAGGCCTTCAAGGCGCGGCTGGAAGAAGTCGCCAAGGAACTTAAGCCAGCAGGCAAGCTGGTCCGGCCCAAAGGCCTCGGCGCGATGTTCACGTAGGCGCGCGACCCTTTTTTAGCACCTGTGCGCGCGCGGCTCGACGCACCAGCTCGGGTGCGGAAGGCTCGCCCTGCTGGCGCTGGCCCGGTCCGACGCCAGTTGGGCTGACGCTAGTTGGGCTGAGCGATGCTGCCGGGTTTCTGCAAAGAATCGCCGGCGCCTGCTGGCGCCGGAGCTTCCAGCGCTTCGTCAAAGGCGCGTATTTCGCGCGGATTGAGGGTGCGCGCGAGCGCCAGCATCCGGAGCGCGACGGCTTCGAGCGCGCGCCCCAGCCATCGGCGGACCGGAGCGTCGTGGCGGCCGGGCACTTGCGCCCGCAGCGTCGAGAAGAGGCTGTCGTATTCGGTTACCGCGCCTTCGACCATCCGCGTATCGACCGTCTTCGCGTCGCCGGAGTACGCGAGCAGCATCGCGTTGTGGCAGAGCACGTTGATGCGCCGCGGAATTCCGCCGCTGTGGCGAATCAGGTAGCGGAGCGCTCGCGGCTTGAAAATTCTCTTGCTGCTGCCGTGTACCGCGCGCAGCCGATGCTCGATATACTCGCGGCACTCGCCGCGCTGCAGGGGATTGAGCACGGTCTTGGCGCCGATTCGCTGCTCGAGCTGGCGCAGCGACGGATTGGTCAACCGGCGCAGCAGTTCGGGTTGCCCGATGAACACGAAGTGCAGCTGCTTCTCGCCGGTCCTGCCGCTGTTCGAGAAGAGCCGCAGCTGCTCCATCGACTCGTCGCTCAGCCCCTGCGCCTCGTCGATCATCACGACCACGCGGTCGCCTGGTTCGAGCCCCAACAGAAAGTCGTTGACTGCCTCGAGGTCGGCGAGCTTGCCCGCGCTTTGGGTTTCGATCCCGAGCTGCTTCATGATGACCTTCAACATCTCGTCGAAAGCGAGCTTGGGGTTGCTGAGGTAGGCGACGCGCACATTGTCGAAATGCCGGGCGAGGATCGCCAGCGCGAGCGTCGTCTTACCCGTTCCGACCGCGCCGACCAGAACGGTAAAGCCGCTCGGCTCGTGGAGCAGTCCCCATTCCAGCGCGGCGTAGGCCTCGCGATGCTCCCGGCTCATGTAGAGCTGGGCGGGCGATGAGCTGAGCTGGAACGGCGGACCGGTGAGACCGAAATGGCTATAGTACATGGCTTTTGCGCTTCCCCCGGCAGCGTTCAGCCTGCCACCTATGATGTTAAAGGCCGCTTTTACTCATGTCTATATGATTTGCAGCGTCTTCTGTAATTCAAGCGATTGAAGGGCCGGCCTGGGGTGAAAAGTCGGCCCGGAGGCGGCGATTTTACTCGACGAGCGCTTTTTACTCGACGCGCAGGCCGGCCTGGATGAGCAGCGGACGAAGCTGGTCGCGATACTGCGCGAGACCTTCGTCATAATCGACCCAGCTAAGCGTAAGCCCGTCGAAACCGGCGCGCGCCATCGCGGCCATCCCGTCCACCACCTGCTCCGGCGTGCCGACGAGCGGCATCGCCGAATAGCCGGCGATGAAGTTTTCGATCATCGCGCGGTACTGATCGCCGAGCGCGCTCTGCGAATTCGGGATCAGCGTTTCGAGCAGATTGTGCGCGGCGGTGAAGTCGCCCTTTTCCTTGACGTAGTAGTCGCGGTAGCGGCGCGCCTCGCGCTCGGTCTCGCGGCAGACCACGTAGCCCATCGTGAACACGCTGAGTTCGCGCGCGTAGCGCTCGCGCGCGAGGCGCTTGATCGCGGCGCAGGTGGCCGCCAGCGTCGGCAGGTCGGGGCCGAGCGCGAAATTGAGATCGGCGTGGCGCGCGGCGAACTCACGGCCCGCGGGGCTGTTGCCCGCGCTCATGATGAGCGGCCACGGGCGCTGCACCGGCTTGGGTTCGGAGTAGGCGCCGGGCACGTTAAAAAAATCGCCCGCGAAATCGAAATCGTTGTCGGTCCACAGGCGCTTCAGCAGGGCCGTGAATTCGTCGGCGTACGCGTAGCGCCGATCGTGTTCGCGCTGTGGCACGCCGAACATCCGGATCTCGGGCTCGTTCCATCCCGCGACGATATTGAGCGCGAAGCGCCCGCCCGAAATGTGATCGATCGTCGCTATCTCCTTGGCCGCGCGCACAGGATGCACGGTCGGCACGTGCACGGTCGCGAAGATCCCGATGCGTTCAGTCGCCGCGGCCAGGCCCGCCGCCCAGGTCAGCGTCTCGAAGCTCCGATGGTTGAAATTGGTCGCGCCGCCGAACCCGCGCCATCGCGCGACCGGCACTAGCGCCTCAATTCCGGCGGCCTCGGCGGCGCGGGCGATCCGGACCGACTCCGCCCACTCGATCCTGAGCGTGTCCGGGGCACTGGTCATCGCGCATCCGCTGCTCACGTTGAGCCCGAAGACTCCGAGCTTCAGGCGATTGGGGCTCGCCGCGATCGGATTGGTTGCGCCCATTCGGTCTCGACCTATGCGCCAGCGCGGCGTTCGTTGTCAAACCAATTTGGAGTTGCTAGACATCTGAACCGAAACGCCGGCCGAACGATTCGCTTCCGATGCCGCGTCGGCAGACCGGCCGCGGAGGACGCAACCCCGATGGAAGAAACGATCAAGGTCAAGATGGAGCCGCTCACCGCCGAGGGGTTCCGCCCTTTCGGGCGCATGCTCGAAAACAAGGAGCCGGTGTTTCCCGAAGTTGACCCGGGCGAAGGGCGCGTCGCGATCGAACTGCTGACGCTCAAGCGGCCGGTGAATCCGCGCCGGCTCTCGCAGATGGCGGTGCATTTTTCATACAACCAGACTTTCATACCGGTGCGCGGATCGATGGCGTTGATCGTGGCGCCGGCGCCGGGCAATCGCGCCGAGGGGCACGCGCGCTTCGAGGTCGCGTACGACCGGCTTGCGGCCTTCATCATCGAGCCGGGGCAGGCGGCGTTCATCGACAAGGGTGTCTGGCACAACGTGGTCGCGCTCGGCGCGGAATGCCAGTTCGTCAACGTCACGCGCAAAAACCTCGGCGAAGGGACCACCGATCTCGAAAATGAAGTGGGCACCGGAAGAACGCCGGGGAGCCGTCCGTATATAGAATTCCTCGACCTCAAAAAACGCGACCGCCGGGTGATCGAGCTGGAACTATAGCGCCGTGCCGCGGCGGCAATAGTCAATTGCAATTTTCAAATAGTCAAACGCAAACTGCGATCCCGAATACGCGGACTCGAATACCCCGGATAAAAGATCGCCGATGAGCACGCTCAAAGTGATCGACGCGGACGCGCACATGCTCGAACCGCCCGGGCTCTGGACCGAAGGCCTCGACCAGCGCTTTCGCCCCCGCGCGCCGCGCATCGTCAAGGACCCCGGCGGGCGCAAAGGCCTGTTCTTCGTCTGCGAGCAGCTGCCGCCGCTGCGCGTATCGGGCGCGTTCGCTGCGGGCAAGACCTTCGACAAGAAGTTCCTCGAAGCCGGACTGGATAGCGCGCCGGCGGGCGGATGGGATCCGGCGGAGCGCCTGAAGGACATGGAACTCGACGGGGTGGAAGCGGCGGTGCTCTACACCACGATGGGGTTTGTCCTGTTCTGGATCGAGGACGCCGAGTTTCAGCAAGACTGCTTTCGCGTGTACAACGACTGGCTCGCCCAGTTCTGCAGCTACGCGCCGGAAAGGTTCGCGGGGCTTGCGCTGATTTCGCTGTTCGACGTCGAGCGCGCGCGCCGCGAACTCGAGCGCTGCGCCACGATGGGGCTCAAGGGCGCGCTCATCTGGGCCGCGCCGCCCGAGGATCGCTCCTACACCGCCCGCGCCTACGATTCGTTCTGGGCCGCCGCGCAGGAGCTAAAGATGCCGCTCTCGCTGCATACTCTGACGGGCCGAACGAAGGCGGCGCAGCAGGACGAGTCGGATATCGGCGAGCTTTACGCGCGGATGGTAATCCGCACGCAGGAGGCGCAGCATTCCATCTGCTCGATGATCTTCGGCGGAGTGTTCGAGCGCTTTCCGGGATTGAGGATCGTCTCGGCCGAAAACGATATCGCCTGGGTGCCGCATCTGCTCGAGCGCGCCGACAAGTATTACCGCCGCTTCAAGCAGGGCTACGGCACGGCGCTGTCGCTCAAGCCGAGCGAGTATTTTCGCCGCCAGGTCTTCGCCACCTTTATCGACGATCCGCTGGGGCTCAAGATCTACGGCTACCTGGGCGCGGATAACTTCATGTGGTCGACCGACTATCCGCACCAGGCCGCGACCTGGCCGCATACGATGGAAGTACTCGCGCGGGACTTCGCCGCGCTGCCGGAGGGCGACCGGCGCAAGATCGTGCGCGAGAACTGCGCGCGGGTCTATAGATTCGCGCTCCCGGGCTGAGCGCTTCCGGGATTCGCGCTCCCGGGATGAGCGCGCGGTCGCGCCCTGGAATGCGCTCCAACGGCACCGTCGCTAGAAAGCGCTCCAGCCGCCGTCGATCGTCACCACGCTGCCGGTCATGAAGCTCGCTTCGTCGCTGGCGAGGAAAATCGCAAGCGCGACGACCTCGTGCGGCAGACCGAAGCGCTTCATCATGTGGCGCTCCTCGATCGCCGCCCAGACACCTTCGCGGTCGGGTAGATCCTTGATGAAGTTGCGGGGCATCGGCGTGTCGATCGCGCCCGGCGCGATCGCGTTGACCCGGATCCCGCGCGGGCTCAAGTCCAGCGCCATCCCCTTGGTGAGCATCGCGACCCCGCCCTTGGCCGCCGAATAGGCCGACATGTTCTGCATCGCAACCAGGCCGCCGACCGACGAGATATTGATGATCGAGGAGCCGGCGGGCATCGCCGGCACCGCGCGTTGGCTAAGAAAATAGACCGACTTCAGATCGACGTCGTGTACGCGGTCCCATTCCGCCGGGGTGGTCTCGAGGAACGGCTTGCCCAGGATCACGCCGTGATTGTTGTACAGCACGTCGATGCGCCCGGCGAATTTTTTCACCGCGCTATCGACGATCGTGCGAATTCCGTCAGCGCTGGTCACGTCGGCCGCGACGTAGGTGATCGCGCCGGGCGCCAGCGCCTCGATTTCCTGCGCGGCGTCCGCGCCCAGGTCGCTGGCCAGTATGCGCGCGCCTTCCTGTGCGAACATCTTGCACGCGATGCGTCCCTGTCCGCCCGCCGCTCCGGTGATGATCGTGTTCTTGCCCTTCAGCCGGTCCATTATGCACTCCCTGCTTGACGTGATAGGCGCTTGTTACGCGGGACTGATCGGATAGAGCCTGAGCGCGTTGTCCCACATGATTTTGCGCTTGCTTTCGAGCGTCACTTCCGGAAGCTCCAGAAGTTCGTTGACGGCCGATTCGTAGCGCCTGCCCTCCGGATGCGCAAAATCCGTGGCCGTGACGATGTTGCCGTCGCCGATCATTTCGATCGTCTGCCTGATGAAGGGATCGTCGGGGTCGGCGGAGATGAAACACTGTCGGCGGAAGTAGTCCACGGGACTCAGCTTGAGTCCCGGGATGCCGAGTCCGCGAAGCCCGCCCTGCACGCTCGCCGCCAGCCGGTCCATCCAGAACGGGACCCATCCGGCGCCCGATTCCAGGTGCACCACGCGGAGCCGCGGATGCCGCTCCAGCACGCCGCCCATGATCAACGCGGTGCTGGCGAACATATTGCCGACCGTGAACGCCACCGTGACCTGCGCGGTCCGCAGTCCTGGCAAATAGTGATAGAGCATCTGGTCCGCGCCCACGCCTGCGCCCGTATGCACCGCGAGCGGGACGTCAAGGTCTTCGAGCGCGTTCCATAGCGGTTCGTAAAAGTTGTCGTAGAGGCGGTGCTTTCCGACCGGCACCGGATTGACGTGCACCGCCTTGAAGCCGAAGTCCTTTATGCAGCGGCGGGCTTCGCGGGCCGCCTCTTCGGCGTCGCGGAGATCCACCGACGCCGCGCCGAACACGCGCCCGCTCGTCTGCGCGCAGAAATCGCCGAGCCAGTTGTTGTACGCTCGGCGAATCGCGGCCGCCGCGTCGGGCGCCAGCTCTGATGCCGCCGTGCTCAGCAGGCTGACCGTGGGATAGACGACCATGTAGTCGATGCCCGCGCGGTCCATCGCCAGCGGATACATGCGCGGCGGAAAATCCTCGCGCGCGAACTCGGCGTAGGCTTCATCATGACCGGGCAGCGCGACCCGCACGCCCGGATCGAACCCGGCGCCGCCGGTGCGCGCGATCGCCTCGGCGCTCATCGGATCGTTTCCGAAGGGCATCACCTGTTTCGCGCCGTCGGGCGTCTCGATCACGACCTTGAAGCCGAACGCCAGCGGTTCGCCGGCATAGTTCGCCCACGCCTCGGGAATCCACGAGCGGAATTTCGGCTCGAGGTATTTGTCGAACAGATCGTTGGGTTCCACGACGTGCGCGTCAGCGTCGATGAAACGGTTGTCCTTGCGCATCACTCATCCCCTGGCGCGCCGCGATGACCGCGCGGCTCGGCAAGCCCCGGTTTCGCAGTCATCGCCGTGCGGTCATCATTGGCGCAGTCACTATTGCGCGGTCACTATTGCGCGGTCATGGCACCGTCAACCAGCAGCGACGCGCCGGTTACGAACGAGGCGTGATCCGACATGAGCCACACCACCGCCTCGCCGATCTCCTCGGGCTTGCCCATGCGCCGGATCGGCTCGACCGAGATCAGCCGGTCGCGCAGGCGCGGATGACCGGTGACCATCTCGGCGACCATCGCGGTGTCGATTACGCCGGGGCAAACGGCGTTGACGCGGATGTCGTGGCGCGCATACTCGAGCGCCGCCACCTTGGTCAGTCCGACCACGCCGTGCTTGGCGGCGGTGTAGGCCGGCTGCCCGTGCGAGCCGACCAGTCCGGCGGCCGAAGCGGTATTGACGATCGCGCCGCGCGCGCCCTGCTTGAGCATCTGCAGGATTTCGTACTTCATGCAGAGCCACACGCCCTTCAGATCGACCTCGATGATGCGGTCGAAGTTCTCTTCGGTGTCGTCGGCGGTGCGCAGCGTCTTGCCGATGATGCCGGCGTTGTTATGTGCGCAGTCGAGGCGGCCGAAGAGCTTGGCCGCGGCCGCGACCGTGGCTTCGACCTCGGCGGCGCGGGTCACGTCGCACTTGTGAAAGGCGGCCTCGCCGCCCGCCTGCTTGATCGCCTTGGCGGTGTCCTCGCCGGCGGCGACCGCATCCACGACCAGCACTTTTGCGCCTTCGCGCGCGGCGGCGAGCGCAGTAGCGCGGCCGATGCCGCTTGCGGCGCCCGTTATCAATGCGACTTTGCCATACAGCAGTCCTGCCATCGCGAAGTACCTCCGGAAGTTCAGCGTACGTGCGCGCCGAATCAGCGCGACGCGATCTGGATATGCTCCTGTGCCATGAAAAAGGTCATTTTCGGAGCGTCGATGAACACGGCCCCGTCGGCCATCAGCTCTCGGCCGGCCGGCGACGCGAAAGCTTCGGCGAACGCCGCCGGGCTGTCGAACCATAGCTGCGCGACGCCGTCGAAGCGCGGCGTGCCGTAGAGATACGCCTCGTCGATCAGATGCGATTGGACGTAGCGGCGCAGCCCCGGCAGCTTGAGCGCCATCGGCCCGTGCACCTTGAGCCAGTACTCGCGGAATTTCTCGACCGTCATCCCGGGCTTGATCACGAGCTGCCACACGCCCTTGAGCAGGTTGCCGCCGGTCGGTCCGTCGAGCACGACGTGGTCGCGCGTCACCATCCATTCGACGCGGCTCAGGTCGATGAAGTTGCGCTCGTCGGCGAGCGCGCCGTCGAGATATTCGGAGCTGCGCCGGAGCGCCGCCATCGCCTCGAGGCTGTCGATCAACACCTCGGCCGCGCCGTCGTAGGGCGAGTTGGCGCCGAAGGCGGCGATGCGATGGCTTTGGACGTAGCGATGGGGCTGCGGGATTTTGGCCGCGATCGGCCCGTGAGTCTCGCGCCAGTAGCGATGGAAATCCGCATCGCTCATCGAGGATTTGCGGGTGATGAAATAGTGTACGTGGAGCATTGTTCGGCCCTCCCGTTATGCCGCCGGATCCTTGGCTGCCCGCGGCGCGCCGCTTTTTTCGATCCTGTGCCCGTTGTATAGCGCAGCACGCGCGGAATACGCCAATGGCGCGTGCGCCGCTCGGGCCGTGATGACAGCCGGCGCCGCGCGCAGTAATCTCGTGCTATCGCCGGAGCGCAAGGAGCATCGCGTGCATCGAATCGTAAGTCTTCTTCCGAGCGCGACCGAAATCGTCTGCGCGCTCGGCTTCGAATCGCAGTTGATCGGCCGCTCGCACGAGTGCGACTTTCCGGCCGCCGTCATCCGTCTGCCCGCGTTGACCGAGCCCAAGTTCAATCCCGACCGCCCCAGCGGCGAGATCGACCGCGAAGTGCGCCGTATCGTGGGCGAGGCGCTGTCGGTCTATCGCGTCGACGCGCACAAGCTGCGTGAGCTTGCTCCCGACGTTATCGTCACCCAGTCGCAGTGCGAGGTATGCGCGGTCAGCGAGCGCGACGTCGAGGATGCGGTCGGAAGCTGGCTCGGCGCGCGGCCGCAAATCGTGTCGCTCGCGCCGTATGGGCTCGCGGATATCTTCGCCGACATCGAGCGCGTCGCCCGCGCGCTCGGCGAACCCGCGCGCGGCGGCGAGCTCGTCGGGCGGCTGATGGCGCGGATGGACGCGGTCGCGGCGCGCGCGCGGCGGGCCGCCACGCGCCCGACGCTCGCGTGCATCGAATGGCTCGATCCGCTGATGGCGGCGGGCAACTGGATGCCGGAGATGGTCGCGATGGCGGGCGGCCATAACCTCTTCGGCAGTGCGGGCGAGCACTCGGGGCGGCTCGAATTCGAAGCGCTGCTCGCAGCCGACCCCGAAGTGGTGCTGATCGCGCCGTGCGGTTTCAACCTGCGGCATACGATGACGGAGCTGCCGGCGCTGGCGGCGCGTCGCGGATGGGCCTCGATGCGCGCGGTGCGCGAGGGGCGCGTCTTCGTCGCCGAGGGCAGCCAGTATTTCAACCGGCCCGGGCCGCGGATCGCCGAGTCGCTGGAAATTCTCGCCGAGATTCTCCATCCGGAGCTGTTTCAATACGGCCACGAAGGCGCCGGCTGGCAGCGCGCGGAGTGAGGCCCCCCGAGCGCGCCGGCGGGCGCTCAGGCTTTCGGTTTGAGATACGACATCCCGACGCGCGCCGGCGTCAGGCGGATGCCGAACTCGGCGATCAGCGGACCGTTGTCGCACGGGTTGTCGGCGACCAGGAAATCGACCGCGTCGCGCGAGAAGACCGGCCGCGGCAGCATCTCGCCCAGCATCCCGGCCATCCGCATCAGCGCCTCGGGCACGTGTACAACGGGCCGGCGATGGCCGCCAAGCTCCATCATCAGATCGATAAGCTGGTCGAAGTTCATCGGCTCGGGCCCGCCGATCGCGAAGGTGGCGTTGCGGCCACGTCCTGTTGCCGCCATCGCCACGCACGCGGCCAGGTCTTCGACCGCCACCGGCTGGACGATCTGTTTGCCGCCGCCGGGAATCGGGAAAACCGGTGCGTACCTGATCGCGCGCGCCACCAGGTTGGTCACGCGGTCGTCCGCGCCATAAACCAGCGAGGGGCGAAAGATCGTGTAGTCGAGGCCGGATTCGCGGATCGCGCGCTCGGCGCGTCCCTTGGCGCGAAAGCCCGGCTGGCGGCTCTGCTCATCGGCGGCGGCCCCGCTGATATAAATGATGCGCGCGGCGCCGGCTTTGCGCGCGGCCGCGATCATCGCGACCGTTCCGCCATAGTCCACGCGCTCGAAGGTCAGCCCGCGACGCGGATTCTCGATCGGATAGCCGTCGAACTGGGCCGCGTTGATCGCGACCTGCGCCCCGGCCATCGCGGGCTCCAGCGAGGCGGCGTCGGTCACGTCGGCGCGGACGAACTCTGCGCCGGTCCCGGCAAGCCGGGCGCGCACGGCGTCGGGATTGCGCGTGAGCACGCGCACCCGCGCCGTGTCGCCTAGCCGCCGCACGATCGCGCGCCCGATGAAGCCCGAGCCGCCGGCGATCGCGACAGTGATGCGGTCCATTTCGGATTCCCGTGCGGCGGCGGATTCTCGCCTTGCCGATATTCGAATCGCGGATCCGCGAATCCCAATCCGCGGGCCGGAGCGCCGGCGGAAACCGGACGGGCTACGATGCGCGCCGGCGTCGGCCGCCGCGCACGCGCCGGCGACGCGGCCGTATCGGAGCGGCATCGGCGCCGTTTGCGTCGGAAGACGCGACGTGCGCGTCGGAGCCGCCGCTATCCGCCTGGTCGAGCGGCGTCAGGTGAAAGCGCGAGACCTCGGGCCGGCAATTGATCCGGATCCTCAGCCAGTACGTGCCGAGACCGCGATTGGTATAGATGTAGAAATCGCGGTAACGATTCAGCCCCGCGTAAAACCGCTTGCCAATCCGCAGAAGCTTGAGCGGCGAGCCGTAAAACGGCAGCCGCACCACGCCGCCATGCGTATGTCCCGAGAGCATCACGCCCGGCCTTAGATGGCGCACGTAGAGCGCGGTGTCCGGGTTGTGCGCGAGCAGCATCGTGCACTCTTGCGGGCGCACATCGGCGAAGGCGCGCGAGGGCTCGGCGCGCCGCGACCACAGGTCGTCGATTCCGACCACGACCAGCGACTGGCCGCGTACGTGCAGGCGATGGCTTTCGTTGGTGAGCACGTGGACGCCGGCCTGCCCGAGCGCGCCGGTAATCCGCTCGACCGAGGACCAATGGTCGTGATTGCCCGCGACCGCGAAAGTGCCGAGCCGCGGCCTGAGCGCGCTCATGGCGTCGCGAAATCCCGTCAGATAGCGGCGCATCGTCTCCGGGCCGGTGAAGTAATCGCCGGTCAGGAAAATCAAGTCGGGGCGCTGCGCGTTGGTGGCTTCGACCGCCAGCACCAGGCGCTCGAGGTCTTCGTCGCGATCGACGTGCAGGTCGCTCAACTGGCAGGCGACTATTCCTTCCAGCGCGGCAGGCAGGCCGCGCACCGGCAGACGGATGCGCGTCACGTCTATCTCATCGAGCGTGCGCCGCCAGATACGGTGAAGCGGGCGGAGCGCCACGGGTGGCTTGGTCCGGCGCGCGCGCCGCGGCTGCTCTTTCGCAGTCTCGGCCTCCAGCACGTTCGCGGCAGAATCAGCCTTCGCCATCAGGGCACTCATATTAGAATATTTCGCAGAGAACGCGAACGTTCGTAATCACGGTGACGCGCTCGTCGTCAAGGTCGATTTCCTCGTGCTCCAGTTCCCAGGTGTGGGGATGGGGGATGAAGACGGCGCGCAGACCCGCGCGCAAGGCCGGATTGATGTCGGAGCGGGGACTATTGCCGATCATGAACGTGCGCGCGCGGTCGAGTCCGGCTGCCTCGACCAGCCGCCGGTACGCCGCTTCGTCCTTCTCCGGCGGCACTTCGACGTGGCTGAAATGGGGCCGCAGCCCCGAGCGGTCAAGTTTGCTCATCTGCTCGCGAGGGTGCCCTTTGGTGAAGAGGATCAGATGATGGCGCGCGGCGAGTTCGGCTAACGTCTGCGCGACGTCGGGCAGTAATGCGCATTCACGCGCAAGGAAATCCTCGGCGATACGCTCGATCGCCGCGACGACCGCGTCGCGCTCGCCCGGCGGCGCAACGTCCGCCGCGACCGTGCGCATCAGCACCACGAACGGCTCGCGCCCGTAGCCGTGGCTCCTGATGATTTCGAGCTCGCGCCGGCGAAGCGCCGCGCGCACCGCCGCCGTCTCGCCCGCACCCGCCGCAACCAGTTCGGCGACGAAGCGCGCTTCGGCCTCGAGGAAATGGATGTTGGAATCCCACAGCGTGTCGTCGGCATCGAAGACGAGATGGAGCGGGCGGCCGTCGCCGAGCGGCTTTGGCCGGCGCTCGCGATGCGGATGCGGCGCCGCGTGGGCGCCGGCCTCTAGCGGACGATCCCGTGTTGGGTAATGTGATTTGCTCAAGGCACGAAATGCGCGCGCCTAACGCAGCGGGCGGAAGAACGCGCGGATATCCTCGACCAGTCTATCCGGCTCCTCCATGGGGGCAAAGTGGCCGCCCGAGTCGAACACCGTCCAGCGCTTGAGATTGTAGTAACTCTCGGCCCAGCGCCGGGGCATCATGATGATCTCGTTGTGGAACACCGCGGCCGCGGTCGGCGCCTCGACCACCGGATGACGGTCGTGCGCGGGCCGCCACGGATTGTGGATCGCTTCGTAGTAGTAGCGAGCGGAAGTCCCATAGCTCTGGGTCGCCCAGTAGAGCGTCATCGTGGTGAGCAGTTCGTCGCGGGTGAAACGGCTCTCGACGTTGCCGCCGCAATCGCTCCACGCGCGGCGCTTGTCGAGCAGCCAGGAGCACAGGCCCGCCGGCGAGTCGTTCAGCCCGAACGCAATCGTCTGCGGGCGCGTGAGTTGGATTGCGGAGTAGCCGCTGCCCTCGGCGAAAAACTTCATCGTCCGCTCGTGCCATCCTTCTTCGCCCGGCCCGTAGAGCGAAGCATCCGGCATCTTGCCGAGAAACGCGCTCAGCGGCACCAGCAGATGGATATGCACGCCGTACAAAAGTTCCGCGTACTTGTGCCCGAGTTGCGCGGAGACGAGCGCGCCCCAATCGCCGCCCTGCGCGGCGAATTTCCGGTAGCCCAGCACGTCGCGCATCAAAATGGCCCACAGATCCGCCGTGCGCCAGTAGTTTATTCCGGTGGCCGTAAGCGGCGTCGAAAATCCGTAACCGGGCATCGACGGCACCACGACGTCGAACGCGTCAGCCGGGTCGCCGCCGAACGCGGCCGGGTCGGCGAGCGGACCGATGACCTTGTGAAAATCATAGAACGTCCACGGCCATCCGTGGCTCATGATAATCGGAATCGGATGCGGCCCTTTGCCGAGCTCGTGGATGAAGTGGATGGGGATGCCCTCGATGCGGGTTGTGTAGTGATGGAACGAGTTGATCTGGCGCTCGGCGCGGCGCCAGTCGTAACCGTCGATCCAGTATTCGATGAGGCGCTTCAGATAGTCGCCATTGGTGCCGTACTCCCATCCGTCATTGGCGAAGTCGGCGGCGAAGCGTGTCCGCTTGAGCCGCTCTTTGAGATCGCGCAGGGTCTCGTCCGGAATCGCAACGGTAAACGGCTCTTTCGCCATGACGTCGGCTCCTCGTTCGGTCAGGCGAGGATGCTATCGCCGGGTGCGCGAGCGAGGCAATCGCGCGCGACGTTTGAGCAAGCGCACGAAGATCGGCCAAGATGTCGAGACGACGGGACGTCGAGACCCGATCGATCGTACCGAGGGATAAGAGGAGCATCCATTCATGGCGGAGCCGCAGCAGCGCTTTTCATTGATCACCGACAAGAGCCTCGCCGACCTGCGCAAATTGCTCGGCGTGCCGATCGAGGATTCGCTCGAGCCGTGGTGCTACGAAGCGACGCGCGACAATATCCGCCACTGGGCCCACGGCATCGGCGACGACAATCCGCTGTGGTGCGAGCCGCAATACGCGGCAAGGGCCCAGGCGAGGACCGCGGCGCCGCCGTCGTTTATTTTCGCGCTCAACCGCTCGTTTAGCGGATACGTGGGCGGATTGGCGGGCGTCCACGCGATGTTCGCCGGCATCGACGTGACGTGGCATCGGCCGATGCTGCTTG
>DASXMQ010000041.1:0-9460 GCA_036495625.1 Binataceae bacterium (SeqCode) | reverse complement strand
CGCTCAACCCGATGATCAAGGTGATGAACCTGGTCGGCATACTGGCCGCGCCTTTTACCGCAACCGAGGTCTCCTTCAGCTGGGGCCGCGTCGCGATCACCGTGTTTTCGATCCTGATGCTGGCGCTCGCGGTTGTGCTCTCCAAGCAGGGATCGATCGCTGAAGAGCAGAGTCAGGCCGGCCAGGCCAAGGCGGCGGCGTAGGACAGGCCGCATCCGTTGCGACAAAGGGCCGGGCCCATTCGGCGCCCGGCCCTTTTTTTGGCCGTTCCCCGGGTCTTGGGCCCGCGCGGTTGCGATCGGTGCCCGGCTTTCGCGCTCGCGCTTTGTGCACGCCACGCCGTCGCGTTAGGTTGGTCTCGTAGGCCTCAAGAAGCTCCTCGCAATCGCAAGGGAGATCTCCATCGATGGAAATCGCGTGGATAGGAACCGGGATCATGGGCGCGCCGATGGCGCGCAACCTGATGCGCGCGGGCCATCGTCTGCGGCTCCACAACCGCACGGCCAAAAGAGCCGTCGCGGTCGCCGCGGAAGGCTCCGAAGTGACCGTCGCGCCCGACCCGGCCGCTGCGGCCGCCGGCGCCGAGGCCGTGTTCATCATGGTGCCCGACACGTCTGACGTCGAAAGCGTGGTCGCGCGCATCGAACCCGCGCTGCACAATGGTCAAATGGTGATCGATATGAGCACCGTCGCGCCCGCCGCCGAACGCGCGATCGCCGAGCGCCTCGCGCGCGCCGGCGTGGACTACCTCGACGCCCCCGTCTCCGGCGGCGAGAGCGGCGCAATCGACGGGACGCTGACGATCATGGTGGGCGGCTCCGAGGCGGCCTACCTGCGGGCGCTGCCGTTGTTCGAGAAGCTTGGGCGGCGCGTCACGCACATCGGCGGCGCGGGCGCGGGTCAGATGACCAAGCTCGCCAACCAGGTGGCAGTCGCGCTGACGCTCGAGGCGGCGGCCGAAGCGCTCGCGCTCGCCGAGAGCGGCGGGCTCGATCGCGCGCGCGTGCTCGAGGCGATCGGCGCAGGCGCCGCCGGCTCCTGGCAGCTCGCCAATCTCGGCCCGAAGATAATCGCGCGCGACTGGCGCCCCGGCTTCTTCATCAAGCTCATGCGCAAGGATCTGCGCCTGGTCTCCGACGCCGCGCGCGAGGGCGGCCTCGCGCTGCCGGGACTTTCCCTGATACAGTCGATGTTCAACGCGGCGGCCGCGCTCGGCCATGACCTCGACGGCACGCAGGCGGTCGCGGCTGCGCTCGAGCATCTGGCTCGCCTGAAGTGACGTGCGCGCGAAACCCTCAGCGCCGCGCAAACCTGATCATACGGGCGGGATCTCGATCTGGGCAGGTGACGTTATGGGCGCGCCAAGCCGAATGTTTGCCCGAGCATTGGCCGCCGCCACGAGGTTGAAGGCCAATCCGAACAGGACACCGCAGAGCAAGACGATCGAGGTTCGCATAATCCGCCTACCGGTTGGAGGGTTTGAAGCAGCGAGCTGAAGCGAAAGCTCGCGCTTATCCTTTTGCATCCTGTATTACGCTATTTGAGTCTATAAGGATTATGATCCGATCGCAAGAGAAAACCGCGTTGCGTCCGACGAAGGGCACGTCAGGACTTGCGTACGCATGTTAAAAATCTGAAAATAACGCCAGGGCGGAAGCGGGGGAAGTCGCCAGAAAAGCTGACGGGCACAAGGGTCTGACGAATGTGATTCGAGGTTGTTAGCGGGGACCGTCGGCAGTGGCACGCTGTCGAGGTAGGCGGTGCCGGGGGGCGCCCCGCTACCAAATGGTCAGATGCGGCGCAGGCATATTGTTCCAGGGTCGGTGAAGATTTTTGGTCTTCCGAACACCAGCAGCCACTTCGGGATTCAGGATAATGGCCAGGGCCAGATGTGGTCGGAAACCAAGCACGTCGGCAAGATCAATTATTGGACCGGCGACGTGGTCCTCAAGCAGGAGTACGTCCCGAAAGCTCGCATGTTCGACGGATTGTTCGGCCTGCTCGGGTTCAAGAATCCCGAGGACGAGGTCAGCATGGAATTCGAGTGCGAGTACAAAGTGTCGCTTCTGGACGTTGGCCCTGTGAAGGAGTTGCAGAGGGCGGGTTTGACTTTGACCGGCGATCTGACCCTGTCCGGAGGCCGCCGCAAGAAGTAGCCGCGGCCCTTACTCGTCCAGTCCAGTTTCATACCGCGCCGCGCGGCCAGAGTTCGGCGACCAGCAGGGGAATTTCGGCTCTACCTGGAGCCAAGCACGCTGGTATTCCGAATCTGCACGCCGCTGCGGCCAGACTCCTCCGCCCATTCCTTGCTGTCCATACATTTCCAATGGCCATCCACCAGGATCCACCGACGCATCAGCACGTCCAGCCCGGAACCCCAATTGTCCATAGCGATGCTGAACCTGCTGCCCGTTGAGGTTTGTAACTCGACGATCTGCCGCATGGCGTCACCTCTGGTTATCTCGTCAACAGCTTATTTATTACATTTCTAGTTTTATTAAGCAATATTAAGCTTTGACTATCTTTAAATGTCCCAATTCTTGCTGGCGTTTTCTCCCATCAGAGTTTGTTGCCGGTTTGCCAGAGCCCGCCGATCCGTGGGATATGTCCGCAAGCGACCGCTAATCGGCGAGGAGTTCTATGGCAAACGAACATCTGCTGGCCGAACGCCGTGACGGCGTGCTCAGCCTGACGCTCAATCAACCCGACAAGCTCAACGCGCTCAGCGATCAGATGATCGCGGGGTTGCTCGATGAACTCGGCCGCGCGGCGCACGACGCCGAGGTGCGCTGCGTCGTCGTGAGCGGTGCGGGACGCGGTTTCTGCTCCGGCGGCGACGTGAGCCGGATGCGCGAGCGCAACGAGGGTGACGGCCCCGGCCTTACCGTGGAACAGCGGATGGCGAGTCTGCGCCGCGCCGAGGAGGCGAGCCTGATGCTGCACGAGCTGCCCAAGCCGACAATCGCGGCGTTAAACGGCGCGGCGGCCGGCGCCGGACTCAGTATCGCGCTCGCATGCGACCTGCGAATCGCCGCGGATTCGGCGCGGCTCGTCACCGCCTTCGCCCGCGTGGGATTTTCCGGCGACTTCGGCGGCACTTGGCTGATGACGCGGTTGGTGGGCCCGGCGCGCGCCAAGGAATTCTACTTTCTCGCCGATCCGATCGACGCGAACCAGGCGCTCGCGCTGGGACTGGTCAATCGCGTAGTGCCGGCGGGCTCGCTTATGGCTGAAGCCGCGGCGCTCGCCAAGCGCCTCGCTTCGGGTCCCGCGATCGCCTACGGCTACATGAAGGCAAATATCAACGCCGCGCTGACGGCCGACTTTCGCACGCTGCTCGATCGCGAGGCCGTCGGGCAGACGCTTACCGGACGCACCGAAGACCACAGGGAAGCGGTCAAGGCGTTCTTGGAAAAGCGGCAGCCCACCTTCAAGGGCCGCTAGGGAGGCGCACGCCATGTGGAAAACCAGGTTTTGCGAACTGTTCGGCGTCGAGTTGCCGATCATGCTCGCCGGGATGGGCACGATCGCGCTCGCTGATCTCGCTGCCGCGGTTTCCGAGGCCGGCGGGGTGGGCACCGTGGGCCTTGCCGGCCTCTCTCCCGAGGGAATTTACAACGAGCTCGCCGCGGCCCGGCAGTTGACCAAAAAGCCGCTCGCCTGCAACCAGCTGATTCCATTTCTCGGTCCTGGCGTGGCCGAGGCCATAGCGGCCGCGCCGGTTGACGCGATCACGCTGTTTTGGGGCGAGCCGGCCGAGCACGTCGGGCGCTACAAGGCCGCGGGCAAGAAAGTCATCTGGCAGTGCGGCACGGCAGACGAGGCCGCCGCCGCCAAGCGCGCCGGCGCCGACATGATTATCGCGCAGGGCGTGGAGTCGGGCGGCCACGTGCGCGGACTCACTTCGACGATGGTGCTGGTGCCGCAGGTGCGCGACGCGATCGGCGATCTGCCGATGCTCGCCGCGGGCGGCATGGCCGACGGCCGTGGACTCGCCGCGGCGCTGGCGCTCGGAGCCGACGGCGCGGTCTTCGGCACGCGCTTGCTCGCCTCCCGCGAATCGGCGGCCCATCAGGTTTACAAGGATCGTGTCGTCAACGCGCGCGCCGAGGACACCGTGCACACCAAGCTCTTCGACATGGGATGGCCCGACGCAGCGCATCGCGTGCTGCGCACCGCCGTTTACGAACAGTGGGAGCGGGCGGGACGTCCGGAAAGCGGCAAGCGGCCGGGCGAGGGCAAGGTGGTGGGCACCCTCAAGCATGCCGGGATGGCGATGCCGCCGCTGGTGAAGTACACGGTGATGCCGGCGGCCGAGTATGTCGAGGGCGACCTTGACGAGTTCGTGTTTTACGCCGGGATGTCGTGCGCGCTTATCAATGATATCGCGCCCGCGGGCGATATTGTGCGGCGGATCGCGGCCGAGGCGCGCGAGCTTATCGGAACGCGCCTCGCGCCGCTCGCCTGACGATTCAACCCCTCATTAGTAACCGCCGCCCGAAGGCGCAGACGGCATCGACGGCACTGAAGGAGCACCCGGCACTGACGGAGCTCCAGGCACAGAGGGAGCTCCGGGCACCGACGGAACTCCGGGCACCGACGGAGCTCCGGGCACCGAGGGCACGCCGGGCATCGACGCCGCGCCAGGCATCGACGGAGCGCCGGGCATCGACGAGGTGCCGGGCATCGAGGGCGCGCCGGGCATCGAGGGAGTGCTGGGCATCGAGGGAGCGCCCGGCGCCGAAGAACCGCCAGCCGCCATCGCAGCGGGGACGGCCGCGGGCGACGCCGCCGGCGAGGCCATCATCGCGGCACCCATGTTCTGCATCATTTGCCCCGCGGCATTCTGACCGGCCTGCTTGGCCGCGCCCATCGCGGCCGAGCCTATCCCGCCCGCAGCGGATTGCGCCTGCGCGCGAAGCGGAACAGACGCAAGTACGACTGCGACGGCCACGCCGGCCAAAGATCGTATCCTCATGAGAACCCCCTCCGGGCTGCGGGTTTCGACGCCGAGGCGAATCGAGAGAATGCGAATCGGCCAAGGTGCGAATCTGCGGATCGCGAATCAAGTTCGACCGGCGATCCTTCTCACATCGTCGATTGTGCGTCAAACCAGGCCGCGCTTCGGACCGGTTGGTCCCCAGGCGACGACAACCTCAGAGCATCACATCGCCGCCGTTGGGACTGAGGCACTGCCCGACGAAGTGGCGCGCCTCGTCGGAGGCAAGGAAGACATAGGCCGGCACGATCTCGTCGATCGTCCCCAGGCGCCGCTTCGGAATCGACGCGAGCAGCGAATCCATCAGGTCCTTGTCGATGCCCTCGACCATCCGGGTCTGCGTGGCGCCGGGCGCGACGCAGTTGGCGGTGATGTTGCTGGTGCCGATCTCGTGCGAGAGCGAGCGGGTAAACGCGATGATCCCGGCCTTGGCCGCGCAATAGTGCGCAAGTCCCGCGCTGCCCTTGTAGGCGAGTTGCGAGGCGGTGCTGATGATCCTGCCGTAGTCCTGGCGGTACATGATCGGCAGCACGAAGTGCGTGCACAGAAAGACGCTGCGCAGGTTGACCGCGAGCATCCGGTCCCACTGCGCGGGCGCCATCGCTTCGACGCGCGCGACGTTGCCGATGCCCGCGTTGTTGACCAGGATGTCGATGCGGCCGAAATTCCGCTGCACGGTTTCGACCAGCGTCTGCGCTTCGTGCTCGAGCGAGACGTCGGCGCGCATGGCCAGCGTTTGCGCGCCGAGCCGTTCGATTTCGGCGCGCACCGCCTCCGCGTTCTGCGCCTCGGACTCGTCGGGATAGTTGATGATGACCTTGGCGCCCTCGCGCGCGAAGGCGAGCGCGACGCCGCGTCCGATACCCGAGCTTGATCCGGTGACCAGCGCGACCTTGTCCTGCAATTTGCCCATCGCGCAAAACCTCCCGCAGCTTTCGTCAGCGACCCGATGAGGATCGGCGGCGAATTTCGCTCCAGCGTGCGCGATTCAGGGCGAGGGATGCAAGGCCAGCAGCGCTTTCACTTTGGCCGCGACGTCGCCGGCGCATACGATGTCGGTAATGATCGCGCAGGCGTCCGCGCCCGCGGCGAGCGCCTCGGGCATCGTCGCCTCGGTGATGCCGCCGATCGCGACGATCGGGATTTTTACCGCCGCGCGCACCTCGCGCAGCATGGCGAGTCCCTTGCCCGCGGGATTGTTGCGCAGCCCGCCCGCGTAAAGCGGTCCGAAGCCTATATAGTCGGCGCCCTCGCGCTCCGCGGCGTGCGCCTGCTCGACGCTGTGGGTGGAGACTCCAATGAGCATATCGCGGCCGACGAGGCGGCGCGCGGCCTCCAGCGGCAGATCCTCCTGGCCGAGATGGACGCCGGCGGCCCCGGCGAGCATCGCGATATCCGCGCGGTCGTCCACGATGAGCATCGCGCCGTGCTCGCAGCACAACGCGGCGATCGCGCGCGCCGCCGCGAGCAGATCGCGGCTCGCCGCGTTCTTTTGCCGCAGCTGCATCACGCGCGCGCCGGCGTCGAGCAGGATGCGCGCGAGCGCAAGCGGCTCGTGGCCGCCCGCCGGATCGATCATCGCATAGAGGTGCGAGGGAAATTTCATCGCGCAAAGGCCGCGCAGGCGCTAATGCGGGGATCTCTTAATCCAGGGACATTTTGCGGGTTGCGATTCCGAGGTCCACGAGTTTCTTGCGCAGCGTGTTGCGGTTGAGCCCGAGGATGCGCGCGGCGCGGACCTGGTTGCCGTCCGCCCGCTGCATCGCCTGTTCGATAAGCGGGCGTTCGATCTCAGCTACCAGCTTCTGGTAGAGCCCGCGCGGCTCTTCGCCGTTGGACTTCTCCAGATACTGAGCGACGCGTCGACCGATGAGTTCGGCAAACGAGTCGCCGGCGCCGCCCTCGATACCGGCGGCGGCCGCAGCTGCGGGGCCGCGCGCGAGCGAGACATCGTCGGCGCGGATGGTGTTGCCCGAGGCGAGCAGCGCGGCCCGCAACATCGTGTTCTCCAGCTCGCGCACGTTGCCGGGCCAGTCGTAGGCCTGCAGTTTCGCCCGCGCCTCCGGGCTGACCGCGGTCACGCGCGAGCCCATCTCGCTGACCGCCTTGGCGACGAAGAAATCGGTCAGCTCGGGGATGTCCTCGCGGCGCTGGCGCAGGGGCGGCAGGTGGATGAGGATCACGCGCAGGCGGAAGTAGAGGTCCTCGCGGAAGCGGCGCGCGGCGACCGCGGTTTCGAGGTCCTGGTTTGTCGCGGCGACAATGCGCGCCTGCAGGCGCTGAGTATGGGTGCCGCCGACCCGGACGAACTCGCGTTCCTGGAGCGCGCGGAGCAGCTTGGGCTGCAACTCGAGCGGCAAATCGCCAATTTCGTCCAGGAAGAGCGTGCCCGCGCCGGCCAATTCAAACTTGCCCGCGCGCCGCTCGGTCGCGCCCGTGAACGCGCCGCGCTCGTGACCGAACAGTTCGCTTTCGACCAGGCCGTGCGGTATCGCCGAGCAGTTGACCGGAACGAAGGGCTCGCGCGGGCGCGATTCATTGTGAATCTTGCGCGCCACCAGTTCCTTGCCGGTGCCGCTTTCGCCCCAGACCAGGACGACATCGATCTTGTCGTTGCTCACCACGCGCCCGATGAGCTTGTAAACCTCCTGCATCGCGGCGCTGTGGCCGATGATCTCGCCGCCGACCAGCTTGCGGTCGAGCTCCTTCTTGACGCGCTCCAGCTCCGAGGCCTGGGCGGCGGTCTCGGCGGCGCGCGCGGCGGTTGTCACCACCAGGTCGAGGTTCTCGAACGGCTTGGTGAGATAATCGCGAGCGCCGCGCTTGAGCGCCTCGATCGCGTTGTTCATCGTGCTGGCCGCGGTGATCACGACCATTGGCGTCGCGCATCCCCGTTCGCGGGCGGTCGTCACGACTTCGAGGCCGCCGATGCCCGGCATGATGATATCGACCAGGGCAACGGCGAATCGCCCGCCGGTGAGCGCCTCCAGCGCGGCGGCGCTGTCGGCGGCCTCCTCGACCTGCCATCCCTCGGCCTCGAGCCGATGGCGCAGGACCAGGCGGATGGCCGGGTCGTCGTCGGCAATCAGCGCACGGATAGCGTGCGACCCGGCTACCTCGCCGAGATTTGCTTCAATCTGATTCATCTGGCTTTCCATGGTAACAGTCTCGATGGATGCGGCAACGGCGGTAAGGCCGAGGATTTTGCCTTCGATACGCCCTTCATGCTTTGCGGCCGGCGGCAGCCTTCGTTTTAGTCGCTTTGCTGATTGTCATGCGGCCTCCGACGGTTCCGGATCGCGCGGGCCCACCGGCAGCGTGACCTTGAAAGTCATCCCGCGCGCGCGATGCTCTTCGGGGTGAGCGTGACGGCCGTGATGGGGCTCGGCCAAGTGAATGCTCTGCGTCGGGCGTGCGGGGGCAGATACCCCGCCGGACTCGGCCCACAGTTTGCCGCCATGGGCGGCGACGATCCGCTGGCTCAGCACGAGTCCAAGCCCGGTGCCCGACGGCTTGGTGGTGAAGAATGGCGTGAAGAGCTGCGCCAGCTCGTCCGCGCTCATCCCGCGCCCGCTGTCGCTCACCTCCACTCGCAGGAACTGGCGGCGGCGTCCCTCGGCGGTGAGGCGAAACTCGGTCTCCATCCGTGTCCGCAGACGAATCGTCCCGCTCGGGCCGATCGCCTCGGCAGCGTTGCACACGAGATTAAGGAAGGTACGCTCGAGCGCCGCGGCGTCGGCGCTGATCTCGGGCAGACTGGGATCGAAAAGCTGTTCAATCGTCACTCCCTCGGGCGGATGCGGATGCAGCCCGGCCATCCTGAGCGCCTGATGGAGCACGCGATGGATATTGACCGGCTCGAAGTTGAGCCGCTGCGGGGCGCTCGCCGTCAGCACCTGCTCGACCAGCGCCGTGATCCGGTTGACGCCCTCCAGGATAAGCCCGCAATACTGCAGGGCGCGCGGGTCGGCGCGCAGTCTCCCGGCGAGCAGCTCGGCGGCGCCCTTTATTCCGGTCAACGGGTTTTTGACTTCATGCGCGAGGCCTGCTGGCGACAGTTTCAGATCGAGTTCACCCGACCCGAGCGCCTGGGCGGCGCCGCGATGAAGCGCGAGGTCGTGGAGCAGGACAACCGCTCCGCTTGTTCCGCCGCCCGCCAGAAGCGGCGAAACCTCGACCCCGACCGAGGCGGACCGGGAGCCGAGGCTGAGGCTTGCCTCGGCGTCGGCGACGTTTTGCCCACTGATTAGGCAGTTTTCGATCATCCGCAGGAACCATTGGTTGCTCCGCAGCATCGCGCCGACCGCGGCCTCATTTAGATGCGAAACTCCGAAGAGCGTCTCCGCCGCCTGATTCATGGCAATCAGGGCTAGATCCGAGCCGAAGACGACGACAGCATCGCTCAAGCTGTCGACGATTTCCCGCCAAAGACCTACGGGAATTGAGGGAGACTTATGCATT
>DASXMQ010000040.1:0-3395 GCA_036495625.1 Binataceae bacterium (SeqCode) | reverse complement strand
AAAAGTCTATCCAGTTTGAGATAGCGCGGCAACCTGAAATCTGCGGCACGCAGCTATGGCTGCGCGTCCGCGGGCGGCTCGCTCGCCGCCTCCGCACTCTCGGACTGCGCGCGCTCGAGCAGAACGTAGAGGGTCTTCTCGCGCCGAATCGATTGTTTGAGCTGCGCGCGATGCTCTTCGCTGCGGTAGTGCTCGGCCACGTGATCGCGCTCCCGCCCGGCGCTGCGGGTCACAATATGCGCCACGCGCGCGGCGAGCTCGTCGTCGCTCACCTCGATTTTTTCCTGCTCGGCGATGGCGTCGACGATGAGCGAGCTGAGCGCGCGCTTGCGCGCGCGCGTGCGAATCTCGTCGGCGCTGTTGCGCACCCGCTCGGCCGCGGCCTCGCGCGACATGCCCGCAGACACCAGCGCGCCCGCCATCTCGGACTCCATCAGCTCGCGCTCGCGATCGTCGAGCGACTGCGGCACCTCGATCGGGTTGCGCTCGATCACGAGGTCGAGCAGGCCCTGGCGCGTGCGCATGTCGGCCTCCTCGCGCGCGCGCTGCATCAATTGCTCGCGCACTTTCTCGCGCAGATCGTCGAGCGAGGCGACGTCGCCGAGATCCTTGGCGAATTCGTCGTCGAGCGCGGGCAGCACCTTGGTGTAGATTTCCTTGACCGCCGCGCGCCATTCCACGTTCTTGCCGGCAAGATCCTTCTCGGCGTAATCGGCCGGGTAGCTGCGAGTGGCGCTTGCCTGATGGCCTACCTCCGCGCCTGCCAGCACCTCGTCGAGCCCATGCGCCAGGCGGTCGGGAGAGACCTCGACGATGCGCTGGCCCAGCTTGGCGCCCTCCAGCGTCTTGCCGTCGACGAAGCCTTCGATCTCGGCGAGCACGAGGTCGCCGCGCTCGACCCGGGTGCGGTCCTCGACCTTCTTGAGCGTGGCCGAGCGCTCGCGCAGATCCTCTAGCGCGTTCTGCAGCTGTTCGTCGCTGACCTCGACCCGGGGGCGCGGCACGCGCAGTCCCTGGTAGTCGCGCACGACGATCTCGGGGCGCAGATCGAAAGTCGCGCTGAAGCGCAGCAGCTTGGCGAGGTCGCTTTCCTCGGTTACGATCTCGGGCGGCAGCAGAGGCTTGAGGTTCTGCTCCTCCAGCGCCTTGTCGGTATATTCCTTGATCAGCTTCTGCACGATCTCGCCGCGGACCCGGTCGCCGAACAGCCGTTCGAGCATCGTGCGCGGGGCGTGCCCGGGGCGGAACCCCTTGAGCACCACGTTGCGGCGCAGATCGTTGTAGGCGCGGTCGAGTTCGGTCTTGATCTCGGCCGGTTCGAGTTCGATGGTCAGTTTGCGCCGAAGCGCCGAAGGGCTCTCAAGATTGACATTCATAGTTGGTGGAATGATCAGCTAAACACACCAGCCACCGCACGATCAATCCGCGTGCCCAAAGAAGCTGTGCAAAGATGCGCGCGCTTTTGCACGCGCGCCGGATGGATGGCGGTGATTCGTGCCGGTGATTCGTGTTCGGGGCGGCGGATTTTCCGCGTCTCCTTACTACGGAGGATTTTTTCTCCCCGAGGTCGCAGCGGCAGCGGCTGGACACAGAGCCGGCGAATCCCTAGACTTCATCGGTTGATCCAAGTAACTAAAGCGCCGTAGGCCGCAGCACTCGCGCGCGGCACAGCTATCGTGGCCGGCCGTATATGACCGGCGCGGCGGCGCGGTAAGCGTTCAGATTTCAGGAGACCCAGACACAGATGAGCGAAGCTAATATTGTTCTGCCGCACCTGACCGGCAATCAGCTGGTCATTTTATGGGCGGTGCTAGGCTCGGCCGTGGTTGCACTGCTCTACGGCTGGTCGCTGGCGCGGACCGTGCTCAAGGCAAGCCCCGGAGCCAAGTCGATGACCGACGTCGCCGACGCGGTCGAGGAAGGCGCGATGGCGTACCTGCGCCGCCAGATCAGAACGATGATCTGGTTCGTGGTCATCATCGCGCTCGCGCTCTTTTTCATGTACCAGCACGTCTATCCCGATCATCCGTCGCTCTCGTTCGGCATCGCGATCGCCTTCCTGATGGGCGTCAGCGCCTCCTACGGCGCCGGCTACGTCGGCATGAAGCTCGCGGTCAAGGGCAACGTGCGCAGCGCCAACGCCGCGCTCACCAGCTTCAAGGACGCGATGGAGATCGCGTTCAAGGCGGGCGGCGTGTCGGGCATGTTCACGGTCGGCTTCGGCCTGCTCGGCGCGACCATCATCTTCCTGGTCTTCCAGGAAAACGCGAGGAAGGTGCTGATCAGGTTCGGCTTCGGCGGCTCGCTGGCGGCGCTCTTCATGCGCGTCGGCGGCGGCATCTACACCAAGGCGGCCGACGTCGGCGGCGACCTGGTCGGCAAGGTCGAGGCCGGAATTCCCGAGGACGACCCGCGCAACGCGGCGACGATCGCCGACAACGTCGGCGACAACGTCGGCGACTGCGCCGGGATGGCGGCCGACGTGTTCGAGTCGTACGAAGTGACCCTGGTCGCCGCGATCATCCTCGCCGCCTATGCGCTCGGCGAAAAGGATTTCACCGATCTCTACGGCGCGACGGCCGGCGCGTTTGCGATGAAGCTCATCATCTTCGCGCTCATCCTGCGCGCGGTCGGCGTCTTCTCCTCGATCATCGGCATCCTCGCCGTGCGCGTGCCCGAGGGCGAGATGCGCGATCCGATGCGCCCGATCAACATGGGCTACATGACCTCGGCCGTCGTGTCGGTCATCGGCTTCTTCATCGTCAACTGGTTCTACCTCGCCGACCCCAAGACCGGCGCGACCGACTGGCGCTTCGCCTGGTGTGCGACCCTCGGTATCATGCTCGCCGTCGTCACTCTGTGGCTGACCAACTACTTCACCCATCCGGACCGCGGCCCGGTTACGGAAACGGCCTACGCGGCACGTACCGGCCCGGCGACGCTAATCCTGTCGGGAATGGCCGAAGGGCTCGAGTCCTCGGTCTGGGCGCTGATAGTGATCGTCCTGTGCATCGTTGGCGCGATGATCATCTTCCACGGCTCGTTGGCGCTGCAGTTCTACGGCATCGCGCTCACCGGGCTCGGACTGCTGACCACCACCGGCTTCATCCTCGCGATGGACACCTACGGGCCGATCACTGACAACGCGCACGGCATCTTCGAGATGGGCGGAATCCATCAGGAAGAGGCCTCGCGCACGCTGTCGTGGATGGACGCGATCGGCAACACCACCAAGGCGCTGACCAAGGGGCTCGCGATCGCGACCGCGGTCATCGCGGCGGTTTCGCTGTTCCGGTCCTTCATCGACGAGGCCCATCTCGGCGTGCTCGGCGTCCAGGTCAACATGCCGACCGTGTTCGTCGGCCTGATGATCGGCGGTGCGGTGCCGTTTTTGT
>DASXMQ010000039.1:0-14384 GCA_036495625.1 Binataceae bacterium (SeqCode) | reverse complement strand
GGAGCGCCGAGAGATAGCGCGCAGCGCAAACCGTAAGCGCGAGATCAAAACGCACCGGATCGGGAGACGGCGCGGAGAGCGCGGCCACGCGGCCGTCCCATCGCGAGGCGTCGTAGTCCTCGGGATCGAGGCCGCTTTGCGGGGCCTGTTTGAACTGCTGAATCATTGCCAACGCCTGCGCCGTCGGTTTGCCGCCGTTGACCCACGCGAGCGTATTCCCCTCGCCAGCATAGAAGCTGGCCACCTCGGGCCGGACGTCGCTGAAATTGGGCCAGCGTAAGTCCGAGAGTTTGCCCGCGGCGATAAGCCCGCTCATTTCGTCTGTGGCCATCGGTACGGCGGTGGCCTGCGCCGCGGGCGAAGCGTCGGCGGCCAGGATCGAACCCGGAGCCATGAACGTGCAGAGCGCCAAGAACGCCAAACTCGGAATCGCCAAAACCGTGCGCCGGCGGATAGCGCCCGGACCGCGCCGAAGCTCACGGCGCTTTGTCTGTTCTGCACGACAGAGAATCGACACGGCTCCCCCCTTTTTGCGCAGCTCCGGCCGGCGACAAGATGTCTGGATCGACGCGCGAAGCAGACCCGAACTTATAAGGAAATATCCGGGCGTGCGAAAGTCTCGCCCGGCGAAGCGAGGCGAGAGAAGGCTAGGGACGAAGACGAAGGGTCTATAAGAGGATTCGAGCGCAAATATGCATCTTTAAAGTTAAATTATGCAACAAAATACCGTTGCGAGCGTGCATCGTCTAAAACGCTTGCACGGCTATCTATCGGAAGCTTATATATGTCATTTTTACTCACGTTATTCCTTTGACTTCAACTAGAAGGAAATGCGCTCCGGCACGAGTTATGCTCTCACGTGCTAAGGATACGCAAGGCAGAGCCTCCTCCTCACCGTTTGCGCCTATCTGCCCCGACAGAAGATCTTCCCCCAACCTCCATAGTTTGGAGGCGGGGGACAAGGAGCTAGTGTACAAAAATGGTGCATCAGCATTTGGTGCAAGACTTGCCACTCTTGCATCCGTTGCTCAAAAACCTGGCTGACCAGTCCGAGCAGGTGGTTGAAAGGTGGTATACACTCTATGCTGGCCGATGCGGTGAGAATCGCAGCCTTGAAAGCGACGAATTTTCCGCCATCCTGGCGCCGGTCCTTCGCAACAGCCCGAGCGCCCTCGTTGATGGCGATTTCCAGCAGTTTGCCGCACTTGGCCGGCTCCTGGGCGAGCAGCTAGGGCGCCGCGGCGTTCCTTTCTTCGAGGTCATACTCACCCTGCATCTTTTCCAGGAAGGTGTCGAAGCGCTCTGCCTCGAGAAAATACCCACACATCTGGATACTTCCTTCTCTCAACTCTGCCATGTCCACGCGACCCTCGTAGCCGAGGGGTACATCCGGACCGAGCAGACAGGCTTACCGCTACGGATCGAAACGCCCGCCGGTGACAGCCTCGAGCAGGATGTCCGGAGAGATTTCCACGGGCTGCTGGGCGCGAGCCTCGCCATGCGGCGGATTTACGATCGTATCGAGGCTGCCGGCCGCGCTCGCGGTATGGTCCTTATCGTCGGCGAGAGCGGGACGGGCAAAGAGCTGGTGGCGCGCGCCATTCATCATACCGGGTCGAATCCCGATGCGCCGTTCGTGGCAGTGAATTGTCCGGCGATACCACGCGACCTGATCGAGAGCGAGCTCTTCGGCCACAAACGCGGCTCCTTCAGCGGCGCGAGCGTCGATTATCTCGGCCTGTTCCGCGCCGCCGAGGGCGGCACCTTGCTCCTCGACGAAGTCACGGAGATGAATCTCGAGACTCAGAGCAAACTGCTGCGGGCTCTCCAGGAGCGCGCCGTGCGCCCGGTGGGCTCGGTCGCCGAGGTCGCGGTCAACGTGCGGGTGATCGCCTCGACCAATCGCGCCCCCGCTCAGGCCGTCGAAGTCGGACTCTTGCGCGAGGACTTGTACTATCGGCTCCAGGCCAACGTGATCGAGATTCCGCCGCTGCGCGAGCGTTCCGAGGACATCCCGCTGCTGGTCAGCCACTTCATCCGGATTTTCAACCCGCTCTGCGGGCGCCCGGTGCCGGTGACCGGCATCGCGCAGGACGCGATGGCCGCGCTGCTCAGGTATTCGTGGCCCGGCAACGTGCGCGAACTCTCCAACGTGATCGAGAGCGCGGTCACGTTCGGCTGCAACCCCCGGATTCGTCTGAAGGACCTGCCGGAAACCGTGCGCCACAATCACCCGGACGCCGCACCGCGCACGCCGGGCGTCGCTGCCGTCATCAGCCCGAACGCCGCGCTCGCGCGCGAGTCCGCCGTCCTCTTGCCCAAGACCTTCGACGAGACCGAGCGCGAGCTCATCGAACGCGCTTTGCAGACGGCCGGCCATAACAAGACCTATGCAGCCGAGCTGCTCAAGATCTCGCGCAAGAAGCTCTATGCGCGCCTGGCGAAGTACGGGCTTTTGAGCCAGCGCCGGCGCGGCGGTTTCGGCCGTTCGGTCGCCTGCACACCCTAGGTTGGCGTGCGCCGGCGCGCCCCGTAGCGCGTCCGGCGCTTCGTCTCCACTCGCTGCGACTGGCCTTCGCGCTTCGCCGTTCATCACGTCTCTGCCGGTGACCGCATTCCGCATGGGTGTGACATCCACCATTCGACTCAGCCAGTTCATTTGAGTATCGGGGTCGTCGCGCCGCTGCTCGCCGAACCGGTCGGATCGGGCTGCGCGTTGGGCACCGATTGCTGGATGAAATAGCACGTAATGGTTCCCTGGCCGTCGATCGAGACTATCCACATCATGGCGAACCCCTTCATCGGCACCTGCGACTTGCCGTTGATGTTGCTGAAGTCCACGATCGGTATCAGCATCACGCGCGGATCGTTCAGGTCGTGATTCTGAAAGGTGCCGGTCGAGAACTGGTTCTGGCCCATGCTCAACCGATACTGAAAGGCGCTGGAGGTGGGTCCGACAACATTTCCCGGTTCGGTGTCGAGCATGTCGCCGACAGTGACCTTGCCCGGATAGCCATTCTGGATGTTCGTTGAGTAGTTGCTTGCGCCGTTTCCGCCGAGCGCCAGCGGAGCCCAGTTGCCGGCGCCGACCTGTCCCTGCTTCAGTTGCACGACATTGCCGAAATTGAGATTGGTTCTGTAGTCAATTCCGATCGGCACCATACCGGTCGCCGCTCTTATCGGCACGATAAACGCGCTGGCGCTCGTACTGACGCCGGTTCCGGGACTCGTGTTCTCCCCCGGCGCGGACTGCGCGTGCGCGGTCCCTTCGCCCAGAACCGTGCAGAAGAAACATGGAATATTACGGCTGGTTGTCATCAGGACGGTCTTGTTGTCCGGGCTCACCGTGCATGAAACGATCTCGCTCGCCTTGATGCCATTTTGTTCTGCGTAGCTTTCGGCGACGGACACCGCCTGGGAGGGATACGACGGGAGATAGAGCGCGCCTGACAGCACTCCACTGTCAATCGCGACCTGCATGCTCACCTGGTTGAAGTAGAGATTGCCGACATCCATCACCAGCGTCAGTACGCCGACGAGCGCGGGCAGCGCGAGGATCACTATGAACATCGCCTGACCCTTTGTATGTCTCAGTATTGGTAATGATTTCATTGTCTGTACCTCGAATAGTCAGGACAGCCGGGCTTCCTGAAGATGCCAGAGGCCGAGGGCCTCGAAATGTTGGGCCAGAATCCCGCCTTCGGGCGGCAGGAACGGAGCCCGTGTTTCTTCCCACGGCTCGGGCGACTTCGGTCCGAGCACCGCGAGAGCTCTTTCGTGCTGGGCTATTTTCTGTTGCAGGACGATGCTTCTCCTGAAGGTCGGACGGCGCGCTCCGTCTTCATGCGCCTCCATATCGGTCTCGGCTGCCAGCGCCTCGCGCGTTCTTGGATCGAAGGGATTGGGGAGGATCGTCGATGAGTGCCGAGTGGGAGCATCCCACGCATCCCCGACGGCAGCCATCGCGACCGCATCGAAGTGGGCAACCGCCCCTGGCACCGCCCCCCAACGCTTGCGATACTTCCAGCGGCGGAACCGGTTGGAGAAAAAGACGGTGCGCATGCAGGACGAAGCAACGTCAGCGGAGACGATGACCGTTGCCACTGTGCCGAGATAGTTGATCCAGTTCATGGCTTGTTACCTCCTTGCGACAGGCCGCGAATGGCTACTGGCTCATCGCGACGTCCGTCGAGCTGATAGTCGCGGGAAAACTGATTACCGACGGTACCGCAATCGTTGGACCCGTGAAGCTGATCGACACGGATACCGGACTGCCGTGAGATCGCGGCGTGGTGTTCGGTGACATCGACACCTGAATAGTGCCTTGCTTGAGCGCGAGCGGCTCGGACTGTGAAACGAAAGCGATCACCGTGTTGCTGCTGAATCCCGGGTTGGCGGCCGCGTAGCGCGCGCCCTGGTAGGCGAGCTGTTTCACGGCGATGCCGCGATTGAGCACAATGGACCCTTCGACCGCGGTGATGATTACCACCGCGACTCCTAGCACTGTGAACACCATCTCAACATAGGACTGCCCGCGCTGGGCCCCTTGCAGACCGGCCTTCGCCGCTCTCAGGGCACGTTGCCATTTGCGCAATCGGCGCAGGTAAAAAGCGGTCAACGATCTGTAGTGTCTGGACATCTTCCTCTTCCTCCTGGAGGGGAACTGAGTATTCGGTTGGCTAAGCATTACGATGCAGCCGGAGTAGACCTTCGCCTGCTCAAACTTTCGCCAAATAGAACAGCATAGGTCGTGCCAGCCAAGATATAGCTGGATGTATGCTGATAAATAGATGAAACGTCCTATAAGCTTGGTGTTACCAAATGTAGCGACGTGTAGCTCAGAGTAGCGAATCGGCCCCTTCGGCTACGCCACATGCGCTGGCGACCAGGCGGCCGGGTCAAAATGTATCCAAAGAGCGCGCCTGCGCGTGCTGACTAATGTGCGGAAAGGGAACGGTTCATCCACTCAGGAAGCGACGCAAGCCCGGAAGGAAACAAATCGTTTCCTGGCGGGCCTGCGAAGCGCCGGAATTCGGCCGCTGCTGGCCTCGATCCGGCCGACCTTGTCTTCGCTTTTCGCCGCCGGCCGAGCCGGAAGCGGCGAAGCCGCAAGGAAAGGTCAGCCCTTGGGAAGACCGAGTACGCGCTCGCCGATGATGTTGTGCTGGATCTCGTTGGTGCCGGCGGCGATCGTGCCGCGGCGCGCCGCGAGCATCCGATGCGACCATTTGCCGTGGTCGATTGCCCCCGCGGCCTGGTACTCGAACTGGCTATAGGCGCCCAGCAGCTCCATCGCGAACGACTGGATTCGCAGGTTCAGGTCCGTGGTTCCCAGTTTCATGATCGAGCCTTCGGGGCCGGGCGGCAGTCCCTTGAGCTGGCGCGTCAGCTGCCGATAGCTGGTGTACTTGAGCGCCTCCGCCTCGCACGCGAGGCGCGCGATTCGCTGCCGCACGTAGCTATCATTCCAGGCCGGACGGCCGTTGCGCTCGACCTTCTTTGCCAGCGCGGCGAGCTGGCGCACCTCGACCATCATGTCCGTGCGGCCGCCATGAATCGTCCGCTCGAACATCATGTTGGTCATCGCGACCATCCAGCCCTGGTTCTTCTGTCCCACCAGGTTCGCCCTGGGCACGATGACGTCTTCGAAAAAAACCTGATTGAAGCCGCTCTCGCCGGTCATCTGCACCAGCGGGCGCACGGTCACGCCGGGACTCTTCATATCGATCAGCAGGTAGCTGAGACCCTTATGCTTGGGCAGCGTCGGATCGGTGCGGCAGAGCAGCGTGCTGAAGTCCGCGTGATGGGCGTTAGACGTCCAGACCTTCGAGCCGTTGACGACGAAGTGGTCGCCCTCGTCGACGGCGCGGGTTTCGACCGCGGCGAGGTCGGAGCCGTGGTCGGGCTCCGACAATCCCTGGCACCAGATTTCCTCGGCCGACGGAATTTTAGGAATGAAGCGTCGCTTTTGTTCGGGCGTGCCCCATTGCATCAGGGTCGGACCGACGCGCGCGATGCCCTGGAAGTTGACCGTGGGCGGCGCCTTGGCGCGGTCGAGTTCCTGCGAATAGACGATCTGCTGAAGCAGGCTCGCGCCGCGCCCGCCGTACTCCTTGGGCCAGTGGAGACACATCCAGCCGCCGTCGTAGAGCTTGCGATGCCATCGGCGGCGGCGCTCGAACTCATCTTTGGTCTCGGGATCGTGCAGTTCGCTCTCGTCGTGCCAGTCGCGGGGCAGGTTTTCCTGCAGCCAGGCTCTGAACTCGCGGCGAAAGGCCTCGTCGCCATCGCTGAACTTGAAATCCATCGCTACGCCTCCGAAACGCTCTCCGCGCAATCCGCTGCCGCGGCGACTTTAGCATGGGCCGCGCCGTCCCGGATCATAGCCGCGCTTGTCGGATCGCTTTGCGGTTGGCTAGTGTCAGAGCCCGAAACTCGGGTTCGGCGCGAGGGTTCAGGGCGATGGAACAGGAACTGGCAGGCAAGGTTGCGATCGTCTCCGGCGCGGGGCGGATGCGCAGCATCGGCCGCCCGATCGCGAAGCGGCTGGCGCAGGCGGGCGCGGCGATCGTGATCAGCGGTACCGGGCGTCCGCCCGAGCGCTATCCCGACGACGAGAAGGCGGCCGGATGGCGCGATATCGACAGCGTTGCCGACGAGATCCGGCAGGCGGGCGGACGCTGCCTGGCGCTGGTCTCGGACATCGCCGATCCGCGCGCGGTTGAGGCGCTGGTCGAGCGCACCGTCGCCGAGTTCGGCCGCCTCGACATCCTGATCAACAACGCGAGCGCCGCCCGCGGCGAGGACCGCGTCCCCGCGGTCGAAGTCAAGTACGACGTGTGGAAGAAGGTGATGGCAACCAATGTGGACGGGACGTTTCTGATGTCCTGTGCGGCGGCGCGCAGGATGATCGCGCTCGGGCACGGCGGCTCCATCGTCAACATCTCCTCGATCGCGAGCAAGATCGCGGCGGCCAGGTCGGCCGCCTACGCGGCCTCCAAGGCCGCGGTCAACGCGCTCAGCCGCTCGATGGCGCTCGACCTTGCGCCCAACGGCATCCGCGTCAACGCGATCTGTCCCGGCCTCATCGACACTTTCCGCCTCGACGACCTCGGCCGCGGCGAGAGCTGGGAGAAGCTGGTCCAGAGCTTCATTCCGCTGGGTTACGCGGGCGACGGCACCGAGTGCGCGGAACTGGTGCTGTTCCTGGTGAGCGATCGCGGCAAGTGGATCACAGGCCAGGCGATGAATATCGACGGCGGATCGATTTGGGGATAGCCGACAAGGCACAGGCAATGGCTTCTGACATCGTCCTTTACGATTCGAAGGACCGCATCGCGACCATCACGCTGAATCGCCCGGACAAGCTCAATGCGCTGTCCAACGCGCTGGTCGGCGAACTGCGCGACGCGCTCATCCACTTCGAAAATAGCGCAGATCGCGTAGCGGTCCTGACCGGCGCGGGCGAGCGCGCCTTTTCCGCCGGCGCCGACCTCCGCGATCCGCCGCGCGACCCGGAGCTGTGGGAATGTATGCCGGGGGTCGGAGTGCCGCTCAGCAAACCGACGATTGCGGCGGTCGCGGGTCACTGCGTCGGCGGCGGCGTATGCCTGGTCGAGTTCTGCACCCTCGCCGTCGCTGCCGACAACGCGGATTTTTCCTATCCCGAGGCGCAACTGGGCTTCTGCGGCGGCCTGATTTCCGGGCTCGCCGTGCGGATTCCGTACAAGGTCGCGATGGAGCTGATGCTGACCGGCGTACACATGAAGGCCGCGCGCGCCTACGAAGTCGGGATGGTCAACGCCCTGGTGCCACTTGCGGAGCGGATGGAAGCCGCCTACGGCTACGCGCGCAGGCTCGCCGAGAGCGCGCCACTGGTGCTGGGGCTGCTCGAGACCTTCACCCGCGACATGCTGTTGCCGCGCGGCCCGTCGGAAATGTCCGCGATCGCGCGGCGGCATCTGTTGCGCGTCGCGCACTCCGCGGACGCGAAGGAGGGCGCGCGGTCGTTCGTCGAAAAGTGCAAACCGCGTTTTACCGGCCGCTAGGCGAAACCCTCCGCGTTGCGGCAGACCTGCCGCTGTGACTATCGTCTTTGGTGCGGGACGTCAGGGCCGCCGCCAATCCATTCCCGCCGTCCCCCCGATTCTGCGCCCGCCGAAATGCAGGAGACTATCCAATGAAAGTCGTTGTGGATCACAATCTTTGCGAGGGTAACGGCCGTTGCGTCGAAGTCGCGCCCCAGCTCTTCGAGCTTCGTGACGACGATCGCAGCTACGTGCTGATCCAAAATCTGCCGCAGGATCTGCGCGCCAAGGCGCAGCTCGCGACGACGCTCTGTCCGCGCCAGGCTATCCGCCTGGTCGAGGATTAACCCGCCATGGCAGCACTGACCCTCGAAACGCTCGACATCGTCGATCCCGACCTTTACGTCCAGCGCGGCTATCCGTTCGAGGAGTGGGCGCTGCTCCGCAGGGAAGCGCCGGTCTTCCGCTACGAGCGGCCTGCGGTCGAGCCCTTCTGGGCCATCACCAAACACGACGATCTGGTCAACGTCTCGCGCCAGCCCGACTTGTTCAGAAGCCGCCAGATCCTGTTCGTCACCAAGGACGAACCTGGATCGCCGCTGCCCGAAGAGCCGGTGCTGCGCCAGCTGCTCAATATGAATCCGCCCGAGCATGGGGAATTGCGCCGGGTGGTCAATCAGCGCTTCACGCCGCGCGCGGTGCAGCAACTGAAGGATCAGATCGAAAAGATCACGACCGAGACGCTCGACGGCCTCGTGGGGCGCGAGGAATGCGACTTCGTGACCGAGGTTTCGGCCAAGCTTCCGCTCGCGGTGATCGCCGAGATGTTCGGCATCCCGCGCGAAGACTGGGCGATGATGTTTCGGCTGAGCAACGCGATGATCGGGCCGGCGGATCCGGAATACGGCGGCAGCGCGACGATTAAGGAAAACCTCGAACGCGCGCGGATGGAATTTTTCCAGTATTTCAGCCAGCTCTGCGAGAACCGGAAGAAAAACCCGCGCAACGACCTCGCAAGCGCTCTCGCCAACGGCAAGGCCTTCGACGAGCCGCTGCCGCCCTTCGAGCTGCTGTCCTATTTCGCGCTGCTCATCATCGCGGGCAACGAGACCACGCGCAACGCGACCACTGGCGGGCTGCACGCCCTGATAAACCATCCCGACCAATGGGAACGGCTGCGCAAGGATCCCTCGCTCGCTCCCAAAGCGACCGAGGAGATCGTGCGCTGGACCTCGCCGGTCATCCAGTTCACCCGTATGGCCACCGCCGACACGATGTTGCACAGCCAGCGGGTTCGCGAGGGCGACGTGCTGGCGCTCTTCTATCCGTCGGCGGCGCGCGACGAGGACGTTTTCGAGCGGCCCGACACGTTCGATATCGGACGCTATCCCAACCCGCACGTCTCCTTCGGCATCGGCGAGCATTTCTGCCTCGGCGCGAATCTCGCCCGGCTCGAGCTGCAGGTTATGTTTCGCCAACTGGCGGAGCGGATGGAATCCGTCGAACTGGCGGGGCCGACGCAGCGGATGCGTTCGAGCTTCGTCGGCGGCATCAAGCACATGCCGATTCGCTACCGGATTCGCGCCCGCGCGTGATCGCGCACGCCGCGCGCATCGGCTCAATGCTCGCGAGAGACGTGTCGCGGTCAGGAACGCTTCGCCGGCGATGCGGCGAAGCCCTGAGCCAGCAACTCGAGCGCGGCGGCGGCAAACGCACGCATGTTGGCGACGCGGTCGCCGCTGCCCGTTTCGACCGTGATCGCGCGCTCGAGCGGACCGGCGATCGCGACGCAGCTATGGCCCGCCGGATCGCCGTAGCGATTTCCTGTGGGGCCGGCGGCGCCGACCTCCGCCACGCTCCAGGTGACCGCGAAGCGCTTGAGCGTCCCGCGCGCCAGCACCAGCGCGAGCTGCTCGGTTACGCCGCGGATGCCCGCGAAGGCCGAATCCGGAATATCGAGCAGTGTGCGGCGCGATTCGCGCGTGTACACGATCGCGCCGCCGAGAAAATAGGCCGACGCGCCCGGCACCGCGAGCAGCGCCGCCGAGATCAGTCCGCCGGTCGAGGATTCGGCGATTGCGATCGTTTCACCGCGCTCCTTGAGCAGGGCGCCCAGCCGGGCGGCCGTCGGCAGCAGATTTTCCATCGAAGTCTTTACCGTTCCTTCCCGTTTCCGTCGCCCTCATCGATATTGCGCCACCATAGTGCAGCATAGTGGTTGACCCCGCCAAAAGGCCAACCGCATCGCCCGCGTGCGGCCCGCTACTTCAATTCGATCTCGATAAAACTGAACTCGAAGGGGTTGCGGTTTATCACGTCGTGGGCGACGCCGGCCTCGCGCGCGTAGGGAGCGCCGGTCTCGAGCCCGGCGTCGCTCGCGGCCCCGTCGGTACCAACGATATGCAATTTCCCAGTGCTGAGCGGCACCACGACGTAGTCGTGCGCATGAACATGCGGCCCGGTTGCCTCGCCCGGCGCGAATGTCCATCGCGTCACGATCACGCGCCGATTTTCGATCAGCCGCTCCGACTTCGCCCGCGATTCGTTCATGCCGGCCTCCTTGACGCCTGCCAATGACCTATCTTGCGACCGCTTTAAGCGCGAATCAAAGCCCGGCAAAATAATATATGGCCCTCGCGCAGAAGGACGGCGATAGCGCGTCGGTCGTAGAAATCAGGGCGGAAACAGGCTAAAGGAGACCACGCGCCGCGCGCGCCCGAGCCGCGCGCAGCCCGAGACCTTGCACACCGGGTCAAAAGATTCCTCAAGCTTCGTGAAATATGCGGCGCTCGCCTTCGCTTGCGCAGCGCTTTGCCTCTTCGCGGGATGGGCCGCGACGACCGCCGCAAGCGGTAGCGATCGCGACGGGGCAAAGACCAAGCTACGCGCGGCCGTCGCGGGCAAGGGTGCAGCCTACGTCGATGGCGCAAGCCACGGCTATGGCGCCGCGGCGGCCGATTACAACGGCCTCGAGCGCTATTCGACCTGGGAAAATGCCAATGGCAAGGCGGCGACCTACCAGCCCCAGGGCCCCTTCACAGCCGACAATCCGTTCTTTAAGCCGCTTGGGACTAACGGCCGCGCCTGCGTGACCTGCCACGATCCGAGCTCCGGATGGACGATCACGCCGGCGCATATCCGCGCGCGTTTCGAAGCGAGCCGCGGCGCTGACCCGCTGTTCCGGCCGAACGACGGCGCGACCTGCCCCGACGCCGACGTTTCAACGCCGGCGGCGATGAAGAAAGCGTACGGCCTCTTGCTCAACAAGGGGCTCATCCGAATCGGAATCCCGATTCCGCCCAACGCCGAGTTCTCGGTGCTGAAGGTCGACGATCCGTACCACTGCACCAGACTGAGTAGTCCGAGGCGCGGCGTGCTCTCGGTCTATCGCCGCCCTCTGCAGGCGACCAACCTGCGCTTCGAGGACACTTTGATGTGGGACGGGCGGATGCCCGACCTCGAGCATCAGGCTAACGACGCCGCGCGCGGGCACGAGCAGGCGGCCGACGGCCCGATGCCTGATCAGCTCGCGCGGCTGATTGAATTCGAGACCGGCACTTACGACGCGCAGATCTGGATACCCAAGGCGGGATCGCTCCAGGACGGCGGCGTCGGCGGCGGTCCGGTGGCGCTCTCGCGCGAGCCGTTCTTCATCGGCATCAACGATCCCTTCGGCAACAATCCCGTCGACGTGCAAACCTCGCTGCACGTCTTCAACCTTTACGATCTCTGGCGCGGCGACCCGAATCCCGAGCGGGCGCGAATCGCGCGCGGCCAGGCGATTTTCAACGCCACCCCGATGATCATCGGCGAAGTCCCGGGCCTCGACGACGCCGAGGGCCATCCGACTCACGAGGGCTTCTGCACCACCTGTCACGACACGCCCAACGTCGGCAACCGATCGATCAACATCCTGATGAACATCGGCACGGCCGACGTCTCGCGCCGCACCCCCGACATGCCGCTGTTCACGCTGCGATGCGACGCCGGAGCGCTCAAGGGCCAGACCTTCCAGGTAAGCGACCCGGGCCAGGCGCTGATCACCGGCAAATGCACCGATATCGCGCGTTTCAAGACCTCGAGCTTGCGCGGGCTCGCGTCGCGCCCGCCCTATTTTCACGACGGCCAGTCGGCGACGCTGATCGACGTGGTTAACTTCTACAACGATCGCTTCGATATCGGGCTGACGGCGCAAGAAAAAGAAGACCTGGTCGCGTTCCTCGGCACGCTCTAACCGATTTGCGGTTTCGCAGTCCAGCGCAGGCGCAGGGCGCCGCCGCCAAGGCTCCGGCGCGCGCTAATCCTTGAGCATCGCGACGCACTTGATTTCGACCATCAGGCCCGGCATCGCCAGCGCGGTCACGCCTACGCCGGTCCACGCGGGATATTCGCCGGTGTAGTAGCGATCTTTGACGGTGATGAAAAGCTGCAGATCGCGCATGTCGGTATGGTAGGTGACCATCTCGACCACGTCGTCGAAGGTCGCGCCGGCCGCCATCAGCACCTTCTTGAGATTCTCGAAGGCCTGGACGAATTGCGCCTCCTTGCCTTCGACCACGTTGAGGTTGACGTCGCGTCCCACCTGACCGGCGATGAAGAGCAGATTGCCGGCCAGCACGCCGGGATTGTAGTGAAAGCGCTGCTTGATCGTTTCCATCCCTTTGGGGACGACGTTGATGCGCCTGGCCATGATCGATTCTCCTTCGCGTGCCGGTTCGGTAGCTTTATCGCGCGGCACATTCTAGCGTGAGGGCGCGCGCGCCGCGAAGGCCAACGTGCACGTTCACGCGGCCACTACGTCGGCACCTGACGTTAATGCTTTCGGTTCAGGACGCCTCGCGTCCGCAGGAGACATGACATGAGCGTACTCGTACTGGTTCAGGGCACTCCGCGTGCCGATCGCAAGGATGAGATGGCGCAGTATCAGCAGGCTGCGCGCACCGTAATCGCGAAACACGGCGGCCAGGTGGTCGCCCGCGGCAATGGGCTCGGCAGCCTGCACGGCCAAGGCAACTACCAGGTCGGGATCGTGCTCCGCTTTCCCGACAAGGCCGCGGCCGACGGCTGGTACAACGACCCCGACTATCGCAAGGTGCTGCCGCTGCGCGACCAGGCTTACGCGGAACTCGAAATCAGCGTGTTCGAGGAATGAAGCGGCCTGCGCCGCGCACGGAAAACGCAAGAGAAGCTCCGCCGAAGCGCGCGCCGGGGGCCCGCTTATGGTCTGGCGATCACATCTTTTTCCAGTCGCCGGCTTGTTCGAAAGCCTCCGCGGCGCGATAGATCGTCGGCTCGTCGAAGTGCCTGCCGGTCAGCATCAGTCCCGCCGGCAAGCCGTCGACCATGCCGCACGGCAACGACATCGACGGGTGATGCGTCAGATCGAATGGCGCGGTGTTGGTGATCATCTCGAGCGCGCGCGCCACGTATTCCTCCCTGCTCGCGTCCGGCGCAGGAAGCGGCGTCGCCTTCATCGGCGTGGTCGGCATAAGCAGCAGGTCGTATTTCGCGAGCACCGCGTCGTATGCCGCGCGCAGCCGGCGCACGATATTGATCGCCTTGCCGTAGTGGCGCGAGCCGTAATGCTCGCGCACGTAGGTTCCGAACATCAGGAACAGCTTGGTCGTCTCCGAAAGCTCGTCGGTGCGCTGGCGCCATCCGCGATGGAAATCCATCATCGAGGTCGCGTACAGATCGTCGCGGCTCACGCCGAAACCGTCGCCGTACATCATCGTTTGCGTCAGGCCCTCGATTCCGATCGGCGTCCAGATCGCGCCGCCCGCCAGATGCATCGGGATCGAGACCTCCTCGACCCGCGCGCCGAGCGAGGCGAGGCGGTTGGCGGCCGCGCGCACCTTTTCATCCACGGCGCGCTCGGAGCTGGGATGGCCGAAGCCTTCCTTGACCACCGCGATCTTGAGGTCCTTCGCGCCGCGGCCGAGCGCCTGCGTGTAGGGATGCACCTTGGGCGCCTTGATCCGCGGGTCGTAGCCGTCGTCGCCCGCGATAACTTCGAGCAGCAGCGCATTGTCGGCGACGCTCGCGGTCATCGGACCGGTATGGTCAACGAAAATTTCGATCGGCATGATCCCGGTATAGGGCACGAGTCCCCACGTCGGCTTCATCCCGTAGATGCCGCAGTACGACGCTGGCATCCGAATCGAACCGCCCTGGTCGCCGCCGATCGCCATGTCCACTTCGCCCGCCGCCACCAGAGCCGCGCTGCCGGAGGACGAGCCGCCCGCCGAAAAGCCCATCTTGCGCGGATTGTGCACCGCGCCGGTCGCGTTGGTGTGGCTGCCGCCGGAGAGACAGAAACACTCGCAATGCGCCTTGCCTACGATCTCGCCGCCCGCG
>DASXMQ010000038.1:0-15017 GCA_036495625.1 Binataceae bacterium (SeqCode) | reverse complement strand
CGAAGTGTTCACGGCATCGCTCGACGCATTCGACTGTGTCACATTCATCGAAACGGTGCTGGCGCTCGCACGAGCCTCGAAGATCTGCGAGTTCAGCGAAGCGCTGCGCAGGATTCGGTACGTACGCGGCCGCATCGAGTGGGCGTGGCGAAACCATTACATGACGGATTGGATTCGCAACAACATACGCGAAGGACTAATCAGGCCGATCGCAATGCCGGCTGTGCCGACGATCGGCCGGGAACGCGTCCTGAACGTGCTACCGGGACTTGCCGCGCGGCGGATGCGCCTAGAATGCGTGCCGAAGGTAGCGGTGGCGCGCGCCGCGAAGTATCTGCGAAGCGGCGACCTGATGTTTTTCGCATCCACGCGCAAGAACCTCGACGTCTTTCATGCCGGAATCGTCGTGCGCGACGGCGCGCGGCCCCGCATGCGTCACGCGTCGCGCAGCCAGGGCGGTGTGGTGGAGCAGGAATTGGCCGAGTTTCTGCAGGCGAATCGGATGGCCGGCGTTATCGTGATGCGGCCGCGAGAGGCTGCGCGGCGCGTTGCGGTTCGTAACTCGGCCGCACAAAATCTTTTCTCGACAGGCAGGCGCGGCGCGAAAAATCGGGGTGTAGGGTGAAGATCGCATATCCCGAGATTGCATACCCTGACGACTGCTCGTCGGCGAGTATCCGGAGGCTCATCGATGCCGACGACGCCGATATCCTTTTTGTTGGCGATCCGCGGATGAAGCTCGAGCCCGGGCCCCGCATGTTCGAGCGGCTGGCGCAGGTCATCCGCGAGACCGGCGCCGGGTGGGTTTACGCCGACGCCGCGGGCCGTCCGCGCATCGACTATCAACGCGGGAGTATCCGAGACGGTTTCGATTTCGGCCCGGTAGTCGGCGTGTCGGTTGAGGCCGCGCGCGAGTCGGGAATCGAGCCGGATTGGAGGTGGGGAGCACTATACGACCTGCGGCTCAGGATCTCGGAGAGGCGCGCCGTCGTGCGGATTCCCGAGCCGCTCTACAGCGCGTCGATGGCCGATGCGCCGGCGGCAGGTCATGCGCAATTCGACTATGTCGATCCGCGCAATCGCGACTACCAGATCGAAATGGAACGAATCGCTACCGCGCATCTCAAACGCATCGGTGCATGGCTTGGTCCGCGTTTCGAGAAGGCTCCGGCGCCGGCGCAGGCATTTCCGGTAAAGGCCAGCGTCGTCATCCCGGTGCGCAATCGCGAGCGGACCATTCTCGACGCCGTGCGAAGCGCGCTCAGCCAAAGCGCGGATTTCGAATTCAACCTGATCGTCGTCGACAATCATTCGACGGACCGGACGACGGAAATCCTCCGCGCCGTCGGCGATCCGCGGGTCACGCTCATCGTTCCCGCGCGCCGCGACCTCGGAATCGGCGGATGCTGGAACGAGGCGATCTACTCGGAAGCCTGTGGGCAATACGCGGTTCAGCTTGACTCCGACGATCTCTACGCCGATGACGGTGTCCTGCGGCGAATCGTCGCCGAGCTCGAGGCGGGGCCCTACGCAATGGTCGTTGGCGCCTATACGCTGGTCGATTTTTCCTTGAACGAGATTCCGCCCGGCCTGGTCGATCATCGCGAATGGAGCCGCGAGAACGGCAGCAACAATGCGCTTCGCGTCAACGGCCTGGGCGCGCCGCGCGCGTTCGATACGTCGGTCCTGCGCCGAATCGGATTTCCCAACGTCAGCTACGGAGAGGACTACGCGGTAGCGCTGCGCATCAGCCGCGACTACGAGATCGGCAGGATCTACGACTCCGTCTATCTTTGCCGGCGTTGGGAAGGCAATAGCGACAGCGCGCTGCCGCTCGAGGCCGCGAACCGTTACGATTTTTACAAGGACTGGCTCCGGACTGCAGAGATCCAGGCCCGGATGCGCAAATGATCGACGCACTGGAGGAACTGTTCAGGCGGCAGGAGAGGGCGTGGCCGCAGCTCGCGCTGGGTATGGAGGGTCTCGCGCGCGCCGAGACCCGACCGGTGCGGATCGACTGGTTCGAAGTGTTCATCCGCCACATTCCGCATCGTGTCACCAGCACGACCGCGCCCGTGGACCGGGATTCGATCTCCAAACGCCCGTGCTTTCTGTGCGAGCGAAATCTGCCGCCCGAAGAGGAGGGCCTGCGCTTCGGCGAGGACTTCACGATTTACTGCAATCCGTTTCCGATCGTGGATCGCCATCTGACGATCGCTCATCGCGAGCATAGCGCGCAGCGCATCGCGAGCCGCTTCGGCAACATGCTCGACCTTGCGGCGGCCCTGCCCGGATATTTCGTGGTCTACAATGGGCCGGAATGCGGAGCGTCCGCGCCCGACCACATGCACTTTCAGGCGGGCTCGCGCGCACTGTTTCCGATCGCCAGCGAAACCGCCGGTCTAAACGGCGTCGTAGTGCCAAACTACGGCCGCAACGTGTTGGTATTGCGTGGACGCGATCGATCCGCGCTGGCCGACCGGATGGATCGCGCGCTCGAGCTGCTTATCGAAGTCACGCGCAAACCCGGCGAACCGCTGGTCAACCTCGCGGTCTTTCATGAGCGCGGCGAATGGATTGCGTACCTGTTCCCGCGCGGAAAGCATCGGCCCGACGTCTTTCAGACGGGCGAGCTGACGGTAAGTCCCGCATCGATCGATTTGTGCGGGATATTCGTCGTGCCGCTCAAGCGCGATTTCGAAAGAATCAGCGGCCACGCGATCGCCGCAATCTTTCGCGAGGTCACCTTGCCCGACAGCCAGTTTCGCGAGGTCGCAGCGATGCTGGAGAACGGTCGTTGAAAGTGTCCGTCGGCCTGGTCGAGAGGCGCTCCGCGGTCGAAATTGATCTGAGCGGGAATTTCACCGACACTTCCGGCAAGTCATACGCTCCCGGACGCCATCGATTCACTTCTGAAGTTACGCTGACCCCGTCCGAGCCGGCGTCGTGCGCGTTTGCGCTGGACGACGTCGCGATCGGAATCGGCTTTCATTGGGAGCGCAGGGAGCGCCAGGTGTTTCGCGGAGCCTTTCGGCTCGCGCGGCGGGCGGCCGGGCTCACGGTGATCAACGACGTTGCGCTCGAAGAGTATGTGACGAGTGTGATCTCGTCCGAGATGAGCGCGTCCTGTCCGCTCGAGTTGTTGAAAGCGCATGCCGTAATTTCGCGCAGTTGGCTGTGGTTTCCGAAGGCGAATCCTTCTCGCCCCCGGACTAAAGGGGGGACCGGGCCGGGCCGCCGTCCCGATTCTCACGAAATTCTTCGCTGGTACGACCGCGAGGCCCATCCGGATTTCGACGTCTGCGCGGACGACCACTGCCAGCGTTACCAGGGGATCACCAAGGCGTTCGCGCCGGCTGCGGCCGCGGCAGTTCAAGCGACGGCGGGCCAGTTTCTGCGCTACAACGGCGCTATCTGCGACGCGCGATTTTCCAAGTCCTGCGGCGGAATGACCGAACGTTATGCGACGGCTTGGGAAGATGAAGACGTTCCCTATCTCGAATCCGTTTATGACGGCCCGGCGCAATCACGCCCGGTAAGCGCCGAGGCCTGGATACGTTCCGGCCCGCCGGCTTACTGCAACACGAGTGATTCGGCGCTGCTCGCCCGCGTGCTGCCCGGATTCGATCAGGAGACCCGCGATTTCTATCGCTGGCGCGTCACATACGCCCCCGAAGAACTGGCCGCGCTGATCAAATCCAGGCTCGGCGAGGATCTCGGCGCGATTCGCGATCTTCAGGCGCTCGCCCGCGGGCCGTCAGGCCGGATATATCGGCTGAAGGTCGTCGGCGAGCGCGATTACGTCATCATCGGCAAAGAGCTTGAAATCCGCCGCGCCCTCTCGCGCACGCATCTTTACAGCTCGGCCTTCGTGGTGGACAGTGAGCCCGGCCGCGTCATCCTGAGCGGAGCCGGCTGGGGCCACGGAGTCGGACTCTGCCAGATCGGCGCCGCAGTGATGGCGAACGAGGGCCGCACCTACACGGGAATCCTGGCGCACTACTATCGCGGCACCAACGTGAGCGTCTGATTTCCGCGCCGTCCCGTGCCACGCTAGCCGCGGCCGACGAAGGGCATCTTGGTCGCCATCACCGTCATGAACAACACGTTGGCGTCGAGCGGCAGGCTCGCCATATAAACTACCGCACGCGCGACCTGCCCGGCATCGAAGGTCGGCTCGACCTCGAGCGCGCCACTCGCCTGCGGGACGCCGCGCGTCATCCGCGCGGTCATCTCGGTCGCGGCATTGCCGATATCGATCTGGCCGCAGGCGATATCGTATTTGCGGCCGTCGAGCGAGGTTGCCTTGGTCAGCCCGGTCATCCCGTGCTTGGTGGCCGTGTAAGGAGCGGAATTGGGGCGCGGCGCGTGAGCTGAGATAGATCCGTTGTTGATGATTCGTCCGCCGCGGGGCGCCTGGCTCTTCATGATTCGAAACGCTTCCTGCGTGCAAAGGAAGGCCCCGGTCAGGTTGATATCCACTACCGACTTCCATTGCTCGTAGGTGAGGTCTTCGAGCGGAATGCCAGGCGCGCCGACGCCCGCGTTGTTGAACAGCAAATCGAGGCGTCCGAAGATTTCCCTGGTTTTCGCGAACAGCGCTTTGACCGAAGCGGGATCGCCCACGTCGGCAGGCACGACGAGGGCTCGCGAGCCGGCAGCCGCGTTTTCCGCCGCCGTCGCCTCGAGCTTCTCGCGGCGCCGTCCCGCCAGCACCACCGAGTAGCCTTCCTTAAGGAGGGCAAGCGCGGCCTGCTTGCCTATCCCGGTTCCCGCGCCGGTTACGATCGCGATTTTGCCGGTTGAGCTCATATATTCGATTTCTCCCTGCTGGAAGTCGGCTCACCCCGAACCCTTCGCCCGACAGGCGTTTCAGCCCCTACGCCGGGCGCGGAGCGAGGTTGAAAGCTTCGGCGAGCAACTCGTACGAGCGCATGCGGGCGCGATGGTCATGCACGACGGTGACAATCATGAGTTCATCGACGTGGAGCACGCCGGCCATGTCGATCAGCTGGTCGCGGACCCGCTCGGGCGTGCCGGCAAAGTAGCGCGGCCAGTCGCCAAGCTCGGCCGAAGGCGGTCCGGGCGATGCCCCGAGCTCTGCGATCGCCTCTTCGGGCGTCGGAATCGGACGCACGTCGCCCTGGCGGATGCGGCGGCGGAAAAGACGCGCGCTGGTGAGCAGACGCTCCGCTTCCGCGTCGGTCTCGGCGCAAACGACGCCCGGCGAAACCATCCCGTACGGCGCCGCCAGGTCCTTCGACGGAATGAAATGCGAGAAATAATGCTCCAGCGCGGAGCGGGTCGGATTTGCATCGATGAAATGCGCGAACGCATAGCGCAAGCCAAACCGCGCCGCCGCCGCCGCGCTCCATAAGCTCGAGCCGAGCAGCCAGACCTCGGGGCATCCCGGCATGTCGGGCGAGACGGTCAGCCGGCTGAACGGATGCTTGGCGGGGAAGTCGCGGTTCAGGAAGGCTAGCAGCTCTAGCAACTGCTGCGGGAAATCGTCGCTCGATAGCTGCTGCCCCCGGTACCGCTGGAGCGCGAAGGTGTCGAGCGGGGTGCCGCCGGGCGCGCGCCCGACGCCCAAGTCAACGCGGCCCGGGTAAAGGGCGTGCAGCATGCGGAAGGTTTCCGCGACCTTGAGCGGACTATAGTGCGGCAACATCACGCCGCCCGAGCCGACGCGGATGCCCGACGTTTCGGCGGCGACTCGCGTGATCAGGATTTCCGGCGCCGGACTTGCCAGTGCGCTAATCGCGTGATGCTCGGCGATCCAGTAGCGCTCGTAACCGAGGCGGTCCGCAAGACGCGCGAGTTCGACGGAGTTGCGCAGCGCGTCGGCCGGAGTCGCTCCGGCGGACACCGGCGATTGATCGAGGACCGACAGCTTCAAGCCTGATTTTCCAGCCTTCGCGCGGATGACCCGGCGAGGGAGCCGCTAGCGCTTCATCATTGCGGCAAGCGCCTCGCCCATCTCGGCCAAGACCTTTTGGACCGACGGCCGGGTCTGCACCTGCGTCCACCACGCCTCCAGCTTGGGGCGTCCCTCGAGCGCTGGCTTGGCGCCGAACCCGGGCAGCATATTGGTTGCGAAGAACATCGTCGGTGCGATCGCGCAGTCGGCCAGCGTAAATTCCTGTCCAGCGGCGAATCCGCTCGCGGGGAGCATCGCCTCGAGCTGGTCCAGGCGTTGATTGAATTCGGTCAGCCGTTCGTTGACGATTTTTTCATCGCGGCTTTTGGGGTTCAGCTGGCCGAAAAGCGCGCGCAGCGGCGGTTCCAGGTAGAGGTCGTGAAAGCGCGTGAGCATCCGCACGCGCGCGCGGCCCTCGGGTGTCTTGGGCAGCAGCGGCGGGTTGGGAAATTTGTCCTCGAGGTATTCGTTGATGACTTCCGATTCGGCCACGATCGTCCCGTCCGCGTCGAGCGTCGGGGTTTTGCCGAGCGGATTGACCTTGAGGTATTCGGGCGATTTGAGGTTGTTGCCCGGGATCGGCGCAATCTCGATATTGAGCCCCTTGTCGTAGATCGCGATGCGGCACTTCGAGGCGAAATTCGAGAGATTCATGTTGTAGAGCTTCATTTTCTCAATCACCTTATCCTGTTTACGACCCTCTCCGCTTATCCCAGAGCGGGGCGGCTCGGGCAAGCCATCGCCGGGACGGACGAACGCAAACGTCGGAGCTATCGGTCGTCGTCCTGTTTTTCCTGCTCGCGTTGGTACTTATCGAGCCGTCGCGCCGCGTCGTCGAACTCGGCCGTCGCCGCTTGGAACAACTGCACCGCATGGTCGGCGCGCCGCTGTGCGTCGGCCGCCTCCTGCTGCGCGAGCGCGGCCTGGGCCTGCGCTCGCTCCGACGCGGCACGGGCCTGCGCGGCGGCCGCCTCGGCCCGCTCCGCGCTCTCTTCGGCCGACGGGCCGCATCCGCTCGCGACCAGCGCCGCCAGGACGAGCGCCGCAGCCGCGACCGCGGCGTGCCTGCCGCTCAGAGCGCGCAATTGCGCCTAGCCCGGGGCCAGCGCCTGGACCGCCCGTTCGTCGGGCATCAGGGGATTCGCGGTGTTGAGCGGCTGGATACACACGTGATTGGCGCCGGCCTTGAGATGCGCCTCGACGCGGTCGCGAATCTGCGTTTCCGTGCCCCAGGCGACGATCGTGTCGACCAGCCGGTCGCTGCATCCGCCCTCGAAATCCTTGTCCGCCCAGCCCAGGGCCTTGAGCGCGTTGGTGTAGTTGGGCAGCCGCGGCACGTAGGTCTTCATGTACTCGCGCGCGGTCGCGCGGGCCTTGGCCGCGTCGGTGTCGAGCACCACCGCCTGCTCGACGCAGATGAGCGGCTTGGGGCCGATCGCGGCGCGCGCCTTCGCCGTGTGCTCGGGCGGTACGAAATAGGTATGAGTGCCGTCCGCCTCGGCGGCGCATAGCGCGAGCATCTTGGGATGGAGCGCGGCGATGACCACAGACACCCTCTCCTTGGGCTCGGGCGCACGATAGAGCGCGCTCTTCATCTTGGGCAAGTACTCGCGCATGTAGCTGTACGGCTTGTCATAGCTATGGCCGCGCAGGTTGGCGACCAGCGGCTTGTGGCTGACGCCGATTCCGAGCATGAAACGGCCGTTTGAAAGCTCGCCCACGGTCTTGGCCGCCGCCGCCATGGTATGCGCGTCGCGCGCGTAGATGTTGGCGATGCCGGTCGCGAAGACCAATCGCTCCGTGCGCGTCGCCATGAACGTGGCATGCGCGAAGGGCTCGCGTCCGACCGCCTCTGGAATCCAGAGCGCGCCGTAGCCGTGCTTTTCGACCGTGCGCGCGAAGTCCGCGCTCTGCGCCGCGGTCATCCCGTCGTAAAAAAACCAGATGCCGTATTTGGTGATGTCCATGACCGATCTACTTAACCCGGGCGCAGGCGCCGGACAAGCCGCGCGCGCCGCTCGGCCCGGCGCGCGGTTTACCTCGACGCGCAAGCTGGGCTACAAGGATGAGGATCGTACGCGCGGGCCGGACAATAATCGCCAACGAGGACTTCGCTGCCAACGAAGTTCTCGCCAGGCTTCACGCGGCCGCACAAGGTAGGAGACATGAGCGAGCAGGTAGCAAAAACGGTTGCCGCGGAAGCCGAGCCGCTACTGGTGCGTCACGAGCCACCGCTGGGATGGCTCATCCTCAACCGCCCGCAAGTACGCAACGCGCTCAACCTGCGCACCTGGCAGCTGATCGTCAAGGGCGTGGCCGAGCTCAACGACGACCCCGACGTGCGCGTGATCATCATGCGCGGCGCCACGCCCGAGGCTTTCATCTCCGGCGCCGACATCTCCGAGTTTCCGAGCCTGCGCGCCAATGCCGAGCAGGCGCGGATCTATCGCGAAGCGCCGGGCAATGCGACCGGCGCGATCGCCAACTCCCCCAAGCCGGTCATCGCGATGATCGCCGGCATCTGCATCGGCGGCGGCCTGCAGGTCGCGCTCGCCTGCGACATCCGGATCGGAGCGCGCGGCACGCGCCTGGGTATTCCGGCGGCGCGCCTGGGATTGGCCTATCCGCTCGACGGCGTGATGTCGCTGGTGAGCGTATGCGGCGCGGCCAACGCGCGCGACATCCTCATGTCGGCGCGTATCTTTGACGCCGATGAGGCTTATGCGATGGGCCTGCTCAGCCGGCTGGTCGAGCCCGCGGAACTGGAGGATCAGGTCCGCCAGTATGCGACGCGGATGGCCGCCAACGCGCCGCTCACGATGGCGGCCGCGAAGGCGGCGATCCGCGAGGGGCTCAAGGATGGCGCCGAGCGCGACCTCAAAACGATCGCCGAGATGGTCTCGCGATGCTTCGACAGCGAGGACTATCGCGAAGGCGTGCGCGCGTTCATGGAAAAGCGCCAGCCCCGCTTCGCCGGCCGCTGAACATCCGCGCGGCAGGCCGCTATTGGCGCCGCCGCCCCGCAGGCTACAATCAACGGTCGCCCGCCGGGGGCGCGCGAGGGTGTGCCGCCGACAATGAGCGAAGCCGAGCAGATCTACTTCAACCCGTGGGACGAGGCATTCCGCGCCAATCCGTACCCGTACTACAGGCCGCTGATGACCGGGCCGCCGCGCCTGCTCAACGTGTTTTTGCCGATGGCGCTGGTTGCGCGCTATGCCGATTGCGCGGCCGTGCTGCGCGACCATGAACATTTCTCGAGCGTGCCGCCGCGCTCGCCCTTTCTCGAAGAGCGCATCAGCGTCTTCGGCGAAGCGCCGCGGGTGGTGTTTTCCGATCCCCCCGTGCATACGCGGCTGCGCCGGCTGGTGAGCCGCGCCTTTACGCCCCGGCGCATCCGCGAACTCGAGCCCAAAATCCGCGAGTTCACCGATCTGCTGCTCGACCGCGCCGCCGGCAAGGACGTGTTCGACGTGATGGCCGATCTCGCCAACCCGCTGCCCGTGATGGTCATCTCGCACATGCTGGGCGTGCCGCACGAGCACTACCCGATGTTCAAGCAGTGGTCGGACACGGTGATCGAGTCGGACAACACGCCGCCCGGGATGCCGCTGCCGCAGCAGGTGCGCGATGCCTTCGCGGCGCTGCGCGAGTACTTCATCGCCGAGATCGAAAAGCGCCGCCGCAACCCGGGCGACGACCTCGTAAGCGTGCTGGTGGCCGCGCACGAAGGTTCCGATGAGGTGCTGAGCGAAGCCGAACTGGTCGCGTTCGTCGTCATCCTGCTGCTCGCCGGCAACGAGACCACCACCAATCTGATTGGCAACGGGATGCTGGCGCTGACGCGCAATCCGGGCCAGCTCGAGCGGCTTGGGCGCTCGCCTGATCTGCTGCCGTCGGCGATCGAAGAGATGCTGCGTTACGACGGCCCGGTGCAGTCGACGATGAGATACATCCGCCAGGACACGGAAATCGCGGGCACCACGGTTGCGGCCGGCGCGCTGATTTTCGTCTTGCTCGCGGCCGCGAACCGCGACCCGGCGCAATTCAGCGAGCCCGAAAAATTCGACATCGCGCGCACCCCGAACAACCATCTGGCGTTCGGCGAGGGAATCCATTTCTGCATCGGCGCGCCGCTTGCCCGGATGGAAGGAGCGATCGCGATCGGCGCTCTGCTCGCGCGCTACCGGCGAATCCGGCCGGCTGCGCCTGAGGCGCCGCTCGCCTATAAGGGCTCTTTCTTTTTGCGCGGGCTCGCCGCGCTGCCGCTCGAAGTAAGTCAGTGAGGCGGAGCATCCTGGGCGAATCGAGCTTGCGCGCGAAGTCGAGCGATTCGGCGGGGCGCCGCGCGGCTGACCGGCGGCGGCCAGCTTTGCCCCGCGCGATCCTGGCGCTCGCCTTCGTTATGCTCGGTCTCGCGGCCCCTCTGAAAGCCGCTGACGTTCCCAAAGTCGTAATCAGCGCGACCGACGGAACCAGAAAAGCCGCCGTGAGCGTGGAGCTGGCGGTGACGCCGGGGCAGCGTCAATTTGGCCTGATGTATCGTCAGCATCTGGACGCGGACGCCGGCATGCTCTTCATTTTTCCCGCCCCCAATCGGTTGAAATTCTGGATGAAGCACACGGAAATCCCGCTCGACATGATTTTCGCGGATGGGGCGGGCGCCGTTGTCGGTATCGTCGCGAACGCCACGCCGTACTCGGAAAAGCCGGTGGGCCCCGACGCGCCGGCGCTCTACGTGCTCGAGGTCAATGGCGGATTTTGCGCGCGCCACGGCGTGCGCGCGGACGACAGGATGAGTTTCAGCGGATTCGATCCACACACCAGCCAGTAGGTGCTCAAGCCGCCGAGCCGGTAAGCGGTTAAGCCGCCGCCGGGCTGAGATGCGCGTGATGGACGAACGTGCCGATCGCACCTAGCACGTAGAGCACGCCGAGCAGAAGCGCTATCGCGATCTGGGCCGGCGGCACGGCGTGCGGCTGTAAAACAAGTCCCACGGCGCCGAGAAAATGGTTGGCGAGCACGACTATCGCGCACACGCGGCTTCGCCGGTAAATCCCGTAGGCGAGCGCGAAAAGCACGGCGGCTCCCAGGAAGTACACCAGTTTAAACGCGCCGGCGGGCGCATAAAACGTCATCGCAATCATGAGGGAACCCGCGATCGCCGCGGCGAGCCATCCGCACGTCACCATCCGCTCCGCCATCGTGTCGTCAATCACAGGTACGCCCCTTTTCACGCTCAAATTCGCTTCATTATGGTACGCGCGCGACGGTCCGCAAAGACGCGGCTCGTCCCGCTTTGCGCGAGGTGCCTTCCGGGTGTCGGGCTCGTCCGCAGGCGCGCAAATCCGCTTGCGCACCGCCTCAAGCGCACCATATCATGCTCGCTGCGCGGGATTTTGAGATGAGCGTTAAAGAAAATATCGAACGGATGCGCGAGCTTTCGCGCCAGGCCGAACTCGGCGGTGGCGAAGATCGCCAGCGCCGCCAGCGCGAGTCGGGCCGCTTGACCGCGCGCGAGCGGGTCGAATTTCTGCTCGACCGCGGCTCCTTCATCGAACTCGACAAATTCAAAACTCATCGCTGCGACGACTTCGGTATGGGCGAGCGCCGCATTCCGGGCGACGGCGTGGTCACCGGTTACGGCACGGTCGAGGGGCGGCAGGTATGCGTTTTTTCGCAGGATTTCACCGTTTTCGGCGGCAGCCTGTCGGGCGCCTTCGCCGAAAAAGTCTGCAAGGTGATGGATCTCGCGATGAAGACCGGATGCCCCGTGGTCGGGCTTAACGACTCGGGCGGCGCGCGGATCCAGGAGGGCGTGGTGTCGCTCGCCGGCTATGCCGACATCTTCCTGCGCAACGTGATGTCCTCGGGCGTGGTGCCGCAGATCTCCTGCATCATGGGCCCCTGCGCGGGCGGTGCGGTGTATTCGCCCGCGATGACCGACTTCGTCGTGATGGTGCGCGACACCTCGTACATGTTCATCACCGGCCCCGACGTGATCAAGGCGACCACGCACGAGGAAGTCTCCATGCAGGACCTGGGTGGCGCGGACACGCATTCGATCCGCTCGGGCGTGTGCCATCTGGAGGCGGCCGACGATCATAGCGCGCTGCTCGCGGTGCGTGAGCTGCTCGCGTACATGCCGCTCAACAATGCCGAGGACGCGCCCTTTGCGGCCTCGAGCGACCCTGCGGATCGGCGCGACGAGTCGCTCGATTCGATCGTCCCCGAGAACCCCAATAAGCCTTACGACATCCGCGAGATAATCCATCGCGTGGTTGACGGCGGCCGCCTGATGGAGCTGCAGGAGGATTTCGCGCAGAACATCCTGATCGGCTTCGCGCGCCTGGGCGGCTACTCGGTCGGCGTGGTCGCGAATCAGCCGGCCTACCTCGCCGGATGTCTGGATATCGATGCGTCGGTCAAGGCGGCGCGTTTCGTGCGCTTCTGCGACGCGTTCAACATCCCGCTGGTGACCTTCGTCGACGTCCCGGGCTTCCTGCCCGGCACCGCGCAGGAGTTCGGCGGAATAATCCGCCACGGCGCGAAGTTGCTCTACGCCTATTGCGAGGCGACGGTGCCCAAGGTCACGGTGATCACGCGCAAGGCCTATGGCGGCGCCTACGACGTGATGTCCTCCAAGCACATCCGGGGCGACTTCAACTTCGCTTATCCGACCGCCGAGATCGCGGTGATGGGTCCGGACGGCGCGGTCAATATCGTCTTCCGCAATCAGATCGAAAAAGCCAAGGATCCGGTGACCGAGAAGGCGCGGTTGGTCGAGGAATATCGCAAAACCTTCGCCAATCCTTTCAAGGCCGCCGAACTGGGCTATATCGACGAGGTGCTGATGCCGCGCGATACGCGGCCCCGGCTGATCGCGGCGCTCAAGGCGCTCGAGAACAAGCGCGACCGCAATCCGCCACGCAAGCACGGCAATATCCCGCTGTGAACGCGCTCGCCTGCCGGACGGCGAACGCGATAAAGTTTACTGGACGATGTTCAAGCGAATCCTGATTGCGAACCGCGGCGAAATAGCCGTCCGCGTGATCCGCGCCTGCCGCGACCTGGGTATCGAAACCGTCGCTGTCTATTCGGAGGCCGACCGCGCTGCGCTGCACGTGCGCGAGGCCGACTACGCGGTCGCCGTCGGTCCGGCGCCCGCCTCCGAAAGCTATCTCAAAACCGAGCGCATCCTCGACGCCGCCAAAAAGACCGGCGCCGAGGCGATCCATCCGGGCTACGGCTTCTTCTCCGAAAATGCCGGGTTCGCGAGCGCGGTGGCGCAAGCCGGACTCGTCTTCATCGGTCCGTCGCCCGAAGCGATCAAGGCGATGGGGGACAAGGTCGAGGCGCGCAAGGCGATGGCGGCGGCGGGCGTGCCGGTCGTGCCGGGCTCGCCGGGAACGCTCGCCGGAGAGGACGAGGTGCGCGCGGCCGCGGCCAGGATCGGTTATCCGGTGATGCTCAAGGCGGCGGCCGGCGGCGGCGGCAAGGGCCTGCGCTTCATCGAGAAGGAATCCGAGCTGGCCTCGGCGATCCGCTCGGTGGGCGGCGAAGCGAAGTCGTCGTTCGGCGACGCCCGTCTCTACGTCGAGAAATATCTGAGCCGACCGCGTCACATCGAGTTCCAGGTATTCGCCGATCGCGCGGGCAACACCGTGCACGTGTTCGAGCGCGAATGTTCGATTCAGCGGCGCCATCAGAAGGTGGTCGAGGAGTCGCCGTCGCCGTTCATCACGCCGGCGATGCGCCGTGCGATGGGCAAGGTCGCGGTCAAGGCGGCGCAGGCGGTCGGCTACGTCGGCGCCGGCACGATCGAATTTCTGGCCGACGTTGATCGCAATTTTTATTTTCTCGAAATGAACACGCGTATCCAGGTCGAGCACGCGATCACCGAGATGGTCACGGGCGTGGACCTGGTGAAGGCGCAAATCGAGGTCGCCGCCGGCGCTCCGCTGCCGTTTCGGCAGGAGGACCTGAGCCAGCACGGATGGGCGATCGAATGCCGCGTCTATGCCGAGGATCCCGCCGCCGGATTCGTCCCCGCGCCCGGCCGGATCGACACGCTGCGATGGCCCAGCGGTCCCGGCGTACGCAACGACGCGGGCGTTTACGCGGGCGCCGAAGTGCCCGTGTTTTACGATCCGATGATCTCGAAGCTCGTAGTATGGGGCCGCGACCGCGCCGAGGCGATCGCGCGGACCCGCCGCGCACTGAGCGAGTTCGTGATTGCCGGCGAACTCACCACCAACCTCGATTTCCATCGCTGGCTGATGAAGAATCCGGTGTTCCTCGGCGGCGAATACGACACCAACTTCATCGAGCAGGAATACCATCCGGCAGAGCCGTCGCCGGAGGGCGCGGCCGGCAAGCAGGACGACGATTCGGAATTCATGGCGGCGATGCTGGCGGCCGCGGCTGCCGCACAGAAGCTGGGCAATGGCCGCAGCTCCGAGCCCCCCGGCGGTGGAGCGCGCGGATCGGCTCGCGGCGGCTCGGCATGGAAGACGCTCGGCCGGCTCGACGTGCTGAGACGCTGAGAGAACCGACCATGCGCTACCTGGCCACTCTGGAGGACATCGAACACGAATTCGACTTCGAGGAGATCGACGCCAATTCCTGCGCGGTGCGGCTGGGCGATCAACGCTTCGAGCTCGATCTGCGGCGCGTCGGCGCGGGCTCGTTCTCGGTCCTGATCGGAAGTCGTTCGTTCGACTTCGACGTCACGCCCGCGGGCGAAGAGCTGATCGTAAGCTCGCGCGCCGGCGCACGGCGCATCAACCTGATCGACGAGAAGCGGCGAGCCACGCGTGCCAGTACCGGCCGCGCCTTGAGCGGGCGCGTAGAGCTGAAGGCGATGATGCCCGGGCGAGTCGTCAGCGTCCTGGTGAATCCGGGCGACGAGATCGAAGCCGAGCACGGCGTGCTGACCGTCGAAGCGATGAAGATGGAGAACGAAATCAGAACGCCCAAGGCCGGCAAGGTGATCGAAGTGCGGGTCGCGGCGGGGCAGACGGTCGAGAAGGGCGAGGTCCTGGCGATCATCGAATAGCCGGGACCGGAGGCCACAGTCATGTCCGACGGCGGTATC
>DASXMQ010000037.1:0-8252 GCA_036495625.1 Binataceae bacterium (SeqCode) | reverse complement strand
CGACTGCGGACGGGTTCCGCAACTACCTCCGGAACGGGCATCAAATGTCGCCGGAAGAGCTGCTCGTGGATCGGGCGACGTCGCTGACGCTAACGGTCCCCGAGATGACGGTTCTCGTCGGCGGCATGCGCGCTCTTAATGCCAACTTCGGTCAGTCCAAACACGGCGTCTTCACCAACCGGCCCGAGACGCTGACCAACGACTTCTTCTTCAACCTGCTCGACATGAGGACGCAATGGCAGCCATCCGCTGGCTCTGACGGGGTGTATGAGGGGCGCGACCGCAAGACAAACGAGAGCAAGTGGACCGGCACCCGTGTCGACCTTGTCTTTGGTTCGAACTCCGAACTCCGGGCAATCGCGGAAGTCTATGCATGTGACGACTCGAAGGAGAAGTTTGCGAAGGACTTCGCGGCCGCATGGGCTAAGGTGATGAACCTCGATCGCTTCGACCTTGCCTGAGCGCGGCGGAACCAGGCGCTAAAAGCGTCGAGACGTTTTGCGGCTCGTGCCGGGAAGGCTGGATTTTCGGCTGACCCGGCACGAGTTTTTTCCGCCTGGCGTGTGGGCTGTCTAGCCCTGACACTACGCGAGTGGCACGCCGACTGCGCGTCGGATCACCCCTTGGGCAGGCCAAGCTGGCGCTCGCCGATAATGTTGCGCTGGATCTCGCTGGTCCCGCCCGCGATCGTGTATTGGCGCGAGCTGAGCAGCCGGTTGAGCCAGCGCGGCGCGTCGGGCACGTCGCCCATCGGCTCGCCCAGCAGAGCATGATGGCCCAGAAGCTCGCTGGCGAAGCGCGCGATCGCGACTCCCAACTCGGAGCCGGCCAGCTTCAACACCGACCCTTCGGGTCCGGGCTGCAGGCCCCGGAGCCGCCGCGTTAGCGAGCGCAGCCGCGTGTACTTGAGCGCCTCGCACTCGGTCATGAAGTCGGCCAGGCGCTGGCGCACCCACTCCTGCTCCCACGCCGGCCGGCCGTCGATTTTCACCGCATGCGCCAGTTCCGCGAGCCGGCGCACCTGGGACGAATGGCCGCCGCCGCTCGCCATCCCGCGCTCGAAGCCGAGGGTGGTCATCGCCACCTTCCATCCTTCGTTCTGCGGGCCGACGAGGTTCTGCTTGGGCACCTGCACGTTGTCGAAGAAGACCTCGTTGAAGTGGCGATGGCCGTTCATCAGGACGAGCGGCCGCACTTCGATCCCGGGGCTTTTCATGTCAACCAGCAGATAGCTGATTCCCTTATGCTTGGGCGCCTCGGTATCGGTGCGCACGAGCATGAAGATGCGATCGGCGTACTGCGCGCCGGAGGTACACACCTTCTGGCCATTGACCACGAAGTAGTCGCCGTGGTCGGCGGCGCGGGTCTGCAGTCCGGCGAGGTCGGAGCCGGCGCCGGGCTCCGAGTAGCCCTGGCACCAGATGTCCTCGGCGCTCAGGATGCGCGGGATGTAGTACCTCTTCTGCTCGTCGCTGCCCCAGTACATGAGGGTCGGCCCGAACAGTTGCAGGCCGGAGTAGCCCGGCAACACCGGCGCGCGGGCGCGCGAGTATTCCTCGTCGAAGATTATCTGCTCCATCAGCGGCGCGGCGCGGCCGCCGTATTCCTTGGGCCAGGCAAGGCCCGCGTAGCCGGCGTCGTTGACCTTGGCCTGCCAAAGGCGGCGCTTCTCGAAGATCTCGCGCGTCGGCGCGATCCGCTCGTCCATCGCGTCGTCAACGCATAGCTCGGGCGGCAGATTGGCGCGCAGCCACGCGCGGACCTCCTTGCGAAAGGCGTTCTGTTCGGGCGTGTATTCGAAATCCATTCGAGATCGTCTCCGGGATCGCGCCGGCGATCAGTTGAGGTTGAACGCGCGCACCGCGTTGTCCCACAGGATCTTGCGTCTGCTCGCCTGATCGATCGGCTGATGCAGCATGGCCTCGATTCCCCACGGAAAAGTTCCGTCGGGATGCGGGTAGTCGGTGTCCCAGAGGAAATTGTCGTCGCCGATCAGTTCGACCGCCGCCTTCATCGTCGGCTCGTCGCCGCGAAACGCAACCCAGAAGTTGCGCTTGAAGTATTCGGTCGGCGCCTTGGTCAGATACTCATGCTCGGCGTTGCCGCCGTACTTCCAGTGCTGCTCCATCCGCTGCAGCCAGTACGGCACCCATCCGCCGTCCGCTTCGACGTGGACCACCTTGAGCTTCGGCAGCTTCTCGATCACGCCGTACCAGATAAGCCCGGCCATCGCCGCCATCGCCTCGAATGGATGGGACAGAATATGGCCGCTCACGTGCGTATTCATCCGGTCGCCGAACGACGGCACCGACGAGGACGCCGAATCGTGAGTCGAAATCGGAAGGCCGAGACGTTCGACCTCGGTCCACAGCGGCAGGTAGTAGTCGTCGAAAATCGAATAGCCGTCGACCGGGTTGGGCCGCACGTAGAAGCTCACCGCGCCCAGTTTGGCGGCGCGGTTCGCCTCGGCGACGGCCTTGTCCACGTCCTGCATTGGCAGGATAGCCGCGGGACGAAGCCGCGCTGAGCTGGCCGAGCAGTATTCGATCGCCCAGTTGTTGTACGCGCGGCAGCAGGCGGCGAGCAGTTCGGGATCGTTGAAGCGCCGCCCGAGCATCTGGCCGGCGAAGGTCGGATAGAGCACCTGTATATCGACGCCCTGCTCGTCCATGTCCTGCAGGCGGCTTTGCGGGCTGAAGCCGGTCGAGCTCGCGCGCTTGAACCGCTCCATCGCCTTGGCCACGGTTTTGAAAAACGCCGGCGCGGCCATCGGGTACTTGCCCTTTTCGCGCGTGAACGGCTCGCCTTCGACGAGGAAGGTGCGGCGTCCCGAGGCGGCCGCGACGCCCATCTTGGGCGCGGCGCTCTTGTAGCGGTCCTCGATATGTCTCTCCCACAGCCAGTCGGGCTCCATCATGTGGCTGTCAACATCGACGATTCTGTATCCGTCCTTCATCGCTCGTACCTCGATTCTTAAAGTATACCTTTAAGCTGTCGCCGCGATGGCTTTTGGAGCCATCACCGGCGCTGTCACGCACCCGGCAAGATCAGCGCCTTGACCCCCTGGCGCGCCTTCAAGAGCTCGAACGCCTCCAGCCCATGATCCAGATCATAGCGATGCGTAACCATCGGCTTAAGATCGACCGCGCCGCTCGCCACGCTCGCGATCGCGCGCCGCCAGGTCTCCGGCGTGCGCACCCGCGAGGGAATGATGCTGACGCCGTGGAAAAACAGCGAGCGCAATTCCGTCCCCGCAACGTCGCGCGCCGGCCATCCGAGCTGGACCAGCGCGCCGCCCTTGCGCACGATGTGGCGCGCCGAGTCGAGCGCTCCCGACGCGTCGAAGGCCACGTCGGCGCCGCCGGGCGGCATCAGCGCACGGACCTGGTCGAGCCAGTCGCGATCGCTGGCGCATACGGTTTTGAAGCCCATCCGCCGCGCGAGTTCCAGCCGCTCGGCGTCCACCTTGAGCCCGGTCACAACGATGGAAGTGACCCCGAGCGCGCGCGCCGAGAGCGCGGCGCTAAGCCCGATCGGCCCCGGCCCCTCGATTACCGCGCTGTCGCCGGCGTGGAGGCCGGAGATTTCCACCGCGTGCACGCCGGTCGCATACGGCTCGAGCATCGCGGCGCTCTCCATGTCCATCGCCTTCGGCACCAGCCATGAATTGGTGACCGGCGCGATGCAGAACTCGGCGAAGGCGCCGCTAAGGCGTGTCGGCGCGTCGCAATAGTTGAAACGTCCCGCGGTGCACGGACCGCATCGCCCGCACTGGCCGAACGGATCGAGCGCGACGTGATCGCCGGCCTTGAAACCGCTCACTCCGGCGCCGACTTCGACCACCTCGCCCGCCGGCTCATGGCCGAGCACCGCGGGCAGGCGTCCGACCGCGCGCTCGGCGCCGAGTTCCCATTCATAGATGTGGAGATCGGAGCCGCAGATGCCACAGGCCGCGACCTTGACCAGCAGTTCACCCTCGGCCGGGCGCGGCACGGGGGTTTCGATAAGTTCCGCGCCGGGCGCCGGCCGGGTCTTGGCAATCGCTTTCATCGGCTCACCTCTGTGATGTCATTTAATACGACCCCGAAGCGCCCGCCGTCAAAGGCGCGCGCACGGCGAAAGCGCCTTCAGGTCCAGTGGCGCATCGGCACGCCGCGATAGCGCATCCGCGGGCGTATAAGCCGGTTGTCGGCATATTGCTCGAGGCTGTGCGCGATCCATCCGGCGGCGCGGCCGACGGCGAAAATCGCGGCCGGTAACCCGCGCGCGAACCCGAGCATCCGCGCGCATACGGTCAGGTAGAAGTCGAGATTGGGGCGCAGCCGCTCGCGCCGCCACACGGTTTCCTCGACGCGGAGCGCGGTCTCGAACAGGCGGCGGCCGCGCCGGCGCGCGATTTCGGCCGCTTCTTTCTTGAGCAGCACCGCCCGCGGATCACCGGACGGATAGATCGCGTGCCCGAAGCCCGGCGGCAGCCGCCATTTGACGCTGAACGCGGCGAGGCAATCCTCCAAACGGACTCCGGCGTCGAGTTGCGCGAACATCTGTTCGATCCGATCGCACGCGCCGCCATGGATCGGGCCCGAGAGCGAGCACAGCGCGGATAGCACCGAGGCGTAAAGGTCGGCGCCGGTCGAAGCCACCACGCGCGCTGCAAAAGTCGAGGCGTTGAGCTCATGCTCGGCGCATGCGACCAGAATGCGATCGAGCGTCGCGATCTCCCACTCGGCGGCGGGCGCGTGCAAGGCGACGTTGGCCAGGCGCGCCGCCATCCCCGCGCCGCCCGCGCCGGCGCCGTTGAAACCGGAGCTGCCGCGCGCGAGCGCGAGCGGCAATAGGCTCATGATTCGCGTGCCCTGCTCGACCGTGGGACGGGTGCCGCGATGGCGTTCGAGCGACGCAAGCGCCGGCATCACGACCTCCAGCCGCAACAGCGGCGAGGCGTCCTCGCCAACCGCGCGCAACGCCGCGATTACCCGCTCCGGCGCCTCGGTCCGCGCGATCGCCTGGCGGAGCGCCGCGAGCGCTCCGGGCAGCGGCCGTTTGCCCTCCCAGAGCAGCAGGCAAACTTCCTCGAAGGACGCCCGCGCGATCAGTTCCTCGACCGGATAACCGCGATAGGCGAGCCGCCCTTCAATAATCGAACTTACTGCCGACTCGGCGACGATCACGCCGTAGGTTGAACCGTCGCTCGACGGCAGCTGCGCGACGGTCACCCACGAAGACGCGTCGGGCAGGCTGCGCCCGCGCCGCCCGCCCTCGGCGGTGGCCAGATCGCGGAGCGCGTCGATATCGTCGCGGCGGTAGAGCGCCTGGCGTCCGATACGCCGGCGATAGCTGCGAAGCCATCCGCGGCTGACGTAGGCGTAGAGCGTGCCGAGCTTGACGCCGAGCTGCGCGGCAGCTTCGTCCGCGGTGAGCATGCGGGCCCGCTCGGCTTCGCGCGTCGCCATCGATCTTTTCTCGGGCCCGGCGGCTGCTGATGGCATATCGCAACTATACGCGGCGCAGCACCCCGAGCCAGCGCCCGTAGCACTTCTCGATCGGCCGGCTAAACGAGAGGTCGGCGTAGCACGCGACCATCGTGAAGTATCCGCTAGCGCGCGCGGCGAGCTCGAGTAGGCTCGGCAGCGTGTAGCGCACGGGCACGACGTCGCGCGTGACCACGGGGCCTGCGGGAAAATGGATCGTGCACTCGAGCTCGTAGATCGAATGCAGTCCCGACGACCACGGCATCGGCCGATGGTATTCGCGCACGTCGATTCGCGTTCCCGAAGCCAGCACCCTGCGCTTGCGCCAGAGCTTGCGCGCGGCGACTACCTCAACGCCATCGTGGCGATCGATATCGACGCAATAGAGTCCGCCGCGTCCGAGCAGCCGGCCGACCGAGACGAGGTGCGTACGCAAGGCCTCGTTGCCGGTCATGATCGGAAACGTCTCGGACATGAAGAAGGCGGCGTCGAAAGCGCGCCCGGGAAGCCGAAACCGCTCGATCGATCTCCTGAAAAAGCGAATCGGCGCGGCGCCCGCCGCCTTGCGGCCGGCCGCGATCATCGTCGGCGAGCGGTCGATGCCGGCAACCGTAATTCCCGCACGCGCAAGCGCGATCCCGTGCGGAGAGTCGCCGCACGCGACGTCAAGCACGCGGCGCACGGAGCGCTTCAGATGGCGGCGCCAGACCTTGCGCATGAAATTAATCTCGGCGCCGATCTCGGCGGGCTTCTCCATGTGCACGCGGCGGAAAATCGCTGGATACTTGTAGATGCTCGGCTCCATCGCGATCCGAGATTAGCCGCGCCGCGGCGCGATCACCAAGCCGCCCTCGCCCGTTCCTCACCGCACACGCTGGTAGGGCGATTCGCGCTATATTCGGGGCGCGACCGAACTCACACGGAGAGTGCAAGGACGATGAGCAAGCCGCTCGAGGGCATCAAGGTGATCGAAGTCGGGCAGGAGATCCAGGGACCGTTCGCGGCGCTGGTCCTCGCCGACATGGGCGCAAGCGTAATCAAAATCGAAAACCGCGAAACGGGCGATCTGAGCCGATGGCTCACGTGCGGACTGATCGGCGGGCCTGAAGCGAAAAACCAGGACGTTTCCTTCTACTTCACCGCGATGAATCGCGGCAAACGCAGCATCACCGTCGATCTCAAGAAGGCGGGCGGCGTCGCGCTCATCCATCGTCTCGCCAAATCCTCGGACGTCCTGCTCACCAACTACCGGCCCGGCGTCCTCGATCGCCTCGGACTCGGCTTCGACGACCTGCTCAAGGACAATCCGAAGATCGTCTATGCGCAGGCGAGTTCATGGGGGCCCAAGGGGCCGTGGGTCAAGCGGCCGAGCCGCGACACGCTGGCGCAGGCCGCGAGCGGCCTGATGGCGAAGACCGGGATGACCGACGATCCGCCGCTGGCCGCGGGAATCGCGGTGGCCGACCATTCGGGCGCGATGAGCCTGGCGGCGGGCGTGCTCGGCGCGCTGTTCGCGCGCGAGCGCACCGGCAAGGGCCAGCGCGTGGACGCTTCGATCTTCGGCACGCTTATCGCCATGCAGGGGTTCGAGCTGGACTTCGTCTCGATGAGCGGCAGGGACACGCTGCGCGCCGGCCGCGGCCATCAGTTTCTGCACGGGGTATGGGGCGCCTACCGGACCAGCGACGGATGGCTTTGCATCGCGGGTTGCGACGACAAACGATGGCCGGATTTCTGCCGCGTGATGGGTATTCAGCACCTGCAGGACGATCCGCAATTCGACAATCCGACGCGCAACTTCCACGGCTGGAAGATGATCGAAGTGCTCGACGCGATCTTTCCGAAGAAGACCACCAAACAGTGGCTCGAGGAACTGACCGCCGTCGATATCCTGGTCACCGAGGTTGCCGACTACCGGATGCTGCTCAACAGCGAGCAAGCGCGCGTCAACGGTTATCTCCAGAAACTCGACCATCCGACCGCCGGCAGCGTGCTGGTCTCGGGCACGCCGATAAGCTTCAACGGCGAAGTGCGGACCGAATCGCCGCCGGCGCCAGAGATGGGACAGCATACCGAGGAAATCCTGCTCGAGTTCGGATACTCGTGGGAGGAGATAGCCACGCTGCGCGACGAGGGTGCGGTCTGAACGCAACCGCGCGCGGACACCGCTTGCGCCATTGGACAGCCGTCGCGCAGCGCGCCTAGAATCACGCTGCAACGGCGCTCGGGAACACGCAGAACGGCTCCATGCGCTCCGCCCGGACGCCAAAATTCAACAACGCAGGACACACCGATGGCGAAGTACGTTTTTGTCGTGATGAGCAATCCCACCACGCCCGGCCAGGAAGCCGAGTACAACGAGTGGTACAACAAGACCCACATTTCGGACGTCCTCAACGTCCCGGGCTTCGTCGCGGCGCAGCGCTTCAAACTCGCCGACACCCAGTTTGCCGACGGCAAGCCGGCCCATCGCTATCTCGCGCTTTACGAAATCGAGACCGACGACCTGAACGGAAGCTTCAACGAACTGCGAAAGCGGATCGGGACGGCCGACATGTTCATGAGCGACGCGATTGACATGAAGGGGCTCGCGGCCTCGACGTTCACGCCGGCCGCGGAGCGCGTGCTGGCGAAGGACGTGCGGCGGCCGCGCCGCGCGGCGTAGCCGCAAGGCGCGCCGCGGCGCCCGCCGCGCCTTTGCGGCACCGTCGCCCGCGCAACCGGCATGGCTGGCTCTAGTCCGCCGTCGCCGCCGCAAAGCGGCGGCGACGGCGGGTGGGG
>DASXMQ010000036.1:0-15601 GCA_036495625.1 Binataceae bacterium (SeqCode) | reverse complement strand
CCAGGACGTCGAGGACGATTTTCATAACTTCGAGGCGCTCAATTTTCCGCCCGACCATCCGGCGCGCGAGATGCAAGACACGTTTTTCCTGCCCGGGGGGATGCTCTTGCGTACGCATACTTCCAACGGCCAGATTCGCGTGATGCAGCGCCGCAAGCCGCCGCTGGCGGTGGTCTGCCCCGGCAACTGCTACCGGCGCGACGAATTGAGCGTGCGCGCCTCGCCGATGTTCAGCCAGATCGAGGGCTTCATGGTCGATCGCGCCGGGCAGGTCACGATGGCGCATTTGAAGGGTGTGCTGAGCGAATTCGCGCGCGCGTTCTATGGCCCGCGCACCGAGGTGCGCTTTCGCGCGAGCTTTTTCCCGTTCACCGAGCCGAGCGCCGAGCTCGACATCAGCTGCCTGCTCTGCGGAGGCGCGGGATGCCGCGTGTGCAAGCAGAGCGGATGGACCGAAATTCTCGGCTCCGGGATGATCCATCCCAACGTACTGCGCAAGGTCGGTTACGACCCCGCCGAGTACCAGGGTTTCGCCTTCGGGATGGGCGTCGAACGGCAGGCGCTGCTCAGGCTCGGCGTCGACGACATGCGGCTGTTCTTCGAAAACGACCTGCGCTTCCTCGGCCAGTTTCCGTCCTTCGTGGCCCAACCTTCCGTCGCCCGATCTTCGGCCGCGGGACAATCATCATGAAGCTGCCGCTCAGCTGGCTCGCCGAGTTCGTCACGCTCGAAGCCGAAGTCGAGGAGTTGTGCCGCCGCCTGACCTTGGCCGGGCTCGAGGTCGAAGGCGTCGAGCGGGTGACGCCCGGTTTCAGCGACGTCTTCGTGGCGCGCGTGCTCAAGGTCGAGCGTCATCCCAATGCCGACCGCCTCAATCTGTGCGACGTCGACGCCGGCGCGGTCGGACGGTTCAGCGTGGTCTGCGGCGCGCCCAACGTGCGCGCGGGGATGACGGCGCCGTTCGCGCGCCTGGGGGCGCGGCTTATCGGCAGCGGGCACGGTAGCGGCGGCAATCGCGCGGCGAGCCTCGCCGACGCGCCGCCTCTTCAGGCGGCAGTCATCCGCGGCGTGCGCTCAGAGGGGATGCTCTGTTCGGAGCGCGAGCTGGGATTTTCCGACGATCACGCGGGAATCGTGGCGCTGCCTGACGACGCGCCGATCGGAGTCGAACTGGCCTCCTATTTGCGTTCCGACGACACCGTGATCGACATCGCGATCACGCCCAATCGCGGCGACAGCCTGTCGATCCTGGGACTCGCGCGCGAAGTAGCGGCGCTGTTCGGGTTGAAGCTCAAGCAACCCGCCGTGAAGTCCGCGATGCTCAAGGCGCGCGCCAGCGCTCAGCCTGCGGAGCCGGCGCTCGCGGTCGAGATACTCGCGCCCGAGCTTTGTCCGCATTACGCGGGGCTGCCGATAAGCGGCGTGAAGCTCGGGCCCTCGCCGCTCTGGATGCGGCGGCGGCTGGAGCTTTGCGGGATGCGCGGCCTCAACAACGTGGTCGACGCGACTAATTACGTGATGCTGGAGTTGGGACAACCGCTGCATGCCTTCGACAGCACGCAAGTCGCTGCGCGGCGGATCGTGGTACGGCGCGCCGACCAGGCGCCGGGCGGCGCGCTCGATCGCGAATTCGTCACGCTCGATAACGTGCGGCGCTCGCTCGAGCCTGCCGACCTGCTGATCGCGGACGCGGAGAGGCCGCTGGCGATCGCGGGAATCATGGGCGGGCTCAACTCGGAAGTCAGCGCCGCCACCACCGACCTGGTGCTGGAGAGCGCCTATTTCGAGCCGATAACGATCGCGCGCACCGCGCGCCGCCTCGGTCTTCGCAGCGAGGCCAGCTACCGCTTCGAGCGCGCGATCGATCGCGGCGGCCAGATGCGCGCTCTCGCGCGCGTCGCCGAGCTCATAATCGCCAATGCCGGCGGCAGGGTCTCGGGACCCGCGGTCGAGGCGGAGCCGCGGCCGGCGGCCGAGCGCCGCGTGATGCTGGATCTCGGCGCGGTGGATTCGCTACTCGGCATTGCGATTCCCGGCGCGGAGGTCCGCGCGCGGCTGAGCGCGCTCGGCGCCGCGGTCAAACCGGCGGGCGCGCGACGGCTGATGGTCACGCTGCCCTCGTTTCGCCCGGACCTCAACGAACCCGCCGATTTGGCCGAAGAGATAGCGCGGCTCAAGGGACTCACCGAGATTCCCGCGACGGTGCCGCAGCGCGCCGCCACGCCCGCCCCGCCCAACGATTACAGGAGCTTTATCAGTGCGGCGCGCGAGCTGATGGTGGGTGCGGGACTGACCGAGCTGAGAACGATCGCCTTCATCGGGCCGGACGACAATCGACGCTACGCCGGGATGGGCGGCGAGGCGGTGCGAGTTGCGAATCCGCTCTCGGCGGATCTTAGCGAGCTGCGGCTCAGCCTGGCGCCCGGACTGCTTGGGGCGCTGCGCTTCAACCTCAACCGTGAAGCGGGCTCCTTTCACGCTTTCGAGATCGCCAAGGTCTTTTCGACGCGCGACGGCGCGCCGGTCGAGTACGAGCGGCTGGCCGCAATCAGCTACGGTGACTATGCGCTGGGCGCGGTCGGACAGCCAGCCGTCGCTGCGAGCTTCTCCACGCTCAAGGGCGTGCTCGAGCTGTGGTTCGCCGCGCTGGGCGTGGCGGCGCGCGTCGCGTTTGACGGCGCGGGCGAAGCCGACTATCCGTTTCTGCATCCCGGGCGCGCGGCGCGAGTGACGCTCGACGGCAGGCCGATCGGCTATCTGGGCGAGTTGCATCCGGCGGAGGCGATGAGGATTGAACTAGGCAGCCCTTGCGTGCTTACTGAACTTGACTTGGGACATCTCATCGCCTATGGTTTCCTGCCGCGCCAAGAAGTCACGGCTCCGCCGAGATACCCTGCAATCCGGCGCGACCTCGCTCTGGTGGTGGATCGTGGCATCCCCGCGGCTCGCGTGATTGCGGCGATCCGGGAGAGCGCGCCGCCGTTGCTCGAGAGCGTTGAAGTTTTCGACGTGTATGAGGGGGAATCGATAGCGCCGGGCAAGAAGAGCATGGCGCTCGCGTGCCGCTATCGCGGGAAAGATCGCACACTCACGGATGAGGAGGTGAACCGCGCCCACGGAGATTTGACCGAGGGGGCGCGGAGGCGGTTGGGGGCAGAGTTGCGGCAGTAGAGTTAAATCCGTTCCGGGGGAGCGGTTTGGGGGACGATACTCCGCAGAATATGACCAAGGCCGATCTCGTGGACCTGATCTACGAGCGCATAGGCTCATCCAAAAAGGAAGCCTGCGAGATCGTGGAAGAGGTCTTCAAAATAATCGAGGAGAGCCTGCAGCGCGGCGAGAAGGTCAAGATCTCGGGCTTCGGAAGCTTCACCGTCAATCAGAAGCGTGCCCGGCGAGGGCGCAATCCGCAGACCGGCATCAGTATCATCATCGACCCGCGCCGCGTGCTATCCTTCAAGCCAAGCCATGTCCTCAAGGGCCTGGTGGCTAACGGTGCCAAACGATCGGCATAAGGTCCGCTGCCTGGATCCCGGGATAAATCTCCGGACGACTTTCGCTGCATGACTTCCCCTGCCCGCACCGCACGACCCTCGCAGCACAAAACTGCGCGCCCCCGGGGCGGCGCGAGCGAGGTTGGCGGCGGCGAACAGCTACTCAAGATCGGCGAGGCCGCCAAGGCGCTCGGCGTGGAAGCTTACGTTCTGCGCTTCTGGGAAACGCAATTCCCGTTCCTGCGCCCGCGCCATGCGCAGTCAAAGCATCGTTTTTACGCCGCCCAGGATCTTGAGACTCTGCGGCTTATCAAGCGCCTGCTCCACCAGGAGCGCTTCACCATAGAGGGCGCGAAGAAGTACATCCGCGAAGTGGGACTCGAGCGTGCGCTGGCTGCCAAGCCGGGCCAGGCGGCCCATTCCGGCTCCGCTACGGCGCGCGCCGCGTCCTCCGAGGCTGCGGCGGGAGCGTCAGGCGCCGTCAGCGACCACACGCGCCGCACGCTGGCCGAGGTCAGGCGCGAGCTCGAATCGCTGCACAAGCTCCTCGAAGACTAGGACTCCGGCCGCGCGTCGATCGGACGCCGGCGCCCTTCAGGTTTGTCCCGCGGCGCGGTTGCCTTCGGCGCCGCCGGCCGCCGACCGGGCGTCCGCGTCCACGACGCGCTCGGTCAGATCGTGCACGGTGTAGCTGCCGAGCGTCTCGATCTCCGCCTGATGCAGCCGCTCGATCATGGCGGCCACCCGCGCGTCGGAAGGGATGGCGCTGCTGCCGCCGCCGCGCACGCATTCGAGGACCTGGTCGAGGCTGATCGTCGAAGAGTCGCGCGCGAGGAACAATCCGCTCTCGCCACCGGCTTCGCCTGCCGCGGTTTCGATAACGATCCCGCCGCGCTCCAGGCGGCGCAGGATCTCGACCAGCACGGCTTCATCGATCCTGAGCTCGGCCGACAGTGTTTCGGGCGTCACCGCGCCGCGCCGTCCGGCCATCCGCTCCCCCAGGCGCAGAGCGACGGCGAACGCCACGGCGCGGTCGCCCGCTGCCCACCGATTGGCCACCAGCGGCTGATTGCGGCGTTCGAATGCCGCGGTGACCTCCGCACCGAACAGCACGATCACCCAGGTCATATAGATCCAGGTCAGCAGCACCGGGATCGAAGCGAGCGCGCCATAGATCGCGGCGTACTTGTTGACTCCGTATTGAAAATAAATGAAACCCCACTGCGCGACCTGCAGCAGGATCGAAGCCACCAGCGAGCCCACGGCGGCAGCCTCAAGGTTCACCCGGCGGTTGGGAAAAAATACGTAGAGAAAAAAGAAGCCGGCCCAGATCGCCAGGCTCGAGCTGATCCATCCGGCGTGAGCGATGTTGGGCAGGTGCTTGACCAGGATTTCGCGCACCCCGAGCGCGCCCGTCAGCAATACCGGCACCGCGAAGGTCAGGCTCAGGTAGTCGGCGCACTTGCGCGCCAGCGTGCGCCCGTACACGACGCGAAAAATTTTGTTCAGCGCCTGCTCGATCGTGCCCAGGGTGAGGACCACGGTAAGGAGGAGCGTGGCCGCGCCAATCGCGCCGAGGGTCCTGGCGTTGACGTTGGAGACGAACGACATCAGCCGATCGGTAATTTCGGGCGAATTGGCGGACAGATAGCGCTCGAGCAACGAGCGGAGCGCCTGAGACTCGCCAAGTCCGTTAAGCGCCGAAAGCGCGACGGCGAGGATCGGCACGATCGACAGGCCCGTCGTGTAGGTCAGCGCCGAAGCCCACAGCAGGCCGTCGTCGCGCATCATCCCTTCGGCGCATCGCCCAAGCACGCCCGCCGTCCGCGTCTTCATCGCGCGGCCCAGAGTTGAGTCGCGCGCCTGCGCGCGCTCGATGAAATCGGAGAGGAAATCCTGCGCCATGACAGCAACGGCACCCTCAACGGGGCGGATGCGGGAAAACCGCTACGCCCGTCGTGCGGCGTGTTGGGGGATATATCGGAACTCGCGTCCGATAGGAAACTCGAAAGGGGTCGCCACGTTCTGAAAGTAACCACGGGGCGAACGGCGCATCGCACCGTCCGCCCCGCTATCCACACTCCCCGCTTCCACCACAAGTCCGGCCGCAGCAGGATCTCTGCGGCCGCTCGCCGGATGGGAGTCGCGTTTCTCCTCTTAGTCCGCCCGGTTAGTCCGACACCGTCCGGTTATCGGCAAACAGCTTGGCCGACGACGCGATCGGTTCCGCCGCCGCGCTGACCGCCGCCGTCGCCGCCGCCGCGCGGCGCGCCGCGGCGGTCGGCGTGCCAAGCGGAATCAGGTTAAGTTCGTATGCGCACTGTTCGACCACCTGGTAAGCGAGCCTTCCCGATTCGACGGCCTGGCTAACCGCGCACATCGCACCCGCCATGGTGAGCGCGGTCAGCACCGCTGCCATCACCGACAGGCCCATCGCGGCGCACAGCACCGTCGCGCCTGCGCCTATCGCGAGCCCTGCGAGCGTAAGCCGGCTCATCCTGACCCGCACGGCGACGTGATTCTTCAGCCGCGCGCCCTCGTGCTCCTCGTCCGCGGTCTTGAAGCGCAGCCGCGTCCACGGGTCGGGCCGAACCTCGAGATCGAAATCGTTCCAACCGGGATCGTGTGTCGCCGGGAGACTGGCGCGCGAGAAGCGGCGTGCCACGCGCTCGAGCAAGGTTTCGCGCGTCGTCCAGGCCTCGTTCCAGTACGAGAGATGGAAGCTGCGGCGCAGCCATCGCAGCGCCGGGCGCTGACGCGGTTGAGCTTCGTTGCCGAGGCCGAGCGTGCGCATCCGCATCTTCCATCTGGTCCACGTACGCACCATCGGTCCGCTCCAGGCGAGGAACGCCACGAAGAGCCGCGCGCCCGGAGAATCGTGACATTTCTCGAGCGGGGCCTTGCGCGCGTAATAAAGTGCCCATACCACGCCGAGCGAAAGCATCGCCAGCGCCGGCAGCACCGTAAATCCGGCGAACCAGCTGAACAGCGCAGCCGTCGCGAACACCAGGTTCCATTCGAGCGTCTGCGGGAGAAAGTTCAGGATTCCCGGCGCCTCGTCGCGCACGCTCTGAGGAGCACCGGCCGTCCGCGTCCATCCGATACGGCGGCGCTGCCCGCCGGGCATGGTTGCAGTGAGGCCCGGAATCGTGCCGCGCCATTTGATTTGGCCAAACCCGTTGAAGCGCTCGGGATATTTCAGGTAGAGCGCGGCCTCAGCGCGGCCGTAACCGCGCTGCTGCCCGTAGTAGGCCTTCACCGTGTTGCGGCGGAAATGCCAGACAAAGGCCGCCGGGCAGTACCCCAGCGTGAAGCTCGCGTCTAGGATGCGCCAGCAGATATCGACGTCGTCGCCGGCCGAGGTGAATTGCGCATCGAAGCCGCCCACCGCCAGCAGCGCCGCCTTGGTGAAGACCATGTTGCATCCGGCCAGATGCTCGGCGCGATCGTCGGCGACCAGCACGTGACACGGCGCGCCCGGCGCTGCCGCGACGCATCCTTCGACCCGTCCCTCCTCATGTGGCGCATAGTTGGGGCCACCGCAGCCGTCGAAGCCGCCCTCGACCATAGCGCGCACCATCAGGGTCAGCCAGTCGGGATCGACGACGCAGTCCGAGTCGGTGTAAGCGATAATGTCGCCGCGCGCCGCATAGAGTCCCACGTTGCGCGCGACGCTCAAGCCCTTGTTGGGCTGGCGGATGAGCCGGAACTCCGGGAATCCCATCGCGATTTCGGCCGTGCGATCGCACGAGCCGTCGTCGACGATTACAACTTCGCAGTTCGGGTATTTGAGCCGGCGCAGCGACTCCAGGCACGGCAGCATCGTGCGTTCGGCATTGTAGGCGCAGATCACGACCGACACCATCGGGGTACGCGGCGGATGCGGCGGACAGGTCCCGTTGAGCGAGACGAACGGGCTTGCCTCGTCGGCCCGCAGTGGGCGCAGCGCCAGCAGGTCGGCGACGGGCGGGCGCATCAGCGGCGGCGCCACCACGCCCGCCGCTCCGACGCCGAATGCCGCCGCCACCAGTTCGTCCTGTTCGACACCGTGGCCTGCCGGAGAGTGGGGAAATTCGATCACGACCGGCCGCGCCATCGCCAGATTGTGCAGCGCGACGGCGAAGCGCGTGAGTTCCACGGGCGTAAAGCCGCCGGCCTCCGCGTAGAGAAAATCCTCACCGGCCGTCGCCAGCGCGATCGTGGACGGGCGATGCTTCAATGCGACCAGCGCGCGGCTGTCGCGCAGGTGGATTTGGCGGTACAACCGCTCAAGCGCGCGCCGCAGCCGCTCGACCCCCAGCATCCTTAGCCGCTCGGGCGCGAAGGGGCAGTCGATCAGGTATCCTATGAGCGCGGGATGGTTGCGCCAGATGTTGACCGTGCGGGAGATCCGGGCGGCGGTCTCGCGCGCGCCGGCGGACTCGAGCAGATCTTCGGGCTTGACGGGAATCTCGATGAGCGCGTGGAGACCGGTGTAGGTGGCGAGGTCGAGGACGTCATCTGCCTGTTCTTCGCGCAGCACCAAAGCCGTGGTATTGGTTTCCTGCAAAACCTGGAGGCGATGCCTGATCTCGAGCCGCTGGTTCAGGTCCAGCGGTGGCTCGACCTCGGCAAGACGTATCGCTTTGAGAAAAAGCTTGTGACCGGCGCGGGAGAAGAATTTTCCCTGCGCGAGGATAGCCGGGCGAAAGGGTTCGTCTGGTAGCACGATATCGCGTTAGAGCCAAAGCCGTGCCATCAGAAAAACCCTTGCACAGTCTCGGCTTTTGGCGACACGTAGGTGGAAGAAAGCCAACGTATTGGGATGTCGGCTAACCCTTTTGCGACCGGGCGAATCCCGCGCCGAGCCTTTTGCGGCCTGCAAACCGCACCTTACGCGCCTAGAAGGCAGATTTTGGCGGTGTTATAACTCGATCAATCGGTGCAAGCGTGGAGCAAGATTCGAACAAACGCGGCCGCCCCGCAAACAGCAGCGCTCCTGAAAATCGCAGGACCTCCGTCAGCGGACGCAGGACTGCCTATCCCAAGAGCACGGCTGCCGCCGATAAGAGCAAGGCGGCCGGCGCGTGCCACGTCGCGAGCGACGCGCAGATAGAGGCGACGCCGGAAGAGCTGGCCGCGATCCGCGCCCAGCTCCACACGATCGAGCTCGCGCTGTCGGCGCTCTTTGGCGCGGACTACCGCCGCGGACCGGAGAGCCAGCGTTCGCGGCGCGCGGCGGCCGAAATAGTCGACCGCCACTTCAAACGGCTCGTCGAGCAATGGACCGCCGCGATCATCGGGATGCTCGACGAGCGCGCCAAGCACAAGTACCCCTACATCGCGCAGGACTGCGCCAACGCGCTGGTCCGGTTCGTCGAAAACCTGCGCGATCGCGACGACTTCGACACTTATGTCTATCTTCGACGGCATTGCCAGGAGGGGATGCTTTCGCGGGTGAGGCCGTCGGAGTTCAACGTCCTGCATATCGCGCTCAAGCAGATAATTCTCAAGCAGGTGCGCTCGTCGCTCAAAGGGCCGCGCATGGAGCGGGTGCGTGAGGCGGTCGTGGCCGCGATCGACGAGCGGCGCCTGATGGTTTCCCAGTTCTACATCGAATCGCGCGAGCATGCGCTCCGCATCTCCGAAGAGAAGTACCGCACGACTATCGACCACGCGCCGGACCCGATGTACGAGATCGAGCCGCATACCTGGATCGTGCAGGGCGTCAATGCCGCGGCCGACGCGATGTACAAGCTCGCCCCGGATCACGCGGAGAAGCCGCTGGTGGGCCGCAAGCTGACCGAGCTTGGTCCGCCCGAGGACACTCCGCACATCCTGCGCCACGTCGAAAAGGTCGTGCGCGATGGCTCCGACCAGATTCGCGATTGGGCGGAAGCGGGGCGCTACTTCGACGTCAACTCAGCGCTGATCTCGTTCAGCAATGTGCAGTTCGTGCACATGATCCTGCACGACGTGACCCAGCGGCGCGAAATGCTCGACGAGCTGCTGCGGACCGAACGGCTCGCCGCCGCCGGCACCTTCGCCGCTGGCGTGGCGCACGAGGTCAACAACCCGCTCGGCTCAATCTCCTCGCTGGTGCAATCGCTGCTGCCGGAAGAGACCGATCTCGCGCGGCGCACCTCGCTGCATACGATCCTCGCGCAGATCACGCGCATCTCGACCACGCTCAAGGACCTGGTGAATTTCGCGAGGCCCTCGGCCTCGCAACGCGACCGCTTCGATCTGAACGACCAGGTGCGTGAGACCCTGCGCCTGGTCGCCTACAACAGCCGCTTCCAGGGCGTCACTTTCGATCCTCAACTGGGCGCCGATCTGAAGCACGCTTTCGCCGACAGCAATGAGATCCAGCAGGTGCTGATCAACCTGATCTTCAACGCCGCCGACGCCAGCCAGCATCGCGGCGGCACCATCCGCATCGTGACCGAGAATCACCCGGCCCGCCGCGACGGCGGCGGCCACGTCAACAAGGTGCTGATGCGCGTGACGGATAACGGCATCGGAATTCCGCCCGAGCATCTAAGCCGCGTCTTCGATCCGTTCTTCACCACCAAGCCCGCCGGTGCAGGCGTGGGCCTGGGACTCTCGCTCTGCCAGCGCATCATCCTGGCCAACCAGGGCACCATCCGCATCGACAGCGAGATCGGCAAGGGCACCGCGGTCACGATCTGTCTGCCCACGTTCGAATGCGAGACAGCCGCGGCTGAGCCGCCGGTGTCATGAACGAAACCGAACCGCAGATCCCCGATACCCTCGCCGGCCGCGAGCGCCCGGCGCCCGAGCCCCAGCGCGGCCCGTACCACGTGCTGGTGGTCGAGGACGAGGACCTGATGCGCTCGATAATCGCGCAGCTTTTGCGCAGCGAGGGCTACACGGTTTTCGAGGCGCACGCCGCCGAGGTCGCGCTCGGCATCTTCGAGCGCGAAAAGGTCGACCTCGCGATAATCGACGTCAACCTGGGCGGCGGCGGCAGCGGCCTCGAACTCTTGAGCCGCGTGCGCGCGCTCGACTCCGAAGTGATGGGCATCATCGTGACCGCCTACCCGAGCGTCGAGTCCGCCGTGCACGCGCTCCACGAGGGCGCCTACGATTACATCACCAAACCTTTCGCCAACGACCATCTGAAGGCCGTGGTGCGCAACGCGCTCGCGCAAAAGGCGCTCTTCCAGGAAAACCGCTTCCTGCGCCGCGAGCTGCGCGAGAAGTACCGCTTCGAAAACATCATCGGCAAAAGCGACGCGATCGAGCAGGTCTTCCGCGTCATGGAGAAGGTCGCGCGCACCGACTCGAGCGTGCTCATCACGGGCGAGTCGGGCACCGGCAAGGAACTGGTGGCGCGCGCGCTGCATTTCAGCTCCGAGCGCGCGCACGCCCGCTTCCTCCCGATCAACTGCGGCGCGCTGCCCGAAAATCTGCTCGAGAGCGAACTTTTCGGCTACAAGCGCGGCGCGTTCACCGGGGCCGGCCAGGACAAGGTCGGCCTGCTCAAGGCGGCGGACAAGGGCACGATGCTCTTCGACGAGATCGGCGAGATGCCGCTCGCGCTGCAGGTCAAGCTGCTGCGCGCCTTCCAGGAGCGCGAATGCTACCCGCTCGGCTCCAACGATCCGGTGAGCTTCGACGTGCGGGTGATTTGCGCAACCAATCGCAACCTCGAGCGTGAAGCCAAGGAGGGCCGTTTCCGCGAGGAGCTGCTCTACCGCATCAACGTGATCACTGTCGCCCTGCCCGCGCTGCGCGAGCGCCGCGACGACATCCCGCTGCTCGCCAACCATTTCCTACGCAAGTACGAGAAGCAGCTCGGGCGCTCCACGATGCGCTTTTCCAAGGGCGCGATGCGCGTGATGGTCGGCTACGCGTGGCCGGGCAACGTGCGCGAACTCGAAAACAGCGTCGAGCGCGCCGCAATTCTGGCCGAGACCGACGTCATCCATGCCCACGACCTGCCCGAGAAGCTCAACGAAAAGTCGGCGGCGCCGCCGGCCTCGGACGAAGGCGCCGGCATGACGTTGGAAGAGCTCGAGCGCGAGCATATGCGGCGGGTGCTGATGCGCGTCCAGGGCGACAAGGTTCGTGCCGCCGAGGCGCTGGGCATCCATCTTTCGACGCTGTACCGCAAGGTCCAGCGCTACCGGCTGGAAAACGTGGGCGCGGGCGAAGATGCGGCGCAAGCGGACGCTGTGCGCAGCGCGCCAACCAGCCGCTAGCGGCACGAAGGGCGTCTGCCGAGACTTGCGCCGCGCGCGAACCGCTGGTAGCAATCGGCCTCGGCGCGCGATAGACTTTTGACAGCACGGTACGGATCCCGCCGTGCGGAGATGACCATGGATATTTTCGCACCTTCTCATTTGTTGGTTCTGCTGGTGATCATCCTGATCATTTTCGGCCCGAGTAAGCTCGGCGACGTGGGCGGCGCGCTCGGCAAGGCTATCAAGGACTTCAAGCGCGCGATGAACGAACCCGAGCCGTCCGGTCAGCAGGCGCAAAAGACCGCCGAGACCAAGCCTCCGGTCGAAGCAACTCCCGTCAAGCCGTCCTGAACCGGATCTGTCGCTCCGCCCCCCCCCGGACGGCCTTGCTCGACCATCCTCGGAAAGCGCTTGCAAAGCGCAGCCGGTCTCTCCTAAAGCACCTGCCATAGTCGCGCGCGCCTGGTTTCCAGGCGCGCGGGCGCAGCCGCTTGGCCGCCCGGGAAAACCCGGCGGCGCGGCGATCGCCATGACGAGGGAGTCTTGAAAGCAGCACGAATCCTGATTTGGGCCGCGGTGGCCGCGTTCGGCGCGGGCGGCCTTGCCTACATCGCACTCGCGCGCGGCGAGGATCGTCCGAGCGCGCTCTGGTTCGTGATCGCCGCGGTCTGCATCTATGCGGTCGGCTATCGGTTCTATTCGGGATTTATCGCCCGCCAGGTGCTCGAACTCGACGATTCGCATCCGACACCCGCCATCCGCCTCAACAACGGCCGCGACTACGTGCCGACGCCGCGCTGGATCACGTTCGGCCATCACTTCGCCGCCATCGCGGGCCCCGGCCCGCTGGTCGGCCCGGTGCTCGCGGCGCAGTTCGGGTATCTGCCGTCCACACTATGGATCGTGATCGGCGCAGTGCTCGGTGGATGCGTCCAGGATTTCGTGATCCTCGGCTACTCGCTCAAACGCGACGGCCGCTCGCTCGGCAAGATGGCGCGCGACGAGATAGGCCCGGTCGGCGGCCTCGTGGCGCTCGGCGGGGTGCTGCTGATCATGGTCATCCTGATCGCGGTGCTCGGCCTGGTCGTGATCAACGCGATGAAGCAGAGCACGTGGGCGACCTCGACCGTCGCCGCGACGGTGCCGATCGCGATGCTGGTCGGCATCTACATGACCTATCTGCGGCCGGGGCGAATCCTCGAGGCGTCGGTGCTCGGCGTCGCGCTGATCGCGGCGGCGGTCCTCGGCGGACGCTACGTCGAGGGGTTCAGCTGGGGGCATTACTTCGCGATGGACGCGCCGCATCTCGCGGTATGGATCATCGCCTACGGTTTCATGGCGTCGGTGCTGCCGATATGGCTCCTGCTCGCGCCGCGCGACTACCTTTCGGCCTTCATCAAGATCGGCACCATCCTCGCGCTGGCGGCCGGGATCGTCGCGATGCATCCGCCGACCCTGATGCCCGCGCTGACCCGCTTTACCGACGGCAGCGGGCCGGTTTTCGGCGGCAAGGTCTTTCCCTTCGCCTTCATCACGGTCGCGTGCGGCGCCATCTCGGGCTTCCATTCGCTGATCGCCTCGGGCACCACGCCCAAGATGCTCGAGCGCGAAGGCGACGCGCGGATGGTGGGTTACGGATGCATGCTGATGGAATCGTTCGTGGCCGTGATGGCGATGATCGCGGCGATTATCATCAAGCCCGGCATCTACTTCGCGGTCAACGCACCGGCCGGCGTGGTCGGCACGGGGGTCGCCGCCTGCGAAAAGATTTCGGCGTGGGGCTTTGCCGTCACCGACCAGGAGATGCGGGCGCTCGCGGCCTCGATCGGCGAGCAAACGCTCTACGCGCGCACCGGCGGCGCGCCGTCGCTGGCGGTCGGGATGGCGCACATCTTCGCACATTCGCTCGGCGGCGGCGCGGTGATCGCGCTCTGGTACCACTTCGCGATCATGTTCGAGGCGCTGTTTATCCTGAGCACGCTCGACGCCGGTACGCGGGTCGCGCGATTCATGGTGCAGGACCTGCTCGGGCAGATCCATCCGTCGCTCGGCAACGCCGGCTCGTATCTGAACATCGTGGCGACCTCTGCGCTGATCGTGGCGGCGTGGGGCTATTTCCTGTACTTCGGCACGATCGATCCGCTGGGCGGAATCAATTCGCTATGGCCGCTCTTCGGAATCGCCAACCAGATGCTGGCGACGATCGCGCTCTGCGTCGCAACCTCCGCGATGATGCGCCAGGGCAAAGGCCGCTACGCCTGGGTCACACTGACTCCGCTTGGCTGGCTGGTCTCGGTCACCATGACGGCTGGGCTGGAGAAAATTTTCAGCTCCGCGCCCAACGTCGGCTTTCTCGCCCACGCGGCGCAACTCGCCGCCGAGCAGGCGCTGCCCGCGACCAGCGCCGCGCGCTCGGCAACGATCACGCGCCTTATCTGGAACGATCGGATCGACACCGCGATGACTTTCATCTTTATCGCGGTCGTAGTCGTGATTCTCGCCGACTCGGCGCGCGTATGGCTCCGGCTCACGCTCGCGCGGCGCGCCGGCGCGCCGGCCGAGCCCGTCGCCGCGTGATGTGGACATCGCCGGGGTCGTATGGTTGCATGGCCCGCCCGATGGGAATTTAATTAGAGGCTCAGCGGCTGGCCGCAAAGGGGCTGCCCGTCGATGATAGCTGGGTCCTGCGCAAGGGAAGACCGCGAACCCCGCCAGGTCCGGAAGGAAGCAACGGCACCGGTCGACACCCTGTGCCGCAGGGGAGCCTAGCTATCACTCGGCGGGCAGAACGCCGCTTTTCCGTAATCGCTCGATGGCCGGTTATCGCTGATGGCTTCCGATCCGTCGTCGCACTTGGTGCTGGCGCGCAAATGGCGCCCCGACCGCTTCGCCCAGCTGGTCGGCCAGGAACACGTAACCCGCACGCTTGGCCAGGCCCTGCAAAGCGGCCGGATCGCCCACGCCTTTCTGTTCACCGGCATCCGCGGCGTCGGCAAAACCACCGCCGCGCGCATCCTCGCCCGCTGCCTCAACTGCGAAAAGGGGCCCACGCCCGATCCGTGCGGCGAATGCGCCACCTGCATCGAGATTCGCGAAGGCCGCGCGCTCGACGTGGTCGAAATCGACGGCGCAACCTACCGCAAGATCGACGACGCCCGCGCGATTATCGAAAACCTGAGCTACCGGCCGGCGCGCGACCGCTTCAAGATCTACATCATCGACGAAGCCCATCAGCTCACCGACCAGGCGTTCAATGCGCTGCTGAAAACGCTCGAGGAGCCGCCCGCCCACGTCAAGTTCATCCTGGCGACCACCGAGCCGCAGAAGATGCCCGAGACGATCCTGTCGCGCCTGCAGCGCTACGACTTCCGGCGCATCCCGCTCAGCACCACGCTCGTGCGGCTTAAAGAGCTGGCCGCGCACGAGGAAATCGAAGTCGAAGAGTCGGCGCTCCGCCTGCTCGCGCGAGAGGCCGGCGGCAGCATGCGCGACGCGGAACGCATGCTCGAAACGGCGATCGCTGCGCTCGGCCGCAAGATTACCGAAAGCGAAATCGCGGCCTCGCTCGGCGTCGCCGGACGCGGCGCGGTGTTCAAACTGGCCGAGTCAATTCTCGACCACGACGCGCCGGCCGCACTCGGCGCCGTCCGCGAGCAGCATCGCCGGGGCGCCAACCTGGAATCCCTCGGGCGCGACCTGCTCGAAACGCTGCGCAACCTGGCGGTTGCCAAGCTGCCGGCCAAGGGCGAGCTCAATCCGCTCGCCGACCTGCCGGATCATGAGGCGGCCGAGCTGCGCCGTATCGCCGAGCGCCCGAGCGCGCGCGACCTGATGCGGCTGTTCAAGCTGATGGCCGACGCGCAGGAGCAGATCGTGCGCTCGCCGTATCCAGACCTGTTGCTGGAGATGATCGTCGTG
>DASXMQ010000035.1:0-23395 GCA_036495625.1 Binataceae bacterium (SeqCode) | reverse complement strand
CGGTGGGCGGGCAGGGACCCGAAAACGAGCCGCTTGCGATGCCGGATTGCGCCGGAATTCCGCACTCGGTGATCGATAACGTATTGCTGCTTCCATACAACGACATGGGCGCGATCGACCTCGTGCGTCGCCACGCGCGCGAACTCGCCGCGGTGATTGTCGAGCCGGTGGCCGCATTTTTTACCGGCGCGGTGCCGGCCGATCCGGAATTTCTGCGCGCGCTCCGCAAGGTGACCGAAGAAAATGGCGTGATGCTCATCTTCGACGAGATCGTGACCGGCTTCCGCCTCGGGCTGGGCGGCGCGTCGGCCCACTTCGGCGTGCGCCCGGACCTCGGATGTATCGGCAAGATCGTCGGCGGCGGCTTTCCGGTGGGCGCCTTCGGCGGGCGGCGCGATTTGATGGAAAAGGTGATCACGCCGACCAAGCAGCCGTCGGACGTCAAGGAGAAGAGCTTCGCCTCGGGGACGTTTTCGGGCAACCCGATCAGCATGGCCGCCGGACTCGCGGCGCTCACCGAACTCGAACGCAACCCGGTTTACGAGTACGTCGGCGCGATGGGCCACGCGGTGCGCGAGGGTATCGCCACAAGCGCCCGGCGCCACGGCTTCCCGGTCCAGGTCACCGGCGTCGGGTCGCTCTTTCACGTCCACTTCGCCGACGCTCCGGTCACCAGCAAACGCACAGCGATCCGCGCCAACGCAGCGCGCCAGTACGAATTCAGCATGGGGCTCCTTTCAAAGGGCATCCTGCTGACGCCCCATCATCCGGGGTTCCTCTCGGCGGCCCATACCGCCGACGACGTCAAGGAAGTGCTGCGGGTGGCCGACGAGGTCCTGAGCGAGATGGCCGCGGGCTGAGCGGAGAGGGGAGCGTTAGGCGATGGACACCCGCTACGACTTCGGCGGCGACGAATACATCTTCGTCGACTTCGATATCGAGATGAGCCTCGAGGTCAACTTCAAGATTCTCTCGATCTGCCAGGCGATCGATCGCGATCGCGTCGGCGGTGTGATCGAGGTATGCCCCGGCAACACTTCGTACCTGGTGCACTACCGGCCCGAGGAAATCGAACCGCACAAGCTGGTCAAGGTGCTGCGCGACTTCGAGCATCATGCCGAGCACATCGCGAGCATCAGCTCGCGCATCGTTGATATCCCGGTCCTCTACGACGATCCGTGGACCAAGGAATGCGCGAAGCAGTTCGGCGAGCGCCATCAGGACCCCTCGGTCACCAACCTGGAGTACCTGATGCGCATCAACGGTTTCACCGACAAGCAGGAATTTATCGCGGCGCACTCGGGGCACCCGTACTGGGTTTCGATGGTCGGTTTCGTGCCCGGCACCGCGTGGGGCTACCAGATGGTGCCGCGCGAACGCGCCCTGCAGGCGCCCAAGTACATCCGCCCGCGCACCGACACGCCCGAGCGGACGGTTTCGCACGGCGGCGCTTTCTTGGCGATTTATCCGGTGCGGGGGCCGGGCGGCTATCAACTGATCGGGATGACGCCGGTGCCGGTGTACGAACCCGAAGGACGGCTGGTCGATCTGCGCGAGACGCGAATCCTGGCCAAGGCGGCCGACCGATGGCAACTGCGGCCGATCGATCTCGACGAGTTCAACGCGATTCGCGCCGAGGTCGAGGCCGGCACGTACCGCTACCGGATCATCGCGCAGGAGTTCAGGCCCGCGGCCTATTTCAAGGATCCCGAGCGCTACCTCAATCGCCTCCAGCAAGAAGCGCGCTGATGCTCAAAGTCCTAAGACCAGGGCTGGTTACCACGATCCAGGACGCGGGCCGCTTCGGCTGGTATCACATCGGGATGCCGCCGTCGGGCGCGATGGATCAGTTCTCCTTGCGCGCCGGCAATCTGCTGGTCGGCAACGACGAGGGCGCTGCGGCTCTGGAAACGACCTTTCTCGGACCCGACCTCGAGGCCGCCGTCGACGTGACGGTCGCGGTGACCGGCGCGCAGCTTGAGTTGCGCGTCAACGGGCGGCCCGCGCCGATGTGGGTCGCGCTGGCGCTTAAGGCGGGCGACAGGCTTCAGTGCGGACAGGCAATCGCGGGCGTTCGCTCGTACGTTTGTGTGGCCGGCGGAATCGACGTGCCGGAACTCCTGGGAAGCCGCTCGACCTATATACTCGGCCGCTTCGGCGGAATAGGCGGGCGCGCGCTCGCCGCGCAGGACGTACTGGCCGGCGGCACGCCCCGGCGCGCCGCCGCGGACTTGACCGGGCGCCGGCTCGATTCGCGAATGCTGCCGACCTTTCCGGAGGTCGTCGAACTGCGCATCCTGATGGGCCTTTGCAGTTATCGGCTTACCGAGGAAAGCGTCGCGCAGTTCCTGAGCACGCCATGGGAGGTCTCGACCGAAGCCGATCGTATCGGTTACCGGATTCACGGGGTCGGATTCAAGTTTCGCGATCGCGAACCGCCCTTTGGCGCCGGCTCCGATCCCTCCAACGTGGTTGATGTCGGCTATCCGGTCGGATCGATCCAGGTGCCCGGCGGCAAAGAAGGAATCCTGCTGATGCGCGACGCGGTTACGGGTGGCGGCTACGCGACGATCGGAACCGTGATCCAGTGCGACCTCGACCGCGTGGCGCAGGCCGCGCCGCGCACGCGCTTTCGTTTTCGGGCGGTCACGATCCAGGACGCATTGCAGTTGCGCGCGCAATACAAGGCGCGCCTGCGCGCGCTTGGCGATTCGCTTGCGCTTTTTGATCGCGCCGGATGGCTGGGTCAGTAAGCCGCAGTCCCCGGACCCCTGGTGCGCTTCGCCGCAATTTGAAAAACAATCCGCCCCCTGGTGGCGCCTTCGACATTCCCGTCGGCGATACCAGGGGGCGGTAATGATTCGGGCCGGACGCTTCGCGTCCGGCCCGTGAGAATGAACGAGGCTGCTGCCTACTGTCCGCCGCCGGCGGGCTTGGCGAGCTTGTGGTACATCTCGGCCATCTTCGTGTACTGACTGGCCAGGGCGCTATAGTGCGCAGCCGAACGCTTCATGAAGACGCGCTGGGTGGTGATCACTTCCGTGTCAGCCCCGGTGCGCAGGCCCTTGGGCGCGTGGATCGCCGCGTACTGCGCCTTGGCGTCGTCGGCCCGTTCCTTGGCGGCCTTGGCCTGGGCGTCGTAATAGTCTGCGAGCGCCGTGTAATCGTCGGATGTCTTCGCGCTGCTGGCCATCGTTCCGACGTTTTCGGGGGTGATATCAGCCGCCATCCCCATCCCCGACCACGCCCCAACGACTGCGGACGCCACGATTGCCACAAACAACGATGATTTCCCTCTCAACATCAACTTCGGCTCCTTTGGTTGGTGCTCCCCCCCGATGCCGCGATTGTTTCGCAACGGGTTGCCGCATAGCTCAAGCATTTCGGTCGATTTTTTTCAAGCCCGCTAGTCCAAATGTGCATCGCGTGCACGCCGGGGACGCAGGCTCCCAAAATCTGGTTCTGTTCTCATCACGGGGCGTGGATCGCTGCGGAGTCGCTTCATCTATCAAGTGCTTATATGTCGCGAGGTCCTTTTCCGAGCGCGGAGCGGCGAGACATCCGAATCCTTGCCGGCAAGCGCCGATATGGTCTTCGGCGTCTCGTGGACTTCGGGCGGGACTAATGTTACCGAAATATGACTTTGGAGGGCGCCCGGGAAAAGAACGGTGGATGTTAAATGCTTCAGACGGCTTGACATTCCCTTTGGATCAAGCATTATAGCGTCCAACTCGGGGCGTGGCCTGTGGGTGAGGTCTTGGTCAAGAAAGTGCCTCCATTAGGGCAACTCTCGGACCGCCTCTGGGTAACTGATGGATGAAATTGGGAAGGCGCGATAGCGCAAGGCATCGCGTCCAATCGGTCCGTACGTAACCGTCTGGGGGCCGAGGCTGAATTTGCGGCGGCCGCGGAGGCGGCGCGCGAGAGTACGCCACGGAGGTTACGGTAACGATGCGGCGTCGAGAAACTTTTCGAGAGGTGGCCTTTGCTGCACGGGGCAATGGGTAGAATCGGCAAACTGTCAATTATGTGCGTGGCGCTGGCGGCGCTGTGCGTTACGTCGGTGGGATGCGAGGGCGAGGCGCAGAAGCGCATGATCGCCGAGCGCATAGGAAACTCCGCCGAGGGGCGATCGCTGCCCGAGCATGAAGATTATTATGGCTCAACCGTGGCGGACAAAGACCACGCGTGGGCGGTCGGCACGTACGGAACCATCCTGAGCATCACCGACAACGCGACCAAGGTTGCGCTGCAGAAGAGCGGGACGCATTACTCGTTGTTTACGGTGAGCTGCGCCAACTCCAGCGACTGCGTGATCGGGGGCGAGCGCGCTCTTATCCTGCATACGACCGACGGCGGCAAGACCTGGGAGAAAGTTGACGCCCCCAAGGGCGTCAGCGAAAACGTGCTCTCGATCGCCCGTGGCAAGGATCCGAATCAGATCTGGGCAGTTGGCCCCGAGGCCACCATCATTCATTCCTCTGACAGCGGCAAGACGTGGGAGGACCAGAGCCTGCACAAGGACGAGGCGCTCAACGGGGTTGCATTCCTCGACGACAAGAACGGTTGGGTGCAGGGTGAATTCGGCGTTATCAAGCATACGACCGACGGCGGCAAGACCTGGACCGAATCGGACAAGGTCGTGGGGCTGCCTAAATATGTCGAGGACGTGACCGACGAAGAGGCGTACCATCGCGGAATTCCGGAACTGAACGAGCAGGATCTCTACTTCTTTGGCAGCGCATGGACGAGCCCGCAGAAGGGTTACATCGTGGCCGCCAGCGGCTACGTTCTGGAGACCAACGACGGCGGAGCGACGTGGCAGGCTCATCGTGGCGGCACTAACTCGCTCTTTGCGATCGCCGCGCCCGCTGGACATGCGGCGGTGGCCGGTGGGCTTCTCGGGACGGTGGCCCACGAAGGTGACAAGGGATGGACGATTGACGAGGGCGTTTCGAGCCGTGTTTATACCTGGCTCAGGAGCGTGTCGTTTTCTCCCGACGGCTCCTTCGGAATTATGACTGGCGGAAACGGAACGATCCTCGTCTCGCACGATGGCGGCGCGACGTGGGAAGAGCTGAACAAGGATACGATCATGGCCGCGGGGATTGCCGCCGCCAAGAGCTGAAGCGCGCAACGAGCGAAGGACGAAGTGATCGGAGACTAGCGGCTGCGCGACCCGCCGTTAGACAATCGGGACGTTAAGAGCAGGAACTTTCCAATGGCAGTCAAGGACCTCAGTAAGCTACCAGCGGCGGAACGCATCACCCACGGCATTGCGCGGTTCAGCCTGCGGCATCGATGGCCCACGCTGGGAGTGCTGGCCGTGATCACCGTCTTTTTCGCGTTCCACGCGGTTAAGGTGCAGATGTACAGCCAGTTCGCCGACCTGTTGCCGCAGGCCCATCCGTACATCAAGGCGTACAATCACTTCCGCACCACCTTCGGCGGCGCCAACATCGTCAGCCTCTCCTTGCGGGTAAAGGACGGCGACATCTTTAATCCCGACACGCTGAAGAAGATCCGTTACGTCACGGAGAAAGTGGACCAGATAGACGGTGTCAACCACTATCAGGTCGCCTCGCTCGCCCACGTCAAGATCCGGCGCCTGGAGGCGCGTTCGGGAGGTCTGATCAAATCAGTGCCGGTCTTGCCCGAGCAGGTTCCGACCGACCCCAAAGATCTGAAGGAACTCAAGCAGGCGATGTACAACAACGACATCGTCTACGGAAAATATCTCTCGACCGACGGCAAAGCCGCGTTGGTCCTGGCGGGCTTCAACGAAGAGCGTCTGGACTACGGCAATATCCAGCATCAGATCATGGATATCCGCAAGCACGTCGAGGACAGCAACACGGTGCTGTACGCGGCGGGCGAGCCGATGCTCAAGGGCTGGGTGTGGTTCTACACCGGCGAGCTGGCGGAGATCTTCGCGGTCACGTTCATCTTTATTTTCGGCACCCTAATAGTTTACTTCCGCCGGCTCTATGGTGTGCTGCTGCCGTTCGTCGGCGCGGTCGCACAGGCCATCTGGGGCCTCGGGTTCCTCGGCATCCTGGGCTACAACCTGGACCCTCTTGTCTTGGTTATCCCGCTGCTGGTTTCAGCGCGCGCCGCAAGCCACGGCGTGCAGATGGTCGAGCGCTACTTCGAAGAGCTTGAAGCCACCGGCGACAAGCATCACGCCGTCGCAATCGCGATGGGCGAGTTGCTGCTCCCGGGCGGCATCGGCGTGCTGGCGGATGCCGCCGGCATCCTGGTGCTGGGCGTCGCCACCATTCCGCTGGTGCGCAAGCTCGCGTTCTTCGCTAGCTTCTGGGGCTTTTCGAACATCTTCACCATCCTGCTGCTGATCCCGCTGCTGCTCGACGTGCTGCCGCGCCCGGCGAAGACCCATCACTACGTCCCGCAGTGGATGCACGACCTGCTGGCGTGGGTCGGAGAGTTCTGCACCAGCCGGCGCGGACGCTGGGCAGTCTTTGCGATCGCCGCGGTGATCGTCGCCGCCGGCGCCTACGAGGCGACTTCGGTGCAGGTCGGCGAGACCGAAGCCGGATCGCCGCTGCTGTTCCAGAACTCGGACTTCAACGTTTCGGCGCGCGCCATCAACGCCGACTTCGCCGGCTCCAACCAGCTCGTCATCTACCTGCAGGGCGGCCGCGACGACGCGCTCAAGGATCCCGCAGTGCTGGCGGTACTTGATAACCTGCGTCACTACATGATGGAGCAGGCCGAGGCCGGCGGCACGCGCGACCTGCCGACCCTGGTGCGCAGCGTCAACCGGCTCTATCACTATGACGACCCGGTGTGGGCGGTCATTCCGCGGACCGAGGCCGGCGTGGGCAACATGACGTTCATGTACGAAGCGAACGCGCAGGTTCCCGGCGTCATCCTGGAGTACATGGATTACCACGCCCGCGACGGGCAGTTCGTGGTGTTCTACAAGGACGCCAAGGGCACGACGATCGATGAGGCTATCATGCGGGCCAAGCTGTTCATGGCCGCGCATCCGATGAAGGACGTCAAGTTCGTGCTGGCCGGCGGCACCATCGGCACCACCGCCGCGCTGAACGACGAGGTCGCGTACTCCGATCGCGTCAGCACCATCCTGATCGTCGCGGTGGTCTTCTTCCTGGTGACCTTCAGCTACATGTCGTTCGTCGCCGGCGGCATGGTCATGATCACGCTGATCGCCGCGGGCATCGTCAGCTTCCTGTACATCGGCCTCAAAGGCATCGGCATGAACATCAACACCCTGCCGGTGACCGCGGTCGGTATGGGGATCGGCGTCGATTACATCCTGTACGTTGTCGATCGGATCAAGCGCGAGTATGGCCGCCTGCACGACCACGACGCGGCCATCAAGCGCGCGATCGCGACCTCGGGCATGGCGGTTACCTTCACGGCGACGACGCTGGTCGGCGGCGTCATCCCATGGGTGTGGATGTCGGATTTGCGGTTCTCGGCCGAGATGGCGATGCTGCTGGCGCTGCTGATGATCACGCACTGGCTGTCGGCGATCACGCTGGTGCCGTCGATCTTCGCGATCATCCGGCCCAAATTCGTCGAGCGCGGAGCCGAGATCTCGGACGAGGATCTGGAGTTGATCGAGAAAGACGTTTCGGCGGAAGTCAGCTGAACGGAGACCGGGGGAAAGGGGCTCGGTTCGGCCGTAACGGAAAGTTTTTGGTGTTCTAGCAAACTTTCGGGGGAATGCAACATGAATGTAGGTGGGAAAAGCAAAGAGCGGCTCTGGCTGTTGGGATTCATAGCAGCGCTCGCGCTTGTGGTGGGCGGCCCTGCATACGCACAGCAGGGAGTCATGCAGAACCTGGAGGACAGCTTCGAGCTCCACGGCTACGTGGAGAACCAGGAAATCATCCGGTCGGAGAACTACATCCAGGATTACAACGTGGCGTCGATCCGCAATCGTATCGACTTGCAGCCCTCGGGTCAGGTCATCAAGGACGCCACCCTTCCGACCATGCTCGGTATGCCATTGGGAACCGGACTCTCGGTGAACTATTTCGCTGACATCCGGTTCGGCTACGAGGGCGCATATGATCTGGTGAGCGACCGCTTCGGCAACAATCCGAATGAATTCTCGGGCATCGGCACCCGGATGTCTGAAGGCACTGGGCAGACCGCCGGTTTGGCGTTGCTCAAAGCCTTCGGCTTCAAGCCTCAGGAGTTCAAGGGCGTTGTGGCCCGTAACCTGCTCTTTCCCGAACCGGTAGCGCAGAACATCAGCGACTATCGTGTGGTAAACGGAGTGGCGACCGCCTGCTGGAGCTGTATCAACGCATGGCAGTCGGTTAACAACCTGCGCTTCGAGCGCGACGACAGCAACCAGTACTACTATCCGATGCGGGAAGCCTATCTGGACTTCCGCTGGGATTTCTTCGGCTCCAATCTGCTGCGCGTGGGCAAGCAGCAGGTCGTGTGGGGCAAGGCCGACTTCTTCCGCCTCCAGGACATCATCAACCCGGTTGACTTTGGCCAGCACTTCTTCATTGAGCCTTTTGAGGACACCCGAATTCCGCAGCTTAGCGCGTGGCTGCAGCACCGTTTCGGCGACGTACTTGGCATGCAGGACGTGGCCGGCAATGTGGTGTGGAACTTCGACACGTTCAATCCGGTTGGTCTTGGTGTGGGCGGACAGCCTTGGGCAGTCAACTTTGGCGACCAGAAGAAGGCCTTTGCGTTCGACAACAGCCTGTTCGACGCGGGCCTCTGCACCGGGAGCGCCACGCCGACAGCTTGCAATCCCAGACACGTCAACTTCGGTCTGACCCAGGAGAGGGTGCCGAGCTGGAGTTTCAAGAACGATGGCATCGGCATGAAGTGGGATTTCCAGCTGCCCCATCCGTCGATCCGCTTTGCGTTGACAGATTGGTACGGCAACGGGCAAACGCCGGTCTTCGTTAACAGTTCCATTCAGGTACTCGCCGATCCGGCGCATCCGGGGCAAATCTTCCATGGCTCCGAATTTTTCCCGCAGTCGGGCGTGGATTGCTCCAAGCTCGCGACTATCAGCGGCGGCTACCCAGGCGCATACAACAACGGCGTGAGAATAATCGCGACTACGCCCAACAACATCCATCTGACCAAGTTTGCCGCGGCGCATTTCGCCAACGGCGGTGCGCGTACATTCCTGAACGACTGTACGTTCGGCGGCGGCGCGCAGATTCGCTACCACAAGGACAACACGCTCGGACTTTCCGCCGACTATTTCGAGCCGTGGAGCGGCGTGGTTGTCCGTGTCGAGTCGTCGTGGACGCACAACGCACTGCTCAACGACACCGATTCGCTCGACTGGTCGACGAACAATGACATCATGCAGTACGTCATCGGCTTCGACCGTCCGCACTTCATCAAGTTCCTCAACCCGGACCGCACCTTCTTCTCGAGCTTCCAGGTTTTCGAGACCTACTATCCGGGCGCGCACAGCTCCAACGGCGGCAAGGACGGACTGGTGACCGGAACGAACGACTTCACGTTCACCGCGTTCACCCAGACCCACTACTATCGTGACCAGATCATCCCGCTGATATTCGCCGCTTTTGGCTCGGAGGGCACGGACGCGACGATCGGCGGCAACACGGAATGGCTGATCAACGACCACTGGTCGGCGTCGGTCGGCGCCGATGCGTTCGTTGGCAAATCGCATCAGCATAACATCGGCCAGAACGCCGCGTTTCAGGCTGGCCTGACGACGCCGTCCACCGCACCGTACAGCGAGAGCATCTTCGGCCCCGCGCACATGCAGGCCGGCGGTGCGCAGCGCAACAAGGATGACGAGTTCTGGACTCGCATACGGTATCGTTTCTAGTTCGATAGACCGAAGAGTACGATCGAGCTCCGGGGTCCGGTTCGCCGGACCCCGGAGTCGTAAGCGGAGACAGGGTTACGGAACTGAGGATTCCATCAAAGTTCTCATCGCGGGGACTTAAGACATGGGCGATAGTCCTCGCCGGCGTGGCCGTACTCGCGATCGGCGTCCACGCGCTGTTCAAGCAGCGCACGGAGAAACGCTGGGCGCTTGCGATTACCGATCCCTCGATGATCGCGATTCAAGACATGGTCCTTAAGGGCCAGGTCGCGCAGGCGGTCAACAAGCTCAACGCGACCTACCATTTCGACGGCGAAGCCGGCCTGATTGCGCTGCGGCAATTCTCGATCATCGTCCTGCAGCGCGGCCTCAAGGAGAATGATCTCTTCGAGCAGTGCTATGCGGCGAGCGCGCTCGCCGAGGGCGGCGAAAACCAGGCGCTCCAGATGCTCGCCAACACTTTCCAGACCAACCCCGATCTCAGCGTCAAGATGGCGATCGCGGATGGCCTGGGCGAGGTCGGCGACCGTCAGGCGGTCAAAATTCTGAACCACCTCTACCTTCACGGCGACACGCTGGATCGCCGGTTCATCATCAATGCACTCGGATCCGCTACCGATCCGACCGCTATCGTGGTGTTGAGCAAGGCTGCGCGCGGGTCCGACCCCAACGTGCGGCTGGCGTCGCTCAAGGGCCTCGGGCACATCGGCAACCGCGACGCCATACCGCTGCTCAAGGAGGCGATGGCCAAGGCATTGCCCATGGAGCGCGTGATGGCAGCCGAGTCGCTGCTGCTGCTCGGTGACAACTCGGGCGTGAAGCTGCTCCGCGACACGCTGAACGACCATTCCCAGGGCAACGCCCGGGCGATGGCTGCAGTGGCGCTCGGTTACGCGCACGATCCGGCCTCGGTGCTGATGCTCCAGCAGGCGCTGATGGACCAGAATATCGACGTGCGGATCGGCGCGGCCGCGGCGCTGACGCATTACAACGATCCCGCCGGGGTGGCCTACATGCGCGGCGCCATCCACGACCAGGACCAGGTCACCCGGCGCCACGCGGCGCAGCTGTTTGACGACATGGCGTTCGACATCGGGCATCCGATTCTGGTCGAGGCGCTGTCGTCGCCCGACACCGAGGTTCAATTGGCGGCGGTAAAGACGCTCGGGACCGCAGGGGGCAGTGCGGAGGTTCGGCTGCTCGCCGATCTGTTGCGCGGCAGCAAGGATCCGATTACGCGCGCCGACATAGCCTGGTCGTTGGGACGCATTGGGAGCCCCAACAGCATCCTGATGCTGCTGGCGATGGTCCAGGAGCCCGATCCGGCGGTGCGCTATACGGCGGCCGACGGGTTGGATCATACGGCGATGCATTTGTTAGGCGGCAAGCGGCTCGGTAGCCGTTGACCGATAGGGAACCAATAGGCAGGGCGGGGAGTTGCAATTAAGAAGGCGGTCCCTCAGGACAAACCAGGCAGGGACGAATAACCGGGAGGAATGAGTATTATGGGATGGAATGTAAAGCCGCATGCGGGGCGCGCTGCCAGGCCGTGGAGCCTGACACTGGCGGCCTTGGTGGCGGCGGCGGGCTTGTGCTTCGGCGGCGGCACTGCCAAGGCACAGGACGTGAAGACCTACACGCGGGCCACGTTTGACCAATGGTTGGCCAAGTACAAGGATGCGAAGCCGGACTTCAAGGTTGGCGATGTTCTGACTGCCAAAGACATCGAACGGATGCGCCCGTTCGTTTTCCCTGGCTACGTCGAGCAGTTCAACTTCCCTGAGTTCAAGATGACGATCGGTGCGCCGGTTGATCACACGCCGCGCAAGGACTACATGGCCTGCACTGAAAAGTACCAGAGCCAGGTCCGTCTGCAAGCCGACAACACGATGGCCAACTATGTTTGTGGCCAGCCGTTCCCCAACTCGGCCATCACGGAGAGCGATCCGAGCGCCGGATGGAAGGCGGCATGGAACTACGAGTATCGCTGGCAGAACTACGGTCTGTTCACCATTCCGCCGGCCACCTGGGACCGCTTCGGCGGGACCCATGACATCCCGAAGTGGGAAGATCCGCCTAGCGACTGGCTCTCCAACGCGGGCCTCTCGGGCATGCAGTATTCGACCCCCTCGGCCGACGAGATGAAGATGATCTACGGCGGCGGCGGCAGCTTCCAGCGCACGCTGAGCGCGTTCTACCGGCGGCTGTACTTCACGCATCTCGCGATGCTGGAGAATCATACGCTGCCGGTGCCGGGTGCGGAGCAGTTCGAATTCAAGGAATTCACGGGATTCTACTCGCCGTTTGATATCCGCGGCACCGCGTTCATCATCTACCGCTACGCCGACCCGCATCGCGAAGACGACGGCTGGGCATATATCCCGAACCTGCGCCGCGTGCGCCGTATTTCGGCCGAGGTTAAGTCGGATTCGCTGCTGGGCACTGACCATACGCTGGAGGATTTCTACAGCTTCTCCGGCCGCGAGCTCGAGTGGCACTGGCGCTTCCTCGGATGGAAGGATCAACTGGCAGTTCAGGATTCCGTGCACGAGTACACCTATCTTTACGGCCCCAACGGAATCATACCGAACGACACATGGACGATGCGCCGCTTCGCGGTCATGGAGCGCACGCCTCTCTCCGAGCGTCATCCGTACAAGAGCGTAGTCGAGGACTGGGACTCGCAGAACTACGACGCTTGGACGATGGAAGCCTTCGACCACAAGGACAAACTCTGGAAGGTCTGGGAATTCCAGAAGAAGTGGAGCGAGAGCTTCAAGGGCGACTGGCAGGAAGCGATCAACAAGGGCGCCGATTCGACCGAATTCCAGTCGGTGCAGGTGCTCGACGTGCAGAACGATCGCGGCACGATCTGGATCGTTCCGGGCGGCTTCCCCAACCTGAAGGGACCCGAAGCGGAGAAGCTCTACGACATCAACAAGCTCGAAGAGATCCATCGCTAGGCGGTTGGTGAATGAATGAAGACGGCGCTGCCGGGCCGCGCGCGGACCGGCAGCGCCGTTCAAACTCCGATACGGCGCGCGCCTGGCCGCTACTGCTCGCGCTTATCCGCGGCCCGCGAAAAATCGCGAAAGAACAGCCACATCTGATCGTTGGCGTCGATCACCCGCGTGCCGCGCCCAAGGAAGAAGACCGAGCGCGAAGCGCCCGGCCACACATGCCCCGAGCCTGAGAGCTTCCACAGCACGATTCTGCTGCCGCCGCGGCAGGGTCCCCATTCGTAGCGCGTCGCGGTATTGCCCGCGTCCGCGGAGCCCGAAGCGCCCTTCAACTCCGGCCCGGCCTGCGCCGCTGGCGGACAGCCGTCGAATCCGCGCCATCGCGCCACCTCTTCATCCACGCCCGGAACGCGCGGATAGCGGCTCGCCTGAGTGAGGCCGCCGAGCAATCCGGCACGTCCCTCGTAAGGCACGTAGCGATCGTCGACGCTATTGAAGAGCATCAGGGGCACCTCCCGCGTTGGCGCCGCCGCGACCATCAGCGCGCCCTCCACTGGCGCGATTGCCGCAATCAGGTCCGCGGCCTCGACTCCGAGCCGGAAGGCCATCATCCCGCCGTTCGAGATGCCGGTCGCGTATACCCGCGCGCGATCGACGCGGATTCGCGTGGCGAGGTCGTCAAGCAGGGCCCGGGTGAAGCCGACGTCGTCGATACGGTTGCGTTCGGCCCAGGCGCAGCATCCGCCGGCGTTCCAGGTGAGCGCGCGCGTCCCGCGCCCCGTTCCGTTCGGATACACCGCGAGGTAACCGGCGCGGTCGGCCGCCGCGTCCATCGCCGAGTACCGCTCCTGCTGCTGCGCGTTGCTGCCCGCGCCATGAAAATTCAGGATCGCGGGCAAGGCTGCGCCCGCGGAGCTCTGGGGCGGAACGTGCACGATGTAACTTCGCGCAAGTCCGCCGTAGTGAAGCTCGATCCGATGGCTGCCGGGGCCGAGCGTTTCGCCGCTCGCGCAGACGCCCGCGGGAGCGGAGGCGACGAGGGCGATCAGCGCGAAGACCGCGCGGCCGCGCCGTCGGCGGCCGCGCCCGCCGACGCGGCTCAGAGCTGACCTTCCTTGAGCGCGTCGTCCAGCGCGCCAATATTGACGTAATGGCCTTTGGCCATCACGGCGAGAAAGGCGCGCAGCTCGGCATCCCCGATGGTCGCGAGGTTTTCCTCGATCTTGCGGATTACCCAGCGCTGGCCGCGGTTGAGCAACTCGAGCTTGCCGCGAAAGTCTCCCACCGCGCGCACCTTTTCGACGAAGTCGCCGGTCTTGCTTGACGCGACGCCGCCGAGGCGGCGGACGTGCGCCGCAAGCTCGCCGGCGTAGTAGCCTTCGTCGTGGCCGACTTTCTTGAGCAGTTCGCGAAGCTCGAGCGAGCGAGCCTCGGCGGTCAGTTCGTGCAGGACGCGGCCGCCGGCGCGCTCGGCCTCGCCCAACGCGTTGAGAAAACCTTCAAGTTGCGCGTCCATCGCGATTTCTCCCGTGGTTTTCCTCAGCTTTTAAGCGATATCTCCGGCCGCGTGAACCTTTCGCGACACATCAAATCACCGGCGCCACCGGACACAGCACCGCGCGAAGCCATCCGCCATGCGCGCCGGCGGCGGCGTTGAGCATCCAGAGCATCGCGCGCAATTGCGCGGAAATGCCGGTGCGCAGCGCGCCGTCGTTGCTCAGATTCCCTTTCATCAGGCTTTTGAACAGCCCCGGCGGCGCCGGCAATTCGACCGTCGCAAGTCTGGTCTCTTCGGGTATCTTGGCCAGCGTCCGCGCGGCTTTGATCGCCTCGTCGAGGCCGCCGATGCCGTCAACCAGTTTGAGTTTGACCGCTTCCGCGCCGGTCCATACGCGTCCCTGCGCAATCTGGTCGACGCGCGCGGGTGTAAGACCGCGCTGCTTGGCGACGAGGTTGACGAAATGCCGGTAGGTCTCGCCCAGAAGCTGATCGTGGAACAACTGCTGCTGCGCAGGGGTGAAGTCGGCGAAAGCGTCGAACATCGTGGCGTTGGCGCCGTGCGCGATCGCGGCGCTGTTCACCCCGATCGAGGTCAGGAGCGGCGCGATATTGAACTTGCCGCCGAGCACGCCGATCGATCCCGTGATGGTCGCCGGCTCGGCAAAAATTTTCTCGGCCGGCATCGCGATCCAGTAGCCGCCCGAAGCCGCATATCCCGACATGCTCACGACCAGCGGCTTTTCCTTGGCCAGCAGTTCGGCCGCGCGCCGGATGAGCTCGGAGGCGACCACCGAGCCGCCGGGCGAGTTGATGCGCAGGACCACCGCGCGCACCGAATCGTCGTCGCGCGCCTGGTCGAGCGCCTCGACCATGTCGTCCGAGCCGATCGCATTGCCGCCCGGTGAAAGGAGCGGATCGAACCCGCCCTGTCCCTCCTGAATCGCGCCGTCGGCGTAAACCACTGCGATGCTGTCGCGATGCCCGATGTGCGGCAGCAGCGGGACCTGCTTGTAGTCGGAGTACTTGACGATCTCGTGGTCGTGCCCGCCCCGGGCCTTGACCCGGTCGGTGAACTCGTCGCCGTACTCGATCCGATCGATGAGATGGGCTTTGAGCCCGGCCTCGGCGCCGAGCGGCGCCTGGTCGATCAGCGCGCGGAGCTGCGCGGGTTCGAGATGGCGCGCGCCGGCGGCGGTGGCGACCAACTGATCGAAGAGACCGCTCGCCAGCGCTTCATCCTCCTCGCGCTGCCCGGCGGTGAAGTCTTTCTCGGTGAAGACGTTGGCGGCGCTTTTATATTTGCCGATCGCGGCGAAGTTGGGCCTGATCCCGACCTTGTCGAACAGTCCGCGCGCGAACAGCTCCTGCAGCCGCACGCCCATCAGGTCGATCTCGCCCTCGGGCATCATCGAAATCTCCCCCGCCGCGGCCGCGACCAGGTAGGGCAGATTGCCCGAATCGAAGTCACCCGCGCTTTCGAGATACGCGGTGGTCCATTTGTGATGAGCCGCGAAGCCGTGGATGAGCGCGCTCAATTCCTGGGCCTGCGCGAACTCCATCTCGGGGTCCGTGATCCGGATCGCGAGCCCGACGATCCGCGGATCGGCGGCAGCCTCGCGGAGCGCCCGGCGCGCCACGTTGAGCGGCGTGCGGTTCTCGTCGACCAGTCCGCGCAGTCCGTCCGTGCCGCGCTCGATCACCGGACCCTTGAGCGCGAGCTCGATCACCGAGCCCGGCGCAACGCGATGAGACCACCAACTGACGATATGACTGACGATGCCGAGGACCGCGAGAATAACGGCCGTCCGCACCAGCCATCGCAGTATCCGTTTGATCATGCCGAGCCTCCTGTCTGGCCGCGAGCCTGCGCTCCGGGATTAAGCGCGCTCTCTTGAAAACCGACGAGCCAAACCCCGATGATAGCCAACCACAACCTGGCTGGCGGGACCAGTACCGCCCGGATTGGCGGAAACTGACGGCGATGAAGGGGGCTATCGAGCGCAAAGGAGCGGCGCGCCACACGGTGCGCCGCGAGCCGCGATGAGCGGGGCCGGCCCGGAATCGCGCACCGCCGCGGCCCCGGCCCCAGCGCTGCTGATGAGCGAGCAGCCGATGGGCTGGCCGCAGTACCGGATCGTTGCGCTCTGCTTTCTCGCCTGGATCTTCGATTTCTACGATCTCATCCTCTACTCCTTCCTGATGGTGCCGATGGCGCAAGATCTGCACCTGGGCAAGCTCGAAGCCTCGTTCGCGCTGGGCCTGTCGCTACTGATGACGGCGCTCGGCGGGCTTCTGTTCGGCTTTATCGGTGATCGCTTTGGGCGCCGTCCGACGATCATCGCGACCGTGCTCATCTACGGCTTGGGCACTCTGCTCTGCGCGGCGAGCCTGAGCCTTGCGCATCTGCTGATCTTCCGCTCGCTCACCGGAATCGGAATCGGCGGCGAGTGGGCCGCCGGCCAGAGCCTGGTGGCGGAGACCGTGCCGCCCGCCCGGCGCGCGCGCTACGCGGCCTACGTGCAGGTAGGCGCGCCGCTCGGCGTGTTCATCGCCGCCTTCCTCGCCGGCTACGTCACGCCGGCGATCGGATGGCGCGCGACGTTCGCGCTCTCCTCGCTGCCGGCGCTGCTGGTCGCGGTTGCGGTCTGGCGATGGCTTCCGGAGAGCGACGTATGGCAGCGGCGGATGGGCGGCGGCGGAGAGTGGCTTACGCGCGAGGAGGTGCACGCGCTCCGCCCATACCTTGGAATCCTGATGCTGCTGTTCCTGGTCATCTGGGTGAACTCGGAGGCCTACTGGTTCACCTACAGTTGGATGCCCGGCTACCTGAAGCTCACGCGCAATTTGAGCGACCGCGCGGCGAGCCGCCTCATGATGGGGATGCAGATCGGCGCGGTCGCCGGCTACGCGAGCTTCGGCCTCCTCGCCGACCGCTTCGGGCGGCGGCCGGTATATTCGGCCTTCGCTGCGATGATGGCGCTAGGTTTGCTGCCCGCGACCATCCTCTGGCCCTGGGCCGTCGGCGTGCCGGGGCTCGTCGCGGGCGCGATGGCGCTGGCGGGATTCGGCACCGGCATCTGGTCGGGCACCGGGCCGATCGTCTCCGAATTGCTGCCGACCAAGGTGCGCAATTCCGCGCTCGGATTGCTGCTCAACGTGACCCGCGGCCTGCAGTTCTTTACCCCGATGGCGATCGCGGTGTTGAGCCGCTCGATCGGGTTCGGCGCGGCGCTGTCGATTGGCGCGGCGTTCTCGGCGGTGGGCTCGATGCTGATCTGGCTGATTCCGGAAACTCGCGGCCGCGTACTCACCCGGCTCGACGAGGACCTGGTTGTACGTTCTCCCGACCCTGCGCACGCGGCCACGCTTTTGTGACCGCCGCCTGCTTGCCGCTCTGCCGGTACTCGGCGCCGTCGAGATAAGACCATCGCCGTTTGCCGTCGCGTACCTGCAAAAAAATCAGCGTGGTCGAAACCGTTGCCGCCGCGGGGGCCGGCAGCGTTCGCCCGACCGTTATGCGCGACTCCGTCGTCGTGCCGGTGAACTTCCTTCCCGCCAGCGCCTCGTCGAGCGGCCGGCCGGCGGAGCCTATCTTGTCGGCGGGCGGCAGACCCATCGCCCGCGCGATCGTCGCCCGCACGTCGAGATTGCCGCTCGGATACGGATCGACGAAGCCGCGGCGGAAATCCGGGCCGATCGCCGCGCAGAAGTTGTGCAGCTCGCGCGCGCCCGCTGCCGCATGCATTCCAAGCCCCGTAGTGAAGCCGCCCCATCCGCCGGTGTCGGCGTACATCACGCCCTTGACCGGCACGACCAGCGCATCGGAACGATTTTTTTCCGCACCGCTGCTCGATGCGCCCTTGGCGTCGAGTACGTAGGTAGGCGCGCCCGGTCCGGTGAGCCCCCGATTATCCACGTCGGGCACTTCGCGGAAGGAGACCACCAGGTCGGGCGCGTCGAAATAATTCTCGCGCGCAATCATCCCGACCGCGTCGAGGCTGAACGTGCCGTCGATCCATCCCGAGTCGCCGCCCGTCGCTTCGCCGGAGACTGTGCCGGCGCCATCGAACGCGCGCTCCTCGTTCGCGCGCCGAGTGAAAAGCGGCCCCGCCCACGGTTGCGCCTCGATGAAGTCGGCTATCTTCTGCAGCGTCGCGTGCCGCGCATCCATCGTCGGGAACGCCGCCCTCGAAAGATCGATCAGATCGATGCCGCCGTTGGCCACGACCGTAACGTCGTCGCTGTTGGCCGATTTCTTGAGGCCCCTCGCAACCAGCATCTGCGCGAGCGGCACCATCGCGCGGATCGTCGCGAACCCGTGGTCCGAGACGACCATCAAATCGGTGCGGTCGGCGATTCCGAGCTTTGCGATCGCCGAGCGAAGGCTTTGGAGGTTCGCGTCGCATATCTTCAGCGCGTCGAGGTTGGCCTGCGTGCCGAGGCCGCGATGATGCTGCGTGATGTCGGGATTGTGCTGCCAAAAGACGACCAGCGCCGGATGGCCGCCCAGCGCCGCGGCCTTGGCTTCCGGCAGCGCGCGCTCGGCCACCACGCGGGCGAAATAAGTGTCGCGCACGCCGTCGGCCACGCTCGCGCTTTTCGGCTCCGGCGGCGCAGGCGCAAGCGCGCCATCGAGCGAAGGGGGCGCCAGAAGGTCGTCGCTCACAAAAATGTACTTACCCGCATCGATCGGAGCGCCGGGCGCCGCGTCGCCCGAGACGCTGTCGTCGAAGAGAAACGTCGGTCCCCGCTTGCCGACGATCGCCACGTAGCCGCCCGCGCGCCGCACCTGTTGTCCGATCGATTCGGCGCCGAGCAGCGCACCGTTGAAGAATTTCGGCCCGTTGAGCGCCGCGAGCGCGGCCGAGTTTTCCAGATTGACCGGCTCTTTCGCCCACGCGTCGTCCGGCGCGAGCGCGATCTTGTGCGCGTCAAGCCGCCGCACGAGCGACACCTCGTCGCCGAGGATCGTCGTCGTGCCCGGCGGTGCGCCGGTTGCCAGCGCGGCGGCGTCAACCATCGTGATCGTCGGATAGATCGCATGATGCCGCGCGAAGCGCACGCCTTCATGCGCCATCGCGAACAGGTTCGGCGTGCGCTCGGAGGTCACGAAATCGGGGCGGAGCCCGTCCCATACCATCAGCACGAAGATCCGCGCGGGCAAGATCCGCGACGAACGAATTGCCGTCTGCGCGTCAGCACGATGCGCCGGCAGGGCCGCAAAGCCGAGCGCCAGCGCGAGCGTACCGCCAAGCAATCGAAGCGTCGCGAACGGCGCGCGCCCGACGGACTCAGGTATTCGCTGCAAGCAGATTGGCGCCTCTTTTTCGAAAAATTGCCAGGCCGCGTAGCACGCGCCGCGCGCGCTCAACGCATCAGGTGCGTCACGAACCAGTCGCGCGCCGGATACGCCGCCTTCTCGAAGTCGCTGACGTACGCGTCGAAGTGGCCGCCATTAAGCAGCACCAGCCGCTTGGGCTCGAGCGCCTCATTGTATGCCGCGATCGCCATGTCGGCGGCGGCCAACGTATCGCCCGCGGCGACCACCAGCATCAGCGGCGTCGGGCTGATCTTGGTGACGTAGCTTCCGGGCTCGTACTCCATCAACATCTCGAGCGTGCGCAGCGTGACCTCATTGCGCCAGGACTTGGCGCGCTCGCGGCCGGTGTCGGTGAACCACTGGTAGGAGTCGGGCGTAGGCAGGGCCGAGGGCGCGAGCGGATCGGCCGCGACCACCGGGAGCATCGCGGGCGGTTCGCCGCGAAAGCGCGCCTCGCGATCGGCGTCGAGCTGCGCGCGCAACGGGGCGAGAAAGTCGGGCCGCACGAGGCGCTGGACGTTGCGGTAGCCGCTGATGAGCGGGACCTGCGAGACCACGCATTTCACCCTCCGGTCGATCGCGCCGACCACCAGCGCGTGACCGCCCGAGTAGCTCGAACCCCACACGCCGATGCGCTCGGCGTCGACCTCGCGCTGCGTGCGCGCCCACGTGATCACATGGCGATAGTCGCGCACCTGCGCCCACGGGTCGATCTCCTGGCGCGGCTGGCCGTCGCTTGCGCCGAAGTTGCGGTTGTCGAATACCACCGCGGCGAGGCCGGCCGCCGAGAAGCACTCGGCGAAGCGGTCGAGGTACATCTCCTTGACCGCGGAGAAGCCGTGCGCCATCACGATCGCCGGCGCCTTGCCGCTTTGGCGATCGGGCGTGTAGAACCATCCGCGCAGAATCGTTCCCTCGGCGTTGATCTCGATGTCCTTGCGCATCGCGCTCGCTCCTTTTCGCCTGTTTGGTGCGGCCGGGATCGTTCACCTATACAACGGGAAGGGCCGCGCGCGCCAACCCGCGGGGCGCTGTGGACGAACGCGCCCGGCGCGATAGCGCATGCGCGTGCCAGCAGGCGATCTATTTGGTAGCGTGGCCCCAGTGCCGGACATCGTAGGGGAGGTTTAGAGAGCGGTGCGCATCGCGCTCATCGGACAGGCGGCGTTTGCCGAGCGCGCCCTGGAGGTGCTTCATTCGCGGGGCGAAGAGATCGTTCACGTCTTTGCGCCGCCCGATTTGCCTGGCGGCCGCCCCGACCCGCTCAAGACCAAGGCGCTTGCGCTTGGATTGCCGCTGAGCCAGCCCGCGACCTTCAAGAGCGACGAGATCTTCGATCAGTTCCGCAAGCTTGAGGCCGACCTTTCGGTGATGGCCTTCGTCACGCTGATAGTCCCCGAGCGGATCCTCTACGCGCCGCGGCACAAGACGATCTGCTTTCATCCCTCCCTCCTGCCGCGCCATCGCGGCGCCAGCGCGATCAACTGGACGCTGATCATGGGCGACGCCAGCGCCGGCGTGACTTGGTTCTGGCCCGACAAGGGAATCGACACCGGGCCGATCCTGCTGCAGCGGAGCGAACCCGTCCGCGACGAGGACACCGTCGGCTCGCTCTACTTCAACCGGCTGTTTCCGCTCGGTATCGAAACGATGGGCGAGGCGATCGACCTGATAAAGGCGGGGCATGCGCCGGCGGTCGCCCAGGACGAACGGCTCGCCACCTACGAACCGCCCTGCCGCGACGAGCACGCGCGGGTCGATTTCGCGCGCCCCGCGCGCGAAGTCTTCAACCTGGTGCGCGGATGCGATCCGCAGCCAGGCGCGTACGCGAACGCGGGCGGCGAGCGGCTGCGCCTTTACGAGCCGATTTTGGAAGACCGGCGGAACGAAAACCCGGCCGGCACGGTTATATCGGGCACGGTCATATCAATCGACGACGCCGGGATGCGGGTGGCGCTGGAGGGCGCCACGATGGTGGTGCGGCGGGTGCGCTTCGATTCGAGTCCGAAAAAGGCCGCGCCGGCGGAACTCGCCGCGGCGGGCCGCCTGCACACCTCGATACAGCTTACGTAAGCACAAGAGAGACGAAACCGAAGCGGGCCGCTGATGCTTTTGCGGCGCCCGCGCCATAGGATTTTGAAGCCGCGATGCGGTGCGAGCCGCACCGCGCGGCATAAGGGGGAAGGGGCGAGGATGAAACTCTGCGTGGGTACGTCCAAGGGGATCGTGCTCCTCGACGCCGAGCGCAAGGGCAAGCCGCTGATGGTGCTCGCAGATCCGCCGTCGGTATGGTGCATGGCGCAGGACTGCCGCAATCCGGGAACGATTTACGCCGGCTCGATGGTCGACGCGCACATGGGCAGCGCGCGCGGGCGGGTCGCGCTCGCGCGCTCGAATGACGGCGGCCGCACCTGGGCCGATATCACGCCCGGCATCGCGCGCAACGAGGACGTGTGGGCCGTCGCCGCGCCGCCCGACGCGCCGGGCGAGCTTTTTATCGGCACCTCGCACGCGCGGCTTTTCCACAGCCTCGATCACGGCCGCACTTTTCGCGAGTGCGCGGATTTCCTTAAATTGCCTGGGCGCGAGCGCTGGAGCTTCCCGCCGCCGCCGCACATCCCCCACGTCCGCGCGATCGCTTTCGATCCGCACGACGCAATGACCATGTATGTCGGCGTGGAAGAGGGCGGCGTTGCGCGCTCGAGCGACCGCGGCGAACGCTTCGAGCTGCTGAACAAGGGCATCTACGAAGACATCCACTGCATCGCGGTCGATCCGCAGGATCGAAGGCGCCTCTACGCGACCACCGGCGCGGGCTTCTACCTCTCGGAGAACCGCGGCGGCTCGTGGAACAGGATCAAGCGCGGTTTTTGCCGCAGCTACACCGTGCCCCTGTTTGTCGCGCGCGGAGATCTGAGCCGCGTGTTCACCGCCGCGGCTGCCGGCCCGCCGCCGTCGTGGTCTGCCGGGCCGAGCGGCGCGGACGCGGTGATGTTCCGCAGCCTGGATGCAGGCGAGAGCTTCGAGGCGCTCGGCGACGATACGCTCCCCGATCGCGGGATGGTGATGCGGTTTCGGGCCGACCCGGAGAACGAGGACGGGTTCTTCGCGCTCACGACCGACGGACTGGTTATCCGGACGCGTGAGGCGGCCGCGAGCGCGACGGTTGTCGGCGAGCGTCTGCCTCCGGCGTACGACCTGGTGGCGCTGCCGTAAGGAACCGTACCGCGCGCCGCTCGTTACGCGCGGCCGCCACCGCTCAGGCGCGCGCTCAGCCCAGTGTGCCGTTCCTTGGCAGTCGAAGTCAGCGTCAGCACCGCGCAATGCGAGCGGCGCACGATCTGCTCGGCCACGCTGCCCATGATGAAATGGGCAAGGCCCGTGCGCCCGTGAGTTTTAAGCAGGATGAGATCGGTATCCAACTCCGTCGCCACCTCGAGCACGGCCTTGGCGACCTCGCCCGGCCCCGCGACGCGCGCAATGATCTCCGATTTGAGCCCGGCGAGCCTGTCGTCGGCCAGCTTCAGTAACCTGAGGCGCGCATCGTCCTCGATGCGCCCCTGCGACGCCTCCTCCGCATTAGGCGCGCCAATCGTCGGCAGGATCGACACGATGTGCAGCAGGTAGATCGTCGCGTCGATATCCCGGGCCATTTGCGCGGCCAGGTCCAGCGCGTTCTGCTCGGATTCGTCGAACTGCACCGGACAGAGAATTTTCTTGAACGGATATGACATTGGCCCTCCGCTGCGCGCGCGCCGGACTTCTTCATTATGATTATCGAAG
>DASXMQ010000034.1:0-6971 GCA_036495625.1 Binataceae bacterium (SeqCode) | reverse complement strand
CGAGCGGCTGGGCGCGGTCGTATGCGAAGCGCTGACCGCGGCGCGGCCCAAGACGCGCTACTCGCCGGTCGCGGGAAGATTTCAGAACTGGACGCTGCCGACCAGGCTGCCCGCGCGCCTGGTCGATCGGATAGTCGCCAGGACCTTCGGACTCCGCCCTTCAATGTGACGACCGGAGCTGGCGTGAGAGCAGCTGTGTAATCTGCGTGCGTTACTCGACGCGCCCGGAGCGTCCCTCTTCAGTCATCCCGAGCGGAGGCTGCAGGAGGCAAGGGAGCCCGGTTTTTTCGGTGCGAGGGCAGTCGCGGCGATCGCCAGAAAGATCGGGATCCTTCGACTCGCGCAGCGCTCGCTCAAGATGACAGCCGGAAAAGAGTTCCAGCGAAAAGCGTCGCATCGGTCCGAAAAATCTCGCGCCCGCGCGTCACTCGTCGTCTTCGCGCAGGCGCGCCAGCACCGAAAGATCTTCGAGCGTCGTGGTGTCGCCGAGTTTCTCGTCGCCCGCCGCGATCTGGCGCAGCAGGCGGCGCATGATCTTGCCGCTGCGTGTCTTGGGCAGCGAGTCGGTGAAGCGCAGGTCGTCGGGCCGCGCGAGCGCGCCTATCTCCTTGACCACGTGCTGGCGCAGTTCGTCGCGCAGTTTCGGGTCGCCGTGGCGCGAGCCCTCGAGCGTCACGAACGCGACCACGGCCTGACCTTTCATCTCGTCCGGCCTTCCCACCACCGCCGCTTCGGCGACCATCGGATGCGAGACCAGCGCGCTCTCGATCTCCATCGTGCCCAGACGATGGCCCGAGACGTTAATCACGTCGTCGACGCGGCCCATGATCCAGAAGTAGCCGTCCTCGTCGCGGCGCGCGCCGTCGCCGGTGAAGTACGCGCCCTCGATTTGGCTGAAGTATTGCTGGCGGTAACGGTCGGGATCGCGGAAGATCGTGCGCAGCATCCCCGGCCACGGCCGCCGTACGATCAGCAATCCGCCCTGGTTGGCCGCAACCGGCTTGCCCTCGCGCGTTACGACCTCCGCGGCGACTCCCGGAATCGGCAGCGTCGCCGACCCGGGCTTGGCCGCAATCGCGCCCGGCATCGGGGCGATCATGATGCCGCCCGTTTCGGTTTGCCACCAGGTATCGACGATCGGACAGCGCTCGCCGCCAATCACCTTGTGATACCAGATCCAGGCTTCGGGATTGATCGGTTCGCCGACCGTGCCGAGCAGCCGCAGGCTCGAAAGGTCGTGCTTCTTGACCCAAGAGTCGCCCCATTTGATGAAAGTGCGGATCGCGGTCGGCGCGGTATAGAGGATATTGATTCGGTATTTCTCGATTAGCCGCCAGAAACGATCGTTCTCGGGAAAATTCGGCGCGCCCTCGTACATCACCACCGTTGCGCCCGCCGCGAGCGGTCCGTACACGGTGTAGCTGTGGCCGGTGACCCAGCCGATATCGGCGGTGCACCAGTAGATGTCGTCCTCCTTCAGATCGAACACCCACTTCATCGTCATCAGCGTGTGCACCAGGTAGCCGCCCGTCGTGTGCACGACGCCCTTGGGCTTGCCGGTGGTGCCGGAGGTGTAGAGCGTGTAGAGGGGATGCTCGGAGTCGAGCTCGGCCGGCGCGCACACGGAGCTTTGCGCCGCGACCAGCTCGTCCCACCAGACGTCGCGCCCTTTGTGCATCTCGACCCTGGCGCCGGTGCGCCGGAGCACCACGCAATGCTTCACCGAGGGGCATCGCTTGAGCGCCTCGTCCACGTTGGGCTTGAGCGGAACCTGCTGTCCGCGGCGCCATCCGGCATCCGCCGTGATGCACAGCGTGGCCTCGGCGTCATTGATCCGGTCGATCAGCGCCTCAGAGGAGAATCCGCCGAAGATCACCGAATGGACTGCGCCGATTCGCGCGCACGCGAGCATCGCGATTACCGCCTCGGGGACCAACGGCATATAGATGGCGACGCGGTCGCCCTCCTTCACGCCGAGGCTCTTGAGCGCGTTGGCCGTCCGCCCGACCTCGCTCGCCAACATCTGGTAGGTCAGCACGCGCGTGTCTCCCGGCTCGCCCTCCCAGATGAGCGCCGCCTTGTTGCGCCGCGCGGTCCCAAGATGGCGGTCGATGCAGTTGTAGGAGGCGTTGAGCTTTCCGTTGAGGAACCACTTGGCGAACGGCAACTCCCATTCCAGTACCCTGTCGAAGGGCTTGAACCAGCCGAGCTCCCTGGCGCACTCGCCCCAGAACGCCTCGGGATCCTCGTCGGCGCGCCGGCAGAGCGCGCGGTATTCGTCCATGCTTCTGACGCGCGCCGCGCGGCTGAACTCGGGCGTCGGAGGAAACGAGCGGCCTTCACGGAGAATCGATTCGATGTCGTGGGTATCCGCCATAGCAATCATACCCTCCCGCGTGCTTCGCGAGTCTTGAGACTCAGGTAAAGCGTGGCGGCGTCGCCGACCTCGCGGCGGTTGGACCGGACTTGACGCAGACGTTCGAGCAACTCAGCCTCGACGCTGGGCGAAAACTCGGCGGCAACTTCCAGCGCGCGCGCGGCCCATCGCAGCACCACGCGTCCCTCAGGGCCGCCGAAATCGTCGAAAAACCATGCGCAACTGGTGAGCGCCGCCTGTGCCGCCCGCTCCATCTCGAACAGCCGCATGAGGCTCTCGCGGTTGGCCTCGGATTTCACGCGATGATGGACGAAAAATTCCTCGTGCAGCGCCGGATTGGCGTCGCTCGCAAGCCGGATCGACTCGTTGAGCGCTGCCGCGGCGTCGTCCACCAGCGGCGGCGCAAAGCGATCGTAAACCGCGCCGGCGTGGTTGTTCACGAAGTCCATTGCCTCGCGCAGCGGCCCGCGCCATTCCTGGTTGGTCGCCGGATCCATCCGGCATCCGCATGCCGCGCGCCATCGCTCGACCCCGTGCGGGCAACTCCATGAACTCGGCGCGTCAATCTCGAAACTGCCGGACCCCTCCGGGAACAGCGCCAGGTACTCGGCGCAGTTGGCCAGCCGCACGTCGTCGCGCAATTCGAGCGCGTCGATCGCGCGGGCCAGTTGGGCGTCGCCGTGGCGCTTGTGATGACCGAAGGTTTCGCCGTCGGTCGCGAGCATCACCGCCGCGCCCGGCGCGGTCTCGGCCGCCGCGACAGCGATCGATTCGGCGAGCTGGCCGCCGTCGGCGAGACCGTCGTCGAACGAAACCGCGAGCGAAAGATCGCGGTCGAAGCGAAAGACCGCGAGCCTCAGCGATCCCTCGCGCCAGATAAACGGGCCTGCGCCGCGGCGCCCCGCAGCCTCGCCTACGAACCTGCCCTGCTCGGGTGCGAGGATCACGAATTTCATTCCTGCCGCGGCGACGTCGCGCAGCGTCTCGTGGTCGGCGGCGCATTCAGGCAGCCAAATTCCCTCGGGCCGGCGTTTGAAGCGCGCGGCGAAGTCTTCGATTCCCCAGGCTATCTGCAACGCGCGATCGCGCGGCCGCAGCAGCGGCAGGATCGAATGGTTGTACGATTGCGCGATCGCGTTGCCGTGTGAGCCGTGCTCCGCGATGCTCTTCAGGTCTGCCTGGCGAACCGCGCGGTAGGCGTGCGCGCCGTGACGCTCGAGCCAACTGATCAGCGTCGGGCCGAAATCGAAACTGATCCCGGCGTAGTTGTTGCGGATATGGACTACGCGCCCTTCCATGATGTGCGCGCGTCCGTTGGCGATATAGCACTCGCTCAGGATTTTCTCGTTCCAGTTCGGGAACGGCGCCGCGCCCGTTTCGGGACTGATAAGCCCGGTCCACGGGCTCTCGCGCGGCGGCTGGTAAAAGTGGCCGTGAATGATGACGTAACGCGGTTCTGACATCACACTCCAAGTTTAGGTTCGGCGCGGCCGGCGCGCCACAGGGGCCCGCGTATAAGGTCAGGCCGCGGCGACGCGGAATGCGCCTTTGACGGTGGCCTCACCCTTCTGGTTGACCACTTCCATCTCGCCTTCGATCAGTTTTTCGCCGCCGGCTTCATTTTTCGCGGTCACTGTGCCGCGGCAGGTAAGCGTGTCGCCCGGCCATACCTGGCGCGCGAAGCGCACCTGGAAATGGCGGACCTGGCCCGCGCCGGCAAAATCCGTCAGGCATCGCGAAAGGCATCCCGCCGTCCACATCCCCTGCGCGAACACGGTCGGAATCCCGGCCGCCTCGACGAAAGTCTGATCGTAGTGCAACGGCACAAAGTCGCCCGAGGCGCCCGCGTAGCGGACGAAATCGGGGCGCGAGACGTTGTCGATCGTGATGGTCGGGATCGGGTCGCCGACTTTCACCGTTTCGAATTTCAGTTTCGATGCCATGGCTGTGTCATCCTCGATGTGAATTCATCGCACGCGTTTCGGATCGCCGCCTGCGGCCGGCTCATCCGCCGACCGCCTGTCCGGTCTCGACCAGGACGAAGCGCGCGCGCGCGACTTTCTCGTTGCGCTGATTGGTGTAGGTGGTCTCGACCGCAAGAAAGGTCATCTTGCCGCCGCGGCCGCCTTCCTTTTCGTAGATATCGGCGACGCGCGCGACGCCGGTCAGGGTGTCGCCCACCAGGATCGGCTTGAGGAACTCGAACTCCTGCTCGCCGTGCAGGATGCGCCGCAGGTCGAACATGTCGAGCGGCGGCATCGATTCGGCGGTCTGCCAGAACGCGCTGGTCTGAAGAAAGGTAACCGGAATGGGCACCCCGCCGCACTCCTTCTTCGCCGACTCCGGGTCGAAATAGATCGGATTGGGATCGCGGATCGCACGCGCGAACTCACGCACCTTGCTCCATTCAATCGGCATCGAGAACGGCTTGCCGGTCTTGCCAATTATGCTCTTGTCCACCATCGCCGGAACACTCCTCGATGCGGCCCGCGCATGCCGCGCGCCGCCGCGTCGTTATGGATCTACAGTCCGATCAGTTGCGCCACGATTTCGCGGTTGAAATTGGCGTCGCCAAAGGTGAATTCCGAGGATTTGGCGCGCTTGAAATAAAGATGCATGTCGTGCTCCCAGGTGAATCCGATTCCGCCGTGGACCTGGATGCCGTCGGCGGCGGTGCGGCGGCAGGCGTCGGAGGCGGCGGCCTTGGCGACGGCCGCGGCGGTCTGCGCATCGGGCGCGCCGTTGCTGACCGCCCACGCCGCGTAATACACCGCCGACTTCGCTCCTTCAACGTCCACCATCATGTTCGCGCACTTGTGCTGGACGGCCTGGAAGCTGCCGATCGGGCGGCCGAATTGCTCGCGCACCTTGGTGTACTCGACCGCGGTCTCGAGCACCTTTTGCGCGCTGCCGATCATCTCGGCCGCGAGCGCCACCTTGGCGCGATCGATCACCGAGGACAGCACGGGCCATCCGCCATTGATCTCGCCCACGACGTCGGCCGCCGCGGCCCGGACGCCGCGAAACGCGACCGCGCTGAGCTTGCGCGTCCGATCCATCGTTTTAAGTGGGGTCGCCGCGATACCGGCGCGCTTCGCGTCGATCGCAAAAAGAGTGACGCCGCCGCGCTTGCCGCCGCTGCGCGCCGCGACCAGGAAGAAATCCGCGACATGCGCGTCGTTGACGAAAAGTTTGTCGCCGTCGAGCGTGAAGCCGGCGCCGCTCTTGCGCGCGGCGAGCGCGACTCCGCTCTCTTCCCAGCCTCCGTTGGCCTCGAGATGGGCGGTCGTGGCGATCAGTTCGCCGCGCGCAATCGCGGGCAAGAAGCGGCGCTTCTGTTCCTCGGAGCCGGCGCGGCTTATCGCTTCGGCAAACATCAGAGTCCAGATGAAGGGCGACGGCAGCAGCACACGGCCCATCTCTTCGGCCACCACCACGAGGTCCACGTAGCTGAGCCCGGCGCCGCCGTGCGCTTCGGGCAGCACCAGGCCGAGCCATCCAAGCTCGGCCATCGTGCGCCACAGTTCGGGCGAATAGCCGCGCTCGTCCTCCATCATCCGGCGCACGTGGGCCGAGGGACATTCGCGTTCGAGCAGCGCCCGCGCGCTCCGGCGCAACATCTCCTGCTCTTCGCTGAATCCGAAATCCAAATTGCTTTCTTCCTCTCAGGTACCGATCTGGCGTGGCCGCGCGATTTCGGATACCACGGCGCGCCGCGGCGCGACAAGCGCCCGCCCAACCCGCGCACCGCAATCCGCACCGCGCCGCTACTCGGGAAGCACCTGCAGCGCGTCGCCCCAGCGCAGATTGCCGCCGTCGGCGACGAGCAGCGCTCCGGTGATGAAGCTCGAAGCGTCGGAAGCGAGGAAGATGCACGGATAGGCGATTTCCTCGCAGGTGCCAAAGCGCTGCAGCGCGCGCGACATCAGCATCGCCGCCTTGACTTTCTCGTTGGGCCAGATGCGTTCGGCGGCGCCTTCGGTGGTGACCGGCCCGGGTGCGATGCAATTGACGCGGATACCGAGATGTCCCCATTCGGCGGCCTGCGATTCCGTGAGCTTGATCACCCCGGCCTTGGAGGCCGCATAGGGCAGCATCGTGGCCGAGCCGTGCACGCCGGCGGTCGAGGACAGGTTGATGATAGCGCCGGGGCCCTTCTGCTCGATGAACTGGCGGGCGGCGGCCTTGGAGCAGAAGAACACGCCGTCGAGGTTGATCGAGACCACCGCACGCCAGCCGTTGGGCGAGAGCTTGACGCTCGGCGCGGCGATGCTCGCGCCGTGATTGTTGATCATCACGTCGAGGCGGCCGAAATGCCTGACCGTCTCGGCCACCAGCGCGTCGCAGGACTCCGCGTTGCGCACGTCGCACACCGTCATCTCGCACTGGCCGCCGTCCTTGCGGATCGCGTCGCGCACGGGCTCGAGATGGCCAGCGTTGCGGCTGGCGATCAGCACCGGCGCGCCGCGGAGCGCGAACTCACGCGCGATCACGGCGCCGATTCCGGTGCCGCCGCCGGTTACGATTGTGACCTTGCCTTCAACGCTGAACGGGTCTTTCATCGGCGTCTCCCTCCTACCGTGAGGCTCAATTG
>DASXMQ010000033.1:0-4133 GCA_036495625.1 Binataceae bacterium (SeqCode) | reverse complement strand
AATGCGGGATCGTTCATCATCTGCGGCATCGAGCGTCTCCTTTCGGCGCGAACGTCGGGCGGAGCCTACCAGAGCGGTCGATTAACGACTATCTGCAGCTATTCGCGGGACGCTGCGCTCGTGACGGGGCGGCGGCGGTCGTGATACCCTCAACCACACGAGGTCGATCATGGCGGATTCCACTAACGGTTCATCGCGGAATGGCTTTCGGGTTATCGGCACCCGGCCCATCCGGCACGACGGGATCGAAAAGGTCACCGGACGGGCGAAATACGGCGCCGACTACTCATTTCCCGGGATGCTCTACGGCAAAGTGCTGCGGAGCCCCCATGCGCACGCTCGCATCATCGCGATTCGCACGGAAAAGGCCGCGGCGCTCCCGGGCGTGAAGGCGATCGTCACCGGCGACGACTTTCCCGACATCCCCGGCACCACGGCGATGATGGGCGAGTTGGTGGTCAACACGCACTACCTGTCGCTCAACGTGATGGCGCGCGGCAAGGTGCTGTACGACGGCCATGCAATCGCGGCGGTCGCCGCCACCAGTCCGCATGTCGCCGAAGAGGCGCTGGGTCTGATCGAGGTCGATTACGAGGTTCTGCCGCCAGTGATGACCGCCGAGGCGGCGATGAAACCCGACGCGCCGATTCTGCTGCCCGAGATTCGCCAGAAGTTTATCGCCGGCCGCACCGATCCGGGATCGCCTGAGGGCCCCGATCAGCCGACCAACGTCGCCGCGCATATCCAGTTCCAGCGCGGCGACCTCGAGGCGGGTTTCCGCGCCGCCGACTATATAGTCGAGCGCGAATTCAAAACCGCCACGGTCCATCAGGGCTATATCGAGCCGCACAACGCCGTCGCGATCTACAATTCCGACGGCCTCGCGACCATCTACTGCTCGACCCAGGGCACGTTCAACGTGCGCACGCTTACCGCCACCGTGCTCAAGATGGACGAGGGCCGGATCAAGGTCGTGCCGGCGGAAATCGGCGGCGGCTTCGGCGGCAAGACCACGATCTACCTGGAACCGGTGGCTCTGCTGCTCGCCAAAAAGGCCGGCCGGCCGGTCAAGATGACGATGAATCGGGCCGAGGTGCTGCGCGCCAGCGGGCCGACCTCCGGCACCTGGATCAAGGGCAAGCTGGGCGCGACGCGCGACGGCAAAATCACCGCCGCGCAATTCTGGATGGCCTACGAAGCGGGCGGCTTTCCCGGCTCACCGTTCGCTCCGGGCGCGATGTGCTGCACGGCGCCCTATGACGTTCCCAACCTCTTGCTGGACTCTTACGACGTGGTGGTCAATCGGCCCAAAGTCGCGGCTTACCGCGCCCCGGGATCGCCGAGCTCGGCGTTCGCTTGCGAATCGCTGGTTGACGAGCTGGCGCTGCGCTGCGGAATCGACCCGCTGGACTTCCGTATCTTGAACGGCGCGCACGAGGGCACTGCGCAGCCCGCCGGCCCGCCTTACAAGCGTATCGGCTTTATCGAGACCTGTCAGGCGCTGAAGGACAGCGAGTATTATCGTTCACCGCTGAAGGGTCCCAATCGCGGACGCGGCGTCGCCGCCGGCTTCTGGTTCAATGGCGGCCTCCAATCCGCGGCTACCGTCAACCTGCACAACGACGGCACGCTGAGCGTGGTGACCGGCTCGGTCGATATCGGCGGGTCGCGCGCCGCGATGGCGATGATCGCGGCCGAGGTGCTGGGAGTCGCGGCCGAAGACGTGCGTCCGATCGTCGCCGACACCGACTCGATCGGCCATACCGACGTGACCGGCGGCAGCCGTATCACGCTCGCGACCGGGATGGCGGTTTACGAGGCCGCCGAAGACGTCGTACGCCAGCTAAAGGAGCGCGCCGCGAAATTGTGGGAGAAAAAACCCCAGGAGATCGAGTTCAACAATGGACGCCTGAGCGCGGCCGGCAACGGTGTCAAGCCGATGACGGTGCGGGAGATCGTCCCGAAGCTCGGGCGCACCGGCGGCCCGATCACCGGCCGCGCCACGCTCAACGCAGGCGCAGTCGGCGCGGTCGGCAACGCCTTTGCGCTGACCGCAGTCGACGTCGAAGTCGATCCCGATACCGGCAAGGTGAAAATCCTGCGCTGCGTCGTCGCCCAGGACGTCGGCCGCGCAATCCATCCGGCGTACGTCGAGGGCCAGATGCAGGGAGCGACGGCGCAGGGAATCGGCTGGGCGCTCAACGAGGAATACGTGTACGACCAGCGCGGCATCATGCGTAACACGGGCCTCCTGGACTACCGGATGCCGACCTGTCTCGACCTGCCGATGATCGAAACGATTATCGTCGAGGTTCCTAACCCCAGCCATCCGCTCGGCGTGCGCGGCGTGGGCGAGGTCTCGATCGTGTCGCCGATGGCCGCGGTCGCAAGCGCGATCTACCGTGCCGTGGGCGTGCGGATGACCGAGTTGCCGATGTCGCCGCCGAAGCTGCTGAAGGCGATGCTGCAGCATCAGGGGGCCAGCCAGGAAGTTCATACCGCCGCGGCCGACTAGGGCCCGGCGCACGCGAATCCCGCCAGCGCACGCGAATCCCGGATTGAGATGATCCTGCGGCCACGTAGTGTGGCCGCAGGATCGAAACTCGTGCGGTCGGAAAGGCTTGCGCGGCCTTAGTCAGTTTAAGCTAAAATTGCAGCACTAGAGCAGAATCTGAAGTTTTTGCGCTCCATTCCATCATAGAACCTATTGCAACCTATTATAACTGGCGTACAATGAGCTTGCTGGCCGGGGTTTGCCCCCCCTTTTCCCGGTTGGCTGGGGCCGAACGGCGCGAGCCGTTCGGCCTCCATTAAACCCCTGTGCACGCCGCGTTAAGCGGGCGTGAAATCCCAGGCAGCCGCGACCGCCGAAGCTTCGGCGAACGAACACTCGCGATTCCGGGTTCGACAGGCGCAAAATCCGCGATCGGGACACGCTGCAATCGGGCTGCGACTCAATCGCGCGCAATTCGATCACGCGATGTTGACTGGCAGTTCGGCGACCGCGATGCTCGATCGGCAGTGAACATCGCACGGCCAGCATGAACGTCACCCCCGAATTCGTCAGCGAAGGCTTGCGCCGCGCCCGTTACATCACCAACGAGCGCGTCGAGACCGCGGTGTTTCTCGCGCTCGCGCTCGACAAGCCCCTGCTCATCGAAGGGCCCGCCGGTTCGGGAAAAACCGAGGTGGCCAAGGTTCTCGCCGAGATGCTCGGCACGGAGCTTATACGGCTGCAATGCTACGAGGGGCTCGACGAAGCGCGCGCACTTTACGAATGGAACTACCAGAAGCAGCTTTTGCGCCTGCAGGCGGATGAGCATCAGGGACTCCGCTGGGAGAAAGTCTCCGAGCATCTGTTCTCGCGCGAATACCTCCTCGAGCGCCCGCTGCTGCGCGCGATATCGTCGCCGCGCAAAGTCGTCCTTCTGATCGACGAGATCGACAAGGCGGACGAGGAATTCGAGGCCTTTCTGCTCGAGCTGCTCTCCGACTTCCAGGTCACGGTGCCCGAACTCGGCACGCTGCGCGCCCGCGAGCGTCCGGCGGTGGTGCTCACTTCGAATCGCGCGCGCGAGCTCTCCGAGGCTCTGCGCCGCCGCTGCCTTCATCTGTTCATCGATTTTCCGGGGCTCGAACAGGAGCGGCGGATCATCGAGCTCAAGCTGCCGGAGCTCGACGCGCAACTGGCGGCCGACGCAGCGCGCTTCGTCAATGCGCTGCGCAAGCTCGGGCTCAAAAAGCCGCCGTCGATCGCCGAGACCCTCGATTGGGCGCAGGCGCTGCTGCGCATGGGCGTTCCGCAGCTCGACGCGCCGGCGATACGCTCCTCGCTCGGCGTCCTGCTCAAACACGAGGACGATCGCGCCAAGGTCGAAGCTAAGGCGAGCGCGCTCGCGCCGCGCCCGCGATGAGCGCGCCAAGCTACGCGTTGCTGCGTTTCGTCGGCGAATTGCGGATCGCCGAAGTGCCCGTATCGGTGGCCGAAACGCTCGACGCGATGCGCGCGGTCGCGGCCGCCGGCGTCTCCGACCGCGCGCGCGTGCGCGAAGCGCTCGCGGCCGCGCTGGTCAAGGACGAGTCCGACCGGGCGTCGTTCGACGAGGTATTCGCGCGCTTCTTCGCCGCGGGGT
>DASXMQ010000032.1:0-19315 GCA_036495625.1 Binataceae bacterium (SeqCode) | reverse complement strand
CTTGGCGGCGCTAATGCCGCCAAGACCCGATCAAGACCCGCTCGGCTAGCCGGGCCACGCGCGCTGGGCGCGCGCGGCCATCGCGTAAACTACGGATGCCCCGCGGCGTCCGCCGCCGGCACTGCCGCGAACGCGGCCGCCGGCGCGGCCGGCGCCGCCGCCGAGCCGGTGATCGTCGTTGGCGGCGCAGCCGTGGTCGACGTTGACGGCGGCGTCGTCAGCCACGGAGCCGGCTTGACGCCACTGCGCGTGCTCGGCCCGATCTCTTCGGTATTGAGCGGCGTCGAAGACGGCGGCGCCGTCGTACTCGACGATGGCGTTCCGAACCCGCCGCCGCCGCCGAAGGCACCAGCGCCAGACGGCGGCGCCATCGTCGCGCCGCGGTCCTTCAAATCCTGCGCCGGCGATACCGGCACGCTGAAGCTCGGCTGGTAGATCTGTTTGTACTGATCCATGGGCATCTGATGCATCTCGCGCCGGCCGAGCGCGTCAGTGAACTTCTGGCGTTCGTCAAGCGCGAGCGAGCGCAGGTCATCGCGGCTTCGAATCACGTGAGGCGTGAGGAACACCAGCAGGTTGAGTTTCTTTTTGTCGCTGCCGTTGTCGGTGAACAGGTTGCCGATCACTGGGATGTCGGAGATGAACGGTACCGCCGAGCGCTGGATGTCGCTTTCGTTGGAGAGCAATCCGCCGATAACCGCGGTGCGATGGTCCTGCACCATCACGGTGGTCGAGGCCGAGCGGATAGTAGTGGTCGGCCCGAGCGGATTGGTGTTCTGATTGGTGGTGCCGCTGACCACGTTGGAAACTTCCTCGTACACGTCGAGCCGCACGTAGTCTTCCTGCGAAACCTGCGGGATGATGTCGAGCGTGATGCCGACGTTCTGGCGATCGACCGAGTTGAAGATCTGGCCGGACAGCGCCGAGGTCGCGGTCGCCGATCCGACGAACGGCAGGTTCTCGCCGACCACGATCGTGGCCTCTTCATTGTCGGCGGTGAGCAGAGTCGGGGCCGAAAGTACGTTGCTATGCGTGTCGGTCTCGAGCGCCGTCATCAGCGCGATGTCGCAAGGCACCTGCATAGTGGAGTTGGTGGAACCGCCGGTGGCAACGCTCGTCGCGGCGCTCACCGCGGCCGAGACTGTGCATTGGCTGCCCGAGGCGAGCCCGATGCCGAGACCGGTAAGTCCGAGCGGATTGGTGAGCGCGGTCTGGAGGTTGCCATAGTTCAGTTGTCCGACACCGATCGTGCTGCCGCTGATGTTGGTTGCGGCCTGCCAGTTGACCCCGATGTCGCGGGCGCGCTCGGCGCTGACCTCGACGATAATCGCCTGGACGAAGACCTGGATTCGCGGCACGTCGAGCTCTTCGATAACGCGGCGCAGAGTCTGGTAGTCCTGCGGCGCGGCGCTGATTATCAGCGAGTTGGTGGCCGGATCGCCGGTGATGTTTACCACGTTCTCAAAGTCCGGCGACTTGGAGGAGGCGCCGCCGCCGCTCGCGCTGAGCGTTCCGCTACCGCCGCCGAGGCTGCTGCTGCGGCCTCCCATCGACGATCCCATTCCGCCGCCGCCGCCGAAGCTCGAGTTGGAGCTGCCAAACGACGTGCCGGAGCTGCCGAAGCTGCTCGAGCCGCCAAAGCCGCCATAGCTGCCCAGGCCGCCTACACTACTGCCGCCGCCGAAGCCCGAATTGAGCGAGCCGCCGCCGAGGCCACCCGAGCCACCGCGGCCAAGCGAGTTGCGGCCAGTGGACGGCGAGAGCGTTGACGGCGCACCGCCGCCGCCGAGCAGCCCGTTGAGCACCTCGACGATCTCGCTCGCCGTCGCGTTCTTGAGCCTGTATACGTGGATGCGCGAGTTCTCGTTGGGCGGATGAACGTCGAGCTTGACGATCAAGTCCTTGATCGTCCGCATCTGCAGCGGCCCGGCCAGCACGATCAGCGAATTGGTGCGTTCGTCGGGAACCACCTTGAAGCCGCCGCTCGGCCCCTGCGCCGAGGGCGCCACCACGCCGAGGCCGGGGCGCGGAAAGCGCCCGCTGCCGGCCTCCGGACCGCCCTCGCCGTTCATGATCTTTTCGATCTGCGAGGAGAGGTCGTCGGCGAATGCGAGCTGCAGCGGAATGACTTCGATATTCTGGTGCGTGCCCTGGATGTCGAGGCTGCCGATGATCCTGAGCAGGCGATCGATATTGTAGGCGTTATCCGTGAGGATCAGCGTGTTGTCTTCGGGAAACGCGGCCACCAGGCCGTCATGCGAAACCATCGGCTGCACCACGCTCACCAGCGAGGCGGAGTCGATGTTCTTCAGCCGGATCATCCGCGTAACGTACGAATCGCCCCGATCCTCGCCGGGTTGCTGCGAGGTGGTAAGCGCGGCCGACTCGCGGACTTCGCGCGCGGGGACGATTTTTATCACCGGCCCGGCCTGCACGGTGGTGAAGCCCTTGACCTGGAGAACCGACTGAAAGATCGAATACGCCTGGGCGGGAGTGACCTTGGTCGGCGAGATGATGCTGACCTTGCCGCGGACGCTTTCGTCTACGACGAAATTCTTGCCCGTGATCTCGCTGATGAATTTGGCCAGGACCGGGATATCCACGTCCTGGAAATTCATCGTTATGAGATTCTGATCTTGCGGCGGTGGATCCTGGGCCCGGACACGTGCGCACAATGTGCATGTCCAGAGTGCAAGGGCTAGTGCCCCCAACAGCCAGCACTTCATCTGGATACCCCTCGGCGAAGACTCTGGGCCTTTGTAGCCGTCAGACTCTGGGCCTTTATAGCCGTCAGACAACGCCGTCGCAACCTTGCCCTCGTTTGCGATACTGTTACGGCTCAATGATCTATGGAAAACCGCAAACTCCGCGCCCGATCGGCATGATTTCTGTTGATTTGCACCGTCGGCCTCGCGCTACCCTCGCGGCCGGAATTGATGCCATCGGACGCCTCGCAACACCGGGGTGCTGGCCGCCGCCAGACGCCGGCCTCCCTTCGTACGACCAGCGGTGCGCTTCGAATATCTGATAGCGATGCGCTATCTGCGCGCGCGCAGGCGCGAGCGTTTCGTCTCGCTGATCGCGATCATCTCGCTCGCCGGCGTGGCGCTCGGCACCTTCGCGCTGACCGTGGTTTTGTCGGTCATGAGCGGCTTCCAGGAGGATCTGCGCCAGCGCCTGCTCGCCTTCAATCCGCACGTCACCCTGCAAAGCACGAGCGCCGCGGCCTTCGATCCGGCCCCGCTTCTGCGGCGCATCGGCGCGCTCTCAGGGGTCGAAGCGGCGGCGCCCTACGTGTCGTCGCAGGTTATGGCGGTTTCGACCAACGCCGCGGGCGTGCCGGCTTATGTCGCGGGGGGAGTGCTGCGCGGAGTGATCGCGGCGAACAATCCGGTGCTGACCGAGCTTAAGGAAACGCTGAAGGACGGCAGCCTCGACGCTCTGGATCGGAATTTCCCGGCCACCGTCGCCGACGGCGGCGCCAAGCGCAGCGTGCAGCTGCCCGGCGCGATCATCGGCGACTCGCTCGCGCTCGAGCTGGGAATCCACACGGGCGACCCGCTCGTGCTAATCTCGCCCGCGAGCATCGGCAGCGGAGTCGGCGCTCCGCGCCTTCGGCGCTTCGTGGTCGGCGGGATGTTTCATTCCGGAATGTTCCAGTTCGACTCGTCGCTGATTTTCGTTTCGCTGAGCAACGCCCGCGTTCTGCTCGCCGACGACCCGCAGCTCGAAAGCGGCATCGAGATGCGGGTGCATAACCTGTTCGACGCCCCCCTCATCGCGGCGCGCATCGCGCGGCTTGCGGGCAGTGGCTTCACCGTGACCGACTGGACGCAGGCCAACGCGGCGCTGTTCTCGGCGCTCAAGCTGGAGAAGTTCACCTACTTCCTGGTGCTGATGCTGATCGTGCTGGTGGCGGCGTTCAATATCGTCGCCACGCTGGTGATGGTAGTGATGGAGCGGCGCAAGGAGATCGCGATTCTGCGCGCGATGGGCGCGCGGGCCGCCTCGGTCGCCTGGATCTTTCTGAGCGAGGGCGCGGCGCTCGGTCTCGCCGGCACCGCCGTCGGCGTGCTCGGCGGTTTCATCACCTCGTTCCTTATCGGCAAGTATCATCTGATTCATCTGCCGCCCGACATGTTCATGGTCAGCGCCGTGCCGGTGCGGCTGTACCCGGTAAACTTCCTCGCCGTGGCGGCGGCGGCCGTGGTGCTGTGCCTGGGTGCCTCGCTCTACCCGGCATTCAAAGCCCGCACGCTCTCGCCGGTGGAGATCCTCCGCTATGAGTGAGCGCAGCGCATCGGGTCCCGCCGCGGCCGCGGCGCCCGGTCCCGGCGCCGCCGGCGCGGAACTTCTGCTCAAGGCCGAGGGGCTCTCGAAGAGCTTTTTCGACGCCGGCCGCGAGGTCCGGGTGCTGCGCGGACTCGAGTTCGAGGTGAGGGCCGGCGAGGAGGTGGCGATCGTCGGCCAATCGGGCACCGGCAAATCGACCCTGCTGCACGTGCTCGGGAGTCTCGAGACGCCGACCGCAGGCAAGGTTTACTTCGAGGGCCGAGACCTGTTCGCGCTCGGCGAGCGGGCGCTCGCCGAGTTTCGCAACCTGAAGCTCGGCTTCGTCTTTCAGTTCCACTACCTGCTCGCGGACTTCACTGCGCTGGAGAACGTGATGATGCCGGCGCTGATCGCGCGGATGGCGGAGCCGGAGGCGGCGCGGCGCGCGGGCGAAGTGCTCGAGCTGGTGGGCCTCGCCGACAAGTTCGGACGGCGGCCGGCCGAGCTTTCCGGCGGCGAGCAGCAGCGGGTGGCGGTGGCGCGCGCGGTGGTGCTGCATCCGCGCCTGGTGCTGGCCGACGAGCCGACCGGCAATCTCGACCCGCACACCGCGGACGAAGTCCATCAGCTCTTCCATCTGCTCAACCGCCAGCTCGGGATCACGCTGGTGATCGCGACGCATAACGAAGCGCTCATGCGCTCGATGGGCCGGGCGCTGCGGATGCGCGAGGGGCGGCTGGTCGAAGAACGCGCCTAGCGCGGAGACAAACGCGCGCGCCGGTGCACAATCCTTCACGTCGCTCACGGTTATTCGGTTTACTTCACAAGGACGATTGGTTAGCTTGGTCGCGCCTCGGACAGATGGGAAGGTGAGTGGTGGATTTGCGCAAGCGGCGCCGCCGCACAGGCGAGCGACTGATCCATGCGGCGCTTTTATTTCTGGCGCTGGCGCTTGCGGCCGGACGCGCGCTTGCGCAGCCGCAGCCGACGATCTCGCGTGTCCGGATCGTCGGTAATCAGCGCGTCGAAGAAGACGCGATCCGCATCCACATAACCGCCCAACCCGGCCAGCCGCTCAACGAGGCGGTCGTCGATCAGGACGTCAAGGCCATCTACAAGATGGGCTTCTTTACTGATGTCCACGCGAGCGTCGACCAGGCGGGCGGGCAGGCGATTCTCACCTATCACGTCAGGGAACGGCCGCTCATAACCGACGTCCGCACCCAGGGGATGAAGGAGATCAAGCCCACCGCCGACGAAGTGGTGGGCGCGATCAAGCTCCATTCGGGCGTGATCGAAGACCCGCAGCTCGTGCAATCGAGCATCCAGGCCCTGCGCACCGTTTATCAGAGCAAGGGTTACCTCGACGCCAACGTCACCTTTCGCACGATTCCTGGACCCAACAATACCGCGGTCGGCGTATTCGACGTGACTGAAGGGCCGCTGGTCGAGATAAGCGAGATCAAGTTCGCCGGCAACAAGGCGTTCTCCAGCAGCAGGTTGAGCTCGATGATGGAGACGCGCAAGCACAACCTTCTGAGCTTTGTCTTCAACACCGGCTCGCTCGACCGCGCCAAGCTGCAGGATGACGTCGACCGCCTGAGCGCCTACTACTACAACCACGGCTACCTGCAGGTGCATATCGGCGATCCCGCAATTACCCGCCACGGCAATTCAATCACCGTCACGGTGACCATCGATGAGGGCCCGGTCTTTACTGTGGGCAAGGTCGGCGTGGCCGGCGATCTGAAGTTTCCCAAGAGCGATCTGACCCACAAGCTCACGCTGAAGCCCGACCGAATCTTCAGCGGCGCCGAAATGGAGCACGACGTGCTGACGCTCTCGGACTTCTATTCCGACCGCGGCTACGCCTTCGTCAACGTCGACCCGCGCACGCAGATCAACCCGACCGCGCACAAGGTCGACGTCACCTACGCGATCACGCCGGGCAACGAGGTTTTGATCGACCGGATCAAGATTTCCGGCAACACCAAGACTTCCGACAAAGTCATCCGGCGCGAGATCAAGGTGCAGGAGCAGGAGCCCTATTCCGCGTCCAAGATCCAGGCCTCCAAGCAGCGGCTGGATGCGCTCGGCTACTTCCAGAGCGTGCGCCTCTCGACCGAGCCGGCGCGCCAGCCCGACAAGATCAATCTCGACGTCAACGTGCAGGAAGGCAATACCGCTTCGTTCCAGGTCGGCGGCGGGTACGACAGCGCCTCCTCGCTGTTCGGCACCTTCCTGCTGCAGAACACCAACCTGTTCGGCGGCGGCGAGTCGGCGGCCTTCAGCGCCGAAATCGGCTTCCTGTTCGAAAACCTGAGCGTCAGCTACACCGAGCCCTGGTTTCTCGACATGCCGCTCGCGGTGAGCGTCCAGGGCTTCGACAACAAGCTCTACCTGTTCAGCTTCAACCAGAGCGAAGTCGGCTTTCTGCTCAACACCGGCTATCCGCTCGCCGAGCTCGGTCTGAGCAGAATCGGGCCGTTCTCGCTCGAGCACGTCACCGCCGGCCTCGGTTACCAGTTCGAAAGCGTGGGCATCACCGGACTCTCGCCCTTCGCGACCTTCGACATCCAGAGCGCCAAGGGCTACGACCGGGTGTCGGAATTCCTGCCGTCGATCCGCCGCTTCACGGTGGACGACGCCAGGGACCCGCGCAGCGGCTCGGTCCAGACCCTCGATATGGAGTTCGCGGGCCTGGGCGGCGCGCCGTTTATCAAGGGCGTCCTGCACGGCCACTGGTTCTTCCCGTTCATCAAGAGTCCACGGTTCGGCGAATGGGTGTACTCGCCCTCTTTCACCCTCGGCTACGGCACCGCCCTCAATACCGGCACCGGAGGAAACCTGCCGCTGTTCGAACGCTTCTTTCCGGGCGGCCTCAACGGCCAGGGCCAGGTGCGCGGCTATGAGATCTACTCGCTGGGTCCGCAAGTCGCCCTCTTCAACCAGTTCGGGCAGCCCTTCGGGGTGGAGCAGGTGGGCGGCAGCAAGGAATTTCTGTTCAGCCAGCAGATCGGTTTTCCGATCCTCGACGCATTGGGCCTGCGCGGCAACGTATTTTTCGACGGCGGCAACTCGTTCCTGACCCGCCAGTCGATCACGCTCGATGGCTTGCAGTATGCCTGGGGCATCGGATTGTTCTGGAAGTCGCCTTTTGGTCCGATCAATGTGGATATCGCCAAACCGCTCAACCCGCGGCCCAACGATCAGCGCACGGTGTTCGATTTTGGCGCGGGAGCCCCGCTCTGACGCGCGGGAACGCGGCTATAGCGCAGGACGCGCCGGATAGGGTTAAATAACGCGTTAAGTTTGATGGTCCGCGCGGCCCCGATTCATCGCGGCGCGGGTTTCGCGAGCCGGCCGTCGCCAGTATTGTGGCTTGGTAGTTTCCAGGGGAGGATTCTCACTTCGATGAGGCAAGGTCTGATTTTGGGGGCGGTGCTGATCTCAATGGCTGCCGCGATTCCGGCGCGCGCCGACATCAAAATCGCTTACGTCGATATTCAGCGCGCGCTCAACGAATGCAACAACGGCAAACGCGCGCGCTCCAACATCCGCGTCGAGGCCGAACGGGCGCAGGTTCGGCTCCAGCGCGAGCAGTCCGAGGCCCAGGGCCTCAAGGAAGAACTCGACAAGAAGGGCATGCTGATGTCGCCCGACCAGCGCCAGAACCTCGAGGACGACCTGTCCAAAAGAATGCGCACCTTCGAGGACGACGTCAAAAACGAGCGCGACGAGCTCCACCAGAAGGACAACCAGGCCACCGCCGCGATCGTTCGCGACCTCGCCACCGTCGTTCGCGAGCTGGGCGAAAAGGCCGGCTATACAGTGGTGATGGAAAAGGGCGGGCTCCTGTGGGGCGTCCCCTCAGCCGACATTACCGATCAAGTCATCCGCACCTACGACGCGATGAACGTCAAGGCCGGCACGCTCGCTCCCGATCCGCGCTGGGCTCAGGCCCCGCCTTCGAGCGCCGGCGTCGAGGGCGCGGCGCCCGCGGGCGCTCCCGAGCCGAGCGGCACCGGAAGCTCGACCCACAAGCGTTCGAGCATCTCGAGGTAGCCGCCGCGCCGTGAACGGCGACACGCCCGCGCTCGACCTCGCCGGCCTGCTCCGCCGGCTGCCCCATCGTTACCCGTTCCTGATGGTCGATCGGGTGCTGGAATTCGGCGGCGACCGCGTGCTCACGCTCAAGAACGTGAGTATCGACGAACCGTTTTTCAACGGCCACTTTCCCGGCCGCCCGGTGATGCCGGGCGTGCTGGTGGTCGAGGCGATGGCGCAGTCGGGCGCGCTGCTCGCGCTTGGGCTGATGAGCGTGGGGACGGACGCGAAGTCGGCCGAAGCCGCACGGACTCCCGCGTTGTTCATGCTGACCGGTATCGACCATTTGCGCCTGCGCCGCCCGGTGGTGCCCGGCGATCAGCTGCGGATGGAAGTGCGGCTGCTCAAGCATCGCCGCCCGCTGTGGAAAATGCAGGCCGAGGCGCGCGTGGACGGCGAGCTGGTGGCCGCAGCCGAGCTGTCGGCGATGGAAGTCGAGGAGTCAAAGCCATAGCCGGGCGCATCCATCCAAGCGCCGTCATTGACCGGCGCGCCGAACTCGACTCCAGCGTGGAGGTCGGCCCGGGAGCGGTCGTCGGTCCGGAGGTGCGGATCGGCGCTGCGACCAGGATCGGCCCGTATGCAGTGATCGAGGGCCGCACCACGATCGGCGCGCGCAATCGGATCTTCCAGTTTGCCTCGATTGGCGCCGCGCCGCAGGACCTCAAGTATCACGACGAGCCCTCGCGGCTGGAGATCGGCGACGACAACCGCATCCGCGAATTCACCACCGTCCATCGCGGCACCGAAGGCGGCGGGATGCTCACGCGCATCGGCAACCACGTGCTGGTGATGAACTACGTCCACGTCGCGCACGACTGCCTGATCGGCGACCATTCCATCCTGGCCAATTCGACCGAGGTCGCCGGCCACTGCGTGCTCGACGAATGGGTCGTCAGCGCCGGGATGTGCGGGATCCATCAGTACAGCCGCGTCGGCGCGCACGCGATGCTCGCGGCCGGCTCCAAAGTCGCGCAGGACGTGCCGCCCTATGCGATGGTGGCGGGCGATCGCGCGCGCCTGGTCGGGATCAACACCGTCGGCCTCGAGCGCCGCGGCTTCAGCCCCGAAGCCGTCGCCGCGCTGCGCGCATCGTTCCGCACCATCTTCTACTCCAAGCTGCTGCGCGAGGACGCGCTCAAGCAGGTGATGGACGAGAGCGGCGCGATGCCCGAGGTGCGACGCCTGGTCGATTTCATCCGCGCCTCGGAGCGCGGCGTGGTGGGCCGCGACCGTGAGTAAGCTCGGAATCATCGCCGGCAACGGCGTCTTTCCGCTCGAGGTCGCCGCGGCGGCGCGCCGGCGCGGGTTCGCCGTGGTGGCCGTCGCGCATCGCGGCGAAACCGACGAGCGGCTGGCGGCGCTGTGCGAAGAGATAACCTGGATCCGCGTCGGCGAGCTGCAGGCCATGATCGACGCGTTCAAGCGCGCCGGCGTCGCCGAGGCCGCCATGGCGGGCGGGATCGCGCGCGCGCGCCTGGGCGAATCGTTCGCGCCCGACGCGCGCGCGATCGCGATGCTCGCGCGCGTCGGCCGTTTCAGCGACGACGCGCTGCTGCGCGCGATCGCGGCCGAAATGGAATCCGACGGTATCGCGATGATCGACCCGGTGCCGATGCTCGACAACGCTCTCGCCACAAGCGGCCGGATGGCGGGGCCCGAGCCGGGCGCGGCGCAGCTCAGGGATTTGCGCCTGGCGTTGGGCGCGATGCGCGCGCTCGGCGGCCTGGACGTCGGCCAGGCCGCCGCGGTACGCGACGGCGTGGTCGGCGCGATCGAGGCGGTCGAGGGCACTGACGCGGCGCTTCGCCGCGCGGCGGCGCTTCTCGGTCGCGGCCTGGTCGTCGCCAAGGTGGCCAAACCCGGCCAGGACCTGCGTTTCGATCGCCCCGCGATCGGGCCGGCGACGATCGACCTGCTGGCCGAAATCGGCGCCGCGCTGATCGGCGTCGAGGCCGGCCAGGCGCTGATTCTCGAACGCGCGCGCACGCTCGCCGCCGCCGACGACGCCGGAATCACCGTCTGGGGCGAGGGCGGCACGGCGGGCAGCGAGGGGAACCGTGGATGAGATGCGCGTGGCGGTGGTCGGCGCCGGCCGCCTGGGCGCGCTGCATGCGCTCAAGTACGCCGCGCTCTCCGGCGTGCGGCTCACCCACGTAGTCGACGTCGATCTCGCCCGCGCCCGCGAAACCGCCGCACGCCACGGCGCCGCCGCGCTCACCGACTATCGCGGGCTCGCCGGCTTGATAACGGCCGCGAGCGTCGCCGCGCCAGGCAGCCTCCATCACGAGATCGCGTCGTGGCTCCTCGCCCACGGCATCGACGTGCTGCTCGAAAAACCGATGGCGGCGAGCGTGCGCGAGGCGCGCGAGCTCGCGGCGCTGGCCGAGGAGCGCGGGCGCATCCTGCAGATCGGCCATCTCGAACGCTTCAACCCCGCGATCGTCGAGTTGCGCCCGATGATTCGCGGGCCGCGCTTCATCGAGTGCCTGCGCGTTGCGCCCTTCACCGAGCGCGGCACCGACGTTGACGTGGTCCTCGACCTGATGGTGCACGACCTCGACGTCATCCTGACCCTGACCGGCGCCGCGGTCGCGGCGGTCGAGGCCATCGGCGTCGCCGTCCTGACCGATCAGATCGACGTTGCCAACGCGCGCCTGCGTTTCGGCGACGGCCTCATCGCCAATCTCAACACGAGCCGCGTGGCGCCGCGCCGCGAGCGCAAAATCCGCATCTTCCAGCCCGACGCCTACATCTCGGTCGATTACGAGGCGCGCCGGATCCAGGTCTATCGCAAGTCGCCGCCGCCGCCCGGCGGAATATATCCGGAAATCTCCGCGCAGCAGATCGACCTTGGCGAGGGCGACCCGCTGGGTGACGAGATCGCCGCCTTCGCCGCCTCCGTACGCGCGCGCGGCACGCCGGCCGTCACAGCGCTCGACGGCTTGCGCGTGATGGAAGTAAGCGAGCGCATCCGCAACGCGATGCGCTCCGAAACCGGCGCGCCCGGTTGACGCGCCGCCCCGTTCGCAGCAGCATGTTTGTATCCGGCATGCGCGTTCGATCCACAATCGCGGCGTTGACTTTCGCCGCCGGGCTGGCCGCGGTCCTTGCGCTCGGACTCACGGGTTGCTCGCGCGGCCCCGCCGGCGTCGATGAACCCGGCTCCTACGCCGCGGCCAATACCAAGGACTGTCTCCCGGCCGTCACGCTCGTGGATCAGCACGGCCGCGACGTCTCGCTCGCGTCGCTCAAGGGCCGTCCCGTGCTGATCGATTTCATCTACACCATGTGTCCGGGACCGTGTCCCCTGATGACCTCGCGGATGGCCGCGGTAGCGAAGCTGCTCGGCCCCAAACTGGGCAGCCAGGTGACTTTCGTGTCGGTCTCGATCGATCCCGAGCACGACCGGCCGGCCGTGCTCGAAAAGTACGCGCGCGCGCGCGACGCCGACGAAACCGGATGGCTTTTCCTGACCGGGACGCCCGCCCAGATCGATCAGGTGCTCGCGGTTTACGATATGAAGCGGATGCGCAACGCCGACGGCACCCTGAATCACGCGGCGGCGAGCTTCCTGCTCGGTCCCGACGGCCGCCAGGTGCGCCAGTACCAGCCGCTCGAGGTCAAAGCCTCAACGGTCGTGGCCGATATCGATCGGGTGCTTGGCTGAAGCCGTGAAGCGGGCGCGCGCGCCTGTCTTCCGTTCCCGCCCTGGTCAGCTGTGCTTGGGCAGATGGCGGCTCGGATGCCGCACCACCATCACCGGGACGTTGGCGCTGCGCAAGACCTTGTCCACCGTGCCGCCGAGCAGGAGATTGCGCAGCGCGCCGCGGCCGTGCGTGCCCATCACGATCGCCCCGCAATGCTGTTCCTCGGCCGTCTTCAGAATTTCCAGCGGCGCTTCGCCCTCCTTGGTCAGGAGTTCGAAGTTGGTGAACCCCGCCAGCACGTCGTCGAAGCGATGGACCAATTCGTGGACTTTTTTGATCGCGTTCGCCTGAAGCGCGGGATATTCGCCGCGCGGTACGCCGTAAAGATGCTCGAGCGGATTCTCGATCACGTGCAGGATGTAGAGTCTGGTGTTGCCCATCTCGGCGAGCGTGCGCGCGTAGTTCAGCGCGTAGCCGGAGTCGTCGGAGAAGTCCGTCGCGAAGAGTACGTTTTCTATCTTCACCGCTGGTCTCCCGCTGCCCGGGACGATCCTGCAAGGCGCGCCGCCCCGGCGCCAATCTCGCGCGAAACCTACTTTGTTTGCCGCGCAACTGCAAGCTGTCGGCGCGCCGCCGCTGCTGCGCGATACGCCGATCCGGTCTGCGGGCGCGCGCCGGGTGGCGCGGCAGCCGGTTTTCCAGCACAATTCCCCCGATGAGCGCGACTCCCAGGGAACCGACGCCCGCCGCCGATGCGGCCCGGCGCCGGCGCGTGATGATCGTGGCCGGCGAAGCTTCCGGCGATCTCCACGGCGCCGACCTTGCCGCAGAGATTCTTGTCCGCGACCCGGGATGCGACCTGTTCGGCATCGCCGGCGAGCGGATGCGCGCGGCCGGCGTGCGCGCGCTCACGCGCACCGAGGACATCGCCGGCCTTGGCCTTGCCGAACTTGCCTCGACCATTCGCCGCACGCTCAGCGCGCTCCGGCAACTCAAGGCGATGCTCCGCAGCGAGCGTCCCGACCTGGTCATCCTCATCGACTTTGCCGAGTTCAACATGTCGCTCGCGGGCGCGGCCAAGCGCGCCGGGGTGCCGGTGCTCTACTACATTACGCCGCAGGTATGGGCGTGGCGGCGCGGCCGCGTCTCGCGCATCATCGCGCGCACCGATCGCCTCGCCGTGGTCCTGCCGTTCGAGGCCGAGATTTACGCCGCCGCGGGCGAGCGCGTCACCTTCGTCGGCCATCCGCTGCTCGACCGCGTCGCGCCCGCGCAGGATCGCGCGGCCACGCTCAAGCGCCATGGCCTCCCCGCTCTAAGGCCGCTGCTCGCGCTATTGCCGGGCAGCCGGCGTGGCGAGGTGCGCTACCTGCTCCGCCCGATGGTCGAGGCCGCGCGCGTGCTCGAAGCCGACCATGGCCTCGTCCCGGTGATCGCGCTTGCGCCGACGCTCACGCTCGCGCAACTGCGCGAGGAAGGGCGCGTTGACCTCGACGGCATCCGCGTGATCGAAGGCGACACCTACAGCATCATTGCGGCGAGCGAACTGACGCTGGCGGCTTCGGGCACGGCCACGCTGGAAACCGCGCTTTTGGGCTGCCCGATGGTGGTCGCGTACAAGGTGTCACCGCTCACTTACGCGCTCGCGCGGATGCTCGTGCGGGGCGTGGATTTTATCGCGATGCCGAATATCCTGGCCGGACGCAAGGTCGTGCCCGAGCTTATCCAGGGCGAGGTCAACGCGCGCAACCTGGTGCGCGCGGCCGAAAACCTGATGGTCGAGCCGCTGCGCACCGAGACGCGCGAGGCGCTGCCCGGGCTGCGCGCGCGCCTGGGCGAGCCGGGAGCCGCCGCGCGCGTCGCCGCGATCGCGCTCGACATGATGGCATGAAATCCGCGGAGGCGGGGGGCGGCGGGCGCGTTCCGGCAGCGCACCGCCTTAAGCCCGCGCGCCGGCGCCGCGGCGGCAGGATGCTCCATCACTTGTACAACGCGCTCTGGTATCCGGCGCTCCCCGTCGCGCTTGCGTTAGGCAGCGGCGCGCTCGACGCCGCGGCGCAGCGCGCGCGCCTGGGCCGTGCATGGGCCGGCGACAATACGGCGCCGCCAAAGGAGCCGCGCATCTGGGCGCACGCGGCGTCCGTCGGCGAAGTCGGAGCGCTCCGCGCGGTCGTGAGCGCGCTCGTTGGCGAGCGGCCCGGCGCGACGCTGGTCGTGACAGCGATGACCGCCGCGGGGCGCGAGGCGGCGCAGCGCGCGCTGCCCGGGGCGCGCGCGCATCTGCTCGCGCCGCTCGACTACCGCGGCGCGCTTGGCCGTTTCCTGGGCGCGCTGCGCCCGACCCTGGTGCTGATCGCGGAGACCGAGCTCTGGCCCAACTATTTCATCGAGTCGCATCGCGCGGGTGCGCGCGTCGCGATCGTCAACGGCCGTATCTCCGCGCGCGCGTTCGGCCGTTACCGCTGGGTCCGCCCGCTCCTGCGCGAAGCGCTCGAGTGCGCGGATCGCGTTCTCGCGCAGACCCGCGACGATGCGGAGCGCTTCCTCGCCCTCGGCGCGATTGCGGACCGCGTGGTCGTGACCGGCAACACCAAGTTCGACCTCGAAAGTCTCGCCGCTCCGCCGCTGCGGCCCGGGCTTGGCGCCTTCGCCGCCGGATGCCCGATACTGGTCGCGGGCTCGACCGCGCCGGGGGAAGAGCGGGTCGTGATCGACGCATGGCGCGAGCTCGGCGCGCGTTTCGATCGGCTCGCCCTCGTTCTCGCGCCGCGCCATCTCGAACGCATCGCCGAGGTCGAGGCGCTCCTGGGCGCCGCGCGGGTCGAATACGCAAAGGCGAGCGCGCAGGATGCGGCCGGCGCGGCCGCGGCGCGCGTGATGCTGCTCGACACGATGGGCGATCTGCGGGCGATGTACGCGCGGGGCGCCGCCGCCTTCGTCGGCGGAAGCCTCGCTCCCGGACGCGGCGGACAGAGCCTTGCCGAGCCGGCCGCCGCCGCCGTCCCGGTGCTGTTCGGGCCCTTTCATGAGAACCAGCGCGAGATCGCGGCGGCGCTGCTCGACGCGCGCGCGGGAGCGGTCGTCCGCAACGCGGCTGAGCTTGCGCGCTCGGCGAGCGCGTTGCTCGGCGATGACGCGGCGCGGCGCGCGGCGGGACGCGCCGCAAAAGCGGTGGTCGAGCGGATGGCCGGCGGCGTCGCCGCCACCCTCGCCGAGCTCAGGCCGCTCGTTGGGGCGCCGCCCCAATCATGAACGACTCCACGCCGGCGCCGCCGAATCGCTCGCGCTTCGAGGGGCTCTGGCAGAGCGACCTCGCGCTCGGTCAGCGGCTCTTGTGGGCGGCTTTGGTGCCCGCCGCCGGCGCGTACCGGATCGCTTTGGCGGCGCGCGCGCTCTGGTGGCGCAGGATGAAACGGCGGGCGCGCCCGCTGGTGGTAAGCGTCGGCAATCTCACGCTGGGCGGCAACGCCAAGACGCCATTCACCCTCTTTCTCGCCTCGCGCCTGCGCATGCGCGGGCTTAAGGTCGCGATCGTAAGCCGCGGATGGGGCCGCGCGGCGAGCACGGCGCGCGCGCTCCTCGTTGCCGACGGCGAGCGGCTGCTCGCCGGCCCCGACGAGGCCGGAGACGAAGCGGTCATGATGGCAAAGTCGTTCGCCGGGCCGATCGCGGTCGCGCGTCGGCGGATCGACGCCATCGAGCTCATCGAGAAGCGCGTCGGCCCGATCGACGCCGTGGTTCTCGACGACGCGTTCCAGCACCTGCGCCTGGCGCGCGACGTCGATTTGCTGCTGATGAGCGCCGAGCGCGGGGTGGGCAACGGATGGCTCTTGCCGGCGGGCCCGATGCGCGAACCGCTCGGCGCCGCGCGGCGCGCCGACGCGGTGATCGCGGTCGGCACGGGGCGCGCGGAATTGCGCCGGCGCGCCGCCGGTGCAATTCCGCGCGCCGTCGCGCAGCATCCGCTGCTGCTCCACGCCGCGCTCAGGCCGCGAGCGCTGCTCGCTCCCGCCAGCAGCGCCGAGCGATGGACGGAGGCGCCGCTCGCGCTGATGGGCCGGCGCGCGGTCGCGGTCAGCGGCCTCGCCAGCGCCGCCGGCTTCTATCGGATGCTGCGCGAGCTCGAAGCCGACTTGGTCGGCGTGCTCGAATATCCCGACCATCACGTTTACACCGCGGCCGACTGGCACAGCATCGTGGCCGCCGGGCGCGACGGCGCGGTGTTCGTGACCACGGAGAAGGATTTGGTGAAGCTCGAGCGGTTTCCGTTCGAGCGCGATTCGCTATACGCTCTACGGCTCGAAGTTGTGATGGACCCCGACGACGAGACACGCCTCGTCGACATGATCGTTGCAAAGCGCGCCGCTTTGCATACCGCCCCGGACGGCGATCCCGACCCGCGAGTAAAGGAGGCCCTGGGTAAACATGGCGATTAGCCAGGAACTGCTCGACATTCTGGCCTGCCCCAAATGCAAGGGCGATCTGCGCGTTACCGACAAGCCGGACGGGCTCGTCTGCGACGCGTGCCATTTGCTCTACCCGATCCGGGACGACATCCCGATCATGCTGATCGAGGAAGCCCAGCCGGTGAAGTGAGCCCGTCACCGGGCGAGCTGCAGCGCCGCGCCGCGGCCATGCGATGAACGTCGCGAATCCTCGCGCTGCGCGCGCCGCTATCGCGCGCGAGTTCCCTAAAATCTCCGCCGGCGCCCATCAGCTTTACCTGCGCGCCGATCTGGCGCGTCATGCAACCACGCTCGCCGCCGCGCTACGCGAGCTTGGCGCCGCGGGCGCCCCCGGCGCCGGCAATCGCGGCGGCGGCTTCAGACTCGCGCTGCCCGCCGGGCCCGAACTGTTCGTTCGCCGCGCGCGGCGCGGCGGCGCGATGCGTTTCGTGCTCGACGATCTCTATTTCGGATTCCATCCGCGGCCCCTTGCCGAGCTGGCCGTGACCGCCGAGGCCGCGCGGCGCGGCGTGCCGCTGGCCGAACCGATGGGCGCGGCAGTGCGATGGGTCGTGCCGGGCTTCTATCGCGGTTTCTTCATCACCCACGCCGCGGCCGGCATGACGCTGTGGCAGTTTCTGCACACCGACGACGACCCGAGCGTGCGCATCCACGTGCTCGAATGCGCGCGCGCGGCGATCGAGACGATGCTCCGCGAGGGGCTGCACCATCCTGACCTCAACCTCGAGAATCTCTTCGTCACCCCGCGCGGCGAGAGTTTCGCCGTCATCATCCTCGATCTCGACAAGGCGCGGCTTTACGATCGCGCGGTCGGCGGCGCGGCGCGCCGGCGGATAGGCGCGCGCCTGATGCGTTCGGCGCGCAAGCTCGATCCGCGCGGGCAGTATCTCGACTCGGCCGCGCTGTCGATTCTGAATTTCGCCTGAGCCGACTGCGCCAGGGCAATCGGCGGACCGCTAGTTCGGCGGCGCGGCGGCGCCGGCCGCTTCGTGGGGGATGTCGCTCAGGTCGGCGATCTTGCCGCGAAGCTTTTCGATCAGCTCGCGCTGCTCCTGGAGCAGGTTTTGAAGCTCGAAGGCGCTCGGGCTCTTGTCGCCGGCGTCTTTGTGCGTGACAAGGACCACTTCGTGCGGCTGCAGCATCTCGGCGTTCTTGCGCATCGAATCGCATTCCGCCGCCGAAACATCTCCCGCGGCGCATCGCCCGCTGACCATCTGCTCGAGGTCTTTGCGCAGACGGTCGATCTCCGCCTGTTGCACCTGCGCCTGGTCGCCAAGCGACTGCTCGTTCACCTGCGTCTGACGACCAGGCATCGAAGCGGCCATCGCGCGCCGCAGATTTTGCTTTATGTCCCGGGCCGGATCGCCGCTGGCGCTTCCTTCCACGGCCGTGTTGGTCGTGCCCGCCGGACCGCTGTAGCCTGAGCCGGTGGTGGCGCCGCGCCGGGCGCCGCGTGGCTTGGAGCTGGTGGCGAGGTTGAGGATCGCTGCGGCAATCGTGTCCGGCAGTTTGCAGCCGAGCTTGTTGGTCGGTTCGAGTTGCACAGCCTCGCCAGTGACCTGGACCTCGCTGCCGACGTCGTGGTCTTCGGCATGCACGTTGATAATCGCGTCAACGCGGTTGGGATACTTCTCGGCCGCGGCCTGCCTGAGCCCGTCCGCCATCTGCAGGTGATCGGGGTCCGTGGCCGCCAAGGCAAAGGGCTCGACGTAGCTGATTTCTCCAGTCTCGCGGTAACAGGCGGTGTCGAGCGAATCCTCGGTGACATAGATATGTTCGGTCGAAGTGTGCCCGGCGGTGGCGGAGGCGCTCTGTGCGGCGGGTGCGGGCGCGGCCTCGGGCGGTTTGGCCGTCGCACAGGCCGAGAGCAGCACCGCCACAATCGCAATTGAACCCGTATAGCCGGCCACGCGCATCGTAACCATCGCAGACGTTCCCGCGGCTGCCGCTCTCTCGTCGCGGGCTTCCCTCGACAGAAGTCCTCTCGGCGCACTCGCGTTTCCCAAGTACGAAAGATCGCGTCTTACGGTTACAGGAAATCCCGGCCCCGCAAAACTTTGCCCTCACTTGAATGAAGGCGGCCCAGCGCGGTAGTACCGCTGATAAGAGTCAGATTGATAAGACGCGAACAGGGAAGGAGCTAAACCATGCTAACGCTTTACTATGCTCCAGGGGCATGCTCGACGGCGTCGCATATCGGCATCGAAGAGAGCGGCGCACGGTACGAAGCGCGGGCGATCTCGTTCGCCAATAGCGAACAGCGCTCGGAGGCCTATCTTAAAATCAACCCGCGCGGCAGAGTGCCCGCGCTCGACATCGGCGGCGAGATCCTGGTCGAGAACACGGCTATCCTGACCTACCTGGCAAGGAAGTATCCCGCCGCAAACCTGCTGCCCGCGGATGTGCCGGACGAAGCGCGAAGCGTCTCGACGATGGCGTGGTTTGCGAGCACCGTACATCCGTCGTTTACCCACATCAATCGGCCCGAGCGCTTCGCCGACGATCCGGCGGCACATGCGAGTATCAAGGAGACCGGGCGCAGGAACTTCTGGGCCAACCTGCAGGAAATCGACGGCCTGTTGAAGGGCAAGGATTGGATGATGGGCGCGCAGTACACGGTCTGCGATCCCTATACGCTGATCTTTTACGGCTGGGGCCTGCGGATCGGCCTGCCGATGAGGGAGCTCGCCGCTTACACGGCGTTCAAGGACCGGATGCTGGCGCGCCCGGCGGTGCGCAAAATCCTCGAGCGCGAGAAGAATGTTCTGGTGACCGCGCCGGCCGCGTAGCCTCCCTCGCAGGGTTTCCGCCAATCCGCGG
>DASXMQ010000031.1:0-39537 GCA_036495625.1 Binataceae bacterium (SeqCode) | reverse complement strand
TCACCCGCGCCGAGCGAGTGTGCGTGCTGGTCGGCACGAAGACCGCGCTTATGCAGGCCGTGCGCAACGCCGACGAGCGCCGCCGCTTCAGCCGCCTCGCCGATCGCCTGCGAATCGACTAGACGCCGCGCGCGCCGCCTTCGCGCGGGGGACGGCGGCGCGCGCCGCGCTCGAGCCCAAGCGCCGCAAGCGCGCCGAGAATGGCGGCTGCCTCGTTGCGAATCGTCGCGAAGTCGCCGCCGCGTTGGTCCACGATGCGCGCGACCTCGGCGGTCGTGCGCACGTAGTCGTTTTTGAAGCGGCGGTTGAGCTCCTTCCATGGAATTCCGGCAAGCGCTCGCGTCGCCCCGGCGGTCGCAGTGAGGGTTCCGCGCTCGATCAGCACGGCGATCGCGGGATAGCCGAGGTAGCCCTGCCAGTAAGAGGCATTGTCGTTGGAACCGATCTCGCGGCCGTCAGCCGAAATTTCGACGCGATAGATTTTGCCGCCCTCGGACGAGACGACGTCCCATGCATCCGCTGTGCCGGCGCCGCCCGGGGCCGTGCGCGGACCGCCCGCAGCGCGCACGCGGCCGTCGCCGATCGCCCCCAGCGCCTCGTAAACCTTGATCGGCGGTGGCATTTTCCACGCGGCCATCGGAGCTTATTTTTTATCGAACTTGAGCCCCGGCATCACCTTTTCCCATTCGGGGTCAACCGAGAGCGTCGGGAAGCCCGAGCCAATCTGGATCAACACGCCGTGCGACGAGCGCGGCGAGATGAAGGCCTCGAACGACGTCGGCGAATGTTCCTTCTCCTGGACCACGCGCACGCCCGCGGCCTTCAACTCGGCCACCCGCTCACGCGAGTCGGGAACGTTGAAGGTGACGTGATGGAAGCCCTCGCCGTTTTCGGCGATGAACTTGTGCATGAAGGAATCCTCGCGCGCCGGTTCGAGCAATTCGACTATGGTGCCGCCGAGGTCGAATTCGGCGTACCTGAAGCCTGCTGGGTTTTCCCGCTCGTAGAGAAAGGTCGCGCCGAGCACGCCCTCGTAGAACGTGCGCGCCTCGGCGATGCTTTTTACGGCGATTCCGATGTGATCGAGTTTTCCGATCGGCTTCCTGCTCATCTTCGTAACCAGGTCTCCCGTTGTTTCGATGCCTGCTTCCAGGTTTCCGTCTCAGCCCTTCATCGTGACTTCCTCGACGACCATGAAGACGCAATTGGCGAGGTCGAGGAACTTGTGCTCGTCGGGCCGCACGATTTCCAGGTATCGCGGTTCGGCGAAAGCCTGCTTCACTTCGTCGAGACTGTCGGCCCACAGCTCCGCGTACCCGTCGTAGGGGCCCGATCCGCCCGGCGTGTCCGAGAGTCCGGTCTCGATAGCGTGGCTCTGGACATATTTGCGGACGTGACGCATCAGTTCCGGCACTCCGAGCACGAGCGGTCCGTGCACGTCCTTCCAGTAGCGATGGAACTCCTGCGCGCTCATCCCGGGCTTGCGCTTGAGCATCACTGCGACCTTTACCATCGGATTACCCTCGGCACGGCGAAATCGATTTTCCCGCTTGCGGCATTTCTTAGCATAGGATCGGACCGAATCGTGATGCGCGGGTGTCGGGGTTCAAGGGCGTCGCGCAAGGCCCACTACAACTCGCAAGCGCTATCTGACACGATTGATGGGCACTATTAATGAGCACGATTGCTCCGGCTGCCAGATGAAAGACCTGATCGAATCCATCCTCAATGCCGCGGTTGGGCGGGCGCGCGCCGCCGGCCAGCTCGCGACCGCGCTGCCCGAGGCCGCGGGCGTCGAGGCGCCCAAGGACCCAGCCCACGGCGACGCGGCGAGCAACGCCGCGCTGGTGATGGCGCGGGCGGAGAAGAAGCCGCCGCGCGCGATCGCCGAAATAATCCGCGCCAACCTCGAACTGCCGCCCGAAGTCGCGGAGGCTGCCGTGGCCGGCGCGGGATTCATCAATTTCCGGATGGCGTCGGCGTACTGGCAGGGCGAATTGCGCCGCGCCGCGGGCGAGGGCGACCGCTTCTGGCGTCCGCAAATCGGCGAGGGACGCAAGGTACAGGTCGAATTCCTTTCGGCCAATCCGACGGGACCACTTACCGTTGGCCACGGGCGCAACGCCGTGCTCGGCGACACGCTCGCCCGCATGCACGAGGCGGCCGGCTTTACGGTCACGCGCGAGTATTACTTCAACAACGGCGGCCGCCAGATGAGGCTGCTCGGCGAATCCGTGCGCGCGCGCTACCTCGAGGAGCTTGGCCGCCCGGCGGCGATGCCCGAAGACGGTTACCAGGGCGAGTACATCCGCGACGTCGCGCGCGAACTGGTTGCGCGCCATGGCGACGCGCTCGCGGAGCTGGCCGATATCGAGGTTTTTCGCGCGCCCGCCGAAGCGGCGATTTTCGCCGACATCCGCGCCACCTGCGATCGCCTGGGCATCCGCTTCGATGTCTTCACCAACGAGCTCGATCTCATCCGCGGCGGCCAGGTGGACGCGGTAATCGAGGGGCTGCGCGAGCGCGGCCTCGTCGCCGAATACGACGGCGCCGTGTGGCTGAAGGGCGAGCCGCTTGGGCTGCCCAAGGATCGCGTGCTGGTGCGATCGGGGCCGGGGCGCGAGCCGACCTACCGCACGCCCGATATCGCCTATCACATCGAAAAGCTGCGGCGCGGCTTCGACGGCGTGATCGACGTTTTCGGCGCCGACCATATCGCCGAGCATCAGGGCGTGCTGGCGGCAGTCAAGGCGCTCGGTTACGACGTTACTCCCATTCACGCCATCATCTATCAGTTCGTGACGCTCACGCGCGGCGGCGAGAAGGTCAAAATGTCCACGCGCAAGGCGACCTATGTGACGCTCGACGAACTGGTGGACGAGGTTGGCGCCGACGTGGTGCGTTTTTTCTTTCTCTTTCGCAAGCACGACAGCCATCTGGATTTCGACCTCGACCTGGCCAAGCGCCAGGCGCCCGAGAACCCGGTCTTTTACGTGCAGTACGCGCACGCGCGGCTGGCCAGCGTCTTTCGCGAGGGGGAGAAGAAGGGCATGGGGCTGCCGGCGGATCTCGCCATGGTCGATCTGGCGCCGCTTTCGGAAGAGGAGATTGCCCTTGGGCGCAAGCTGATCGGCCTGCCGGACGTGGTCCGCGGCGCGGTCGAAAGCCTCGAACCGCATCGCGTGCCCTTCTTCCTGCTCGAGTTGGCGGGCGATTTTCACCGCTACTACAACAAGCCCGCAAATCGTATAATCAGTGAACAACGCGACCTTAGCCTTGCGCGGCTGTTCCTGGCGCGACTGCTGATGGACGGTATCAGGAGCGGACTCAATTTGATTGGCGTGAGCGCGCCCGATCGTATGTAAAGCGGGCCGCGGCGGAAGAAGACGCGCAAGGATTCGGCGACAAAGAAAATTCAAACGGACGACTAAAGCGCATGCGTTTTGACATTGGACCGGGCGGCGGATTCTTAGTCCTCGCGGGATTGGTGGGGCTCTCAGCCGCGGTGTTCTTCCTCGGGATGATCTCCGGGCGTGAGATGGCACAGACCGAGCAGGACCAGACCCAGCTTGCGAGCGTCTATCCCATGCCCGCCGGCGCGCCTGCCGCGCCGCCGCAGGCCGCCGCGCCTGAGGCTGCCGCTCCGGTCACCGCAGCCACGGCGAAGCCGCCGTCGCATGAGGCCGCATCGGGGCAGAGAACCGCATCGCGGGAAAGCACGTCGATAAACGGGACAGCCGTGCCGCCGCCTGCGCCGGCAGCGGCCAAGCCGGAGCGCGCGCACAAGGTGCTGCCCTCGCGTCCCACGCTGGCGAGTGCCCCGATACAGCATCCGCAGGCGCCCGCAGCAGATGCGTCGGACAGCGACTCCGAATCGGATTCGGCTACGGACGACACGGACAGCGGCGCGAGCGAGGGTGCGACCACCGCCGCTCCGGCGCGGAGCGCCGCGCCTCATGGCAAGGGCTACAATATCGTCATCGACGCCGCCATGGATCATGCGGCTGCGAACAAGATGGCGTCGCGGCTGCTCGCACTCGGCTACATCGCGCACATTTCGACCACGCAGATTAGCGGTCAAACGTGGTACCGCGTGCAGGTCGGGCCATATCCGACCGCTGACGACGCGCGCTCGGCTCAGGCGCAATTGCGCGCGGCCTACACCGCCCGCTACGTCAACCGCGCTGGCGCCTCCAGCGCGGCATCCTCGCATGGAACAGCCGCGAGCGATAACGCGTCGAGCCCCGATTCCGAAGATACGGATACGAACGATTCGGGCTCGGACGATAGCGGCGGCGGTAGCGATTCCGCGCAGTCGGCGCCGACAGATTGATGAGGGCGGCAGCTATCGCTCGATTGACATCCGGCGCGGCGGCTGGCTAACTTATCCGACCGGAGATGGAAGCGATGAACCTGAAGCTCAAGGCCGTATCGCGTCGGTGGTGGCACGCCATCGCGCACGCCTGCGCTCCAGGGTCGTGATTTAACGATCAGCAGGGTTGTCCAAGGGGCCGCGGGCGATAAGCCGGCGGCCCTTTTTATTTTGCTTCTTCTGTCTTTCGGAGTGCCTGGTTCGAGCGATCTTTCGGTTCTCGGTCAGGTGTAAGCGGATTCGTGGGGAGAGTGATGGTCAAGCCAAGCGAGCGCGAATTCGAAGCCCTGGCCGCCGAGGGCTACAACCTGATTCCGATCTGGCGCGAGATAACCGCCGACCTGGAGACTCCGGTCGGCGCCTTTCTCAAGGTCGCCCGCGGGGATTACGCCTTCCTGCTCGAGAGCGTGCAGGGCGGCGAGAAATGGGGACGCTATACGTTCATCGGCGCGGAGCCCGCGATGGTGCTGCGCGGACGGGGCGGACGACTCGATCTGACGCGGCCGGGGCGCAGCGTCGAGGTGCGCTCGGTCAAGAGTCCGCTCGAGGGACTGCGCGACGAGATGCGCCGCTTCCACGCCTGCCAGCCGCCTGAGTTGCCGCGCTTCTTCGGCGGCGCGGTCGGCTTTCTGGCCTACGATATCGCGCGCTACTTCGAGCGCCTGCCGAGCCATGCGCGGGACGAACTCGGGACGCCCGACCTGTACCTGATGCTGACCGACACGGTGCTGATTTTCGACAACGTGCGCCAGACGCTCAAGATCGTCGCCAACGTCGCGCTCGACGATCATCCTTCGACCCGCGCCGCGTACCGCAACGCGACGGCCAAAATCGACGAGCTGATCGCGCGCCTCGACGCACCGGCCGAGGCGCCGCGCCTCGAGAGCGCCGCCAATCTCAACGGAGACGCGATGCACCTGGTCTCCAACCAGACCCGCGAGGGCTACATGGCGATGGTCGAGGCGGCGAAGGAATATATCGCCGCGGGCGACGTGATCCAGGTGGTGCCTTCGCAACGCTTTGAAGCCCCGCTCGGGAGCCATCCGTTTAACCTCTACCGCAGCCTGCGCACGATCAATCCGTCGCCGTACATGTTTTACCTGCGGATGGACGATCATACGCTGGTCGGCGCGTCGCCCGAGGTGATGGTGCGGGTGGAGGGGCGCGAAATCACCCTGCGGCCGATCGCGGGCACGCGCCGGCGCGGCACGACCGAGGCCGAGGATCGCGCGCTCGAACGCGAGCTGCTGGCCGATCCGAAGGAGCGCGCCGAGCACGTGATGCTGGTCGATCTCGGACGCAACGACGTCGGCCGCGTCGCGGAGGTCGGCTCGGTCGAGGTCACCGAGCTGATGACGGTCGAACGCTATTCGCACGTCATGCATATCGTGTCCAACGTGCGCGGGCGGCTGCGCGAGGGATGCGACGCGTACGACGCCTTTCGCGCGACCTTCCCCCAGGGCACGGTTTCGGGCGCGTCCAAGATTCGCGCCATGGAGATTATCGACGAACTGGAACCGGTGCGGCGCGGCGTGTACGCCGGCGCGGTGGGCTATTTCAGTTACACCGGCAATACCGACACCGCGATCGCGCTGCGCACCATCCTGTGCAAGAACGGCCGCGTCTATATCCAGGCGGGCGGCGGCGTGGTCGCCGACTCCGACCCCGGCGCCGAGTACGAGGAATCGGTCAATAAGGCGCGCGCAATGGTGCGGGCGCTCAGCGCCGCGCGCGCCTTCGAGAATGCGGATGGGAGCAACTAAAGCCGGGGCGCGAATGCCGATGCGAATATTGATAATCGACAACTACGACTCGTTCACCTACAACCTGGTGCAATACTTGGGCGAGTTGGGCGCCGAGCTGGAGGTTCGCCGCAACGACGCGATCGACGTCGCCGGCGCGCGCGCGATGGCTCCCGGGGCGATCGTAATCTCGCCCGGCCCCTGCACGCCGCGGGAAGCCGGAGTGTCGGTGCCGCTGCTCCGCGAGATGGCGGGCGAGCTGCCGATCCTGGGCGTCTGTCTGGGCCATCAGTGTATCGGCGAGGCCTTCGGCGGCAAGGTGGTGCGCGCGGGACGCCTGATGCACGGCAAAACCTCGCCCATCCTGCACGACGGCAAAAGCATCTTTGCCGGCCTGCCCAACCCGTTCGACGCGATGCGCTATCATTCTTTGCTGGTGGATGCCGATTTGATTCCCTCATGCCTCGAAGTGAGCGCGCACACCGCGGAGGGCGAAGTGATGGGGCTAAGACATCGCACGCTGCCGGTCGAGGGAATCCAGTTCCATCCCGAGTCGATCGGAACGCCCGAGGGTAAAAAGCTGCTCGCGAATTTTTTAAGGCAGGTCGCCGCGTGAGCGAGCTGCGCGACGCATTCAATGCCGTGCTCGAGGGCCGCTCGCTCGACGCCGTCCGCGCCGAGCGCGTGATGGGCGAGGTTTTCGACGGCGAGCCGGCCGAAGCGCTGATCGCGGGCTTCCTGGTCGCGCTCAAGCTCAAGGGCGAATCCGCCGCCGAACTGACCGGCGGTGCGCGCGCGATGCGGGCGCGCGCCCGCGCGCTCGACCTCAACGGCGGCAATGTGCTCGATACCGCGGGGACCGGCGGCGACGGCGCAAGCACGTTCAACATCTCAACCGGCGCGGCGCTGGTCGCAGCGGCGGCCGGGGTGCCGGTCGCCAAGCACGGTAATCGTGCGATCAGCGGACGGGTCGGCGCGGCCGACGTGCTGGAGCGCCTCGGGGTGAAGATCGAACTCGATCCCGAAGGCGTGCAGCGATGCCTCAGCGCCGCCGGATGCTGCTTCATCTTCGCACCGGCTTATCATCCGGTGCTCGCACGGCTGGCCGCGCTCCGCCGCGCGCTTGGCGTACGCAGCGTTTTCAATCTGATCGCGCCGCTCAGCAATCCGGCCTGTCCGCGCCGCCAGTTGCTCGGCGTCGCCGACCCGCGGCTGGTGCGCCTGATGGCCGAGGCGCTCGCCGCGCTCGGGGTCGACCACGCGATGGTGGTGCACGGTGAAGACGGACTTGACGAACTATCGCTGGCCGCGCCGACGCGGGTCGCTGAGATTCGCGGCAGCGCGGTAAGCGAATTCGAGGTGCGGCCGCGCGAGCTTGGGCTGGCGCCCGGCGACCCCTCCGCGCTCAGAGTGACCGACGTCGACCACGCGACTGAGATCCTGCGCCGCACGCTTGCGGGCGAGGCGGGAGCGGCGCAAGATGTGCTCGCGCTCAACGCGGGAGCCGCGATCTATGTCGGCGGCCGGGCGGCGTCGCTTGCCGGCGGCATCGCGGCCGCACGCGAGATTCTCGCCGCGGGCAAGGCGCTGGATGTGGTGGAGCGGATGCGGCGCGCGAGCCACGAAGAGGCATCATGAGTTCAAGCACCGCTTCAACTTCGGCTGCAAGCTCGATCCTGGAGCGGATTTTCGCTGCCAAGCGCGCCGAACTCGAAGCTGAACGCGCTGCAGTGCCGTTTGAAGCCATACGCGAGGCTGCCCGGAATGCTCCTGCGCCGCGAGATTTTCTGGCCGCGCTTCGCGCGCACCGCCCCGCGATCATCGCGGAGATTAAACGCGCTTCACCCAGCAAGGGCGACATCCTGCCCGGACTCGACCCGGCCGCGGTGGCGCGCGACTATGCAGCCAGCGGCGCAGCCGCAATTTCGGTGCTTACGGATCGTCACTTTAAAGGTTCGCTTGAGGATTTGCGGAGGGTTCGAGCGGCAGTTAATCTGCCGCTTTTGCGCAAGGATTTTATCTTCGACGCGTACCAGCTTCATCAGGCGCGTGCGGCGGGCGCCGACGGTATTCTGTTGATCGCTGCGATGCTAAAAGAGGCGGACCTCGTCGCGCTCTATGCGGCGGCGCGCGAACTCCGCCTTCAAGCGTTGGTTGAAGTCCATAACGAGGGTGAACTGCGGACCGCGGTGCGCGCCGGTGCGGAAATCGTCGGAATAAATAACCGCGACCTGCATACGTTCGTCACCGATATCGCGGTTACCGAGCGCCTGCTCAGAGACTATCGCGGCGCGGCGCTCATCGTCTCGGAAAGCGGGATCGACACGCCCGACGACATCCGCCGCCTCGACCGCGCCGGCGCCCGCGCTTTTCTTATCGGCGAAAGTTTGCTGCGCGGCGGCGACCCGCGCCGCAAACTCGAAGTGCTCGGTTCAGCGCTCGAAGCGGGTCAAGGTTAGACGGCGGGCGATGGCGGTGCGGATAAAGATTTGCGGCATCGCGCGGCGCGAGGATGCGGAAGCGGCCGTCAGCCTCGGCGCCGACTTCATCGGGCTTAACTTCTATCCGCCGAGCCCGCGATATCTCTCGTTGGCGGCGGCCATGGCGATTGCGCCGGTGGTCAAGGGACGCGCGCGGATGGTCGGCGTGTTCGTCAACGCGGACCAGGCCTACATAAAAGAGCGGCTTGAAGCGCTCGATCTCGATCTGCTTCAGTTTCACGGCGACGAAGATGACGACGCGTTTGCAGGATGGCCGGTGCCGGTGATTCGCGCGTTGCGGCTGCCGCCCGACGCGCCGCTCGACGCTATCGATCCCGCCACAATCAGGGCCGATTTTATTTTGATCGACACGTTCGATCCGCGGCTCTTCGGCGGCACCGGCCGCACGCGCCCCTTCGAGGCGCTGCGCGCGCTCGACCTAAGCCGCGTCTTCATCTCGGGCGGATTGACGCCGGATAACGCGGCGGCCGCCGCCGCGCTCAATCCCTACGCGCTCGACGTCGCAAGCGGCGTCGAAGCGGCGCCGGCGATCAAGGACCACGACAAAGTCCGAAGCTTCATCGCAAATGCCAGATCTTCTTCGATCGGCGCAAAACCCACCAGCAGTCATGCAAAGCTATCCAGATAAGCGCGGACACTTCGGCGAATTCGGCGGCCGCTACGTCGCCGAGACGCTGATGCCCGCGCTGGGCGAACTCGAACGCGAGTACCGCGCGGCCCGCCGCGATCCGGCCTTTCGCGCCGAACTCGAGCGGCTCTCGCGCGAATACGTCGGCCGACCTACGCCGCTTTACTTCGCCGCCAACCTGACCGCGAAACTGGGCGGCGCGAAGATTTATCTCAAGCGCGAAGACCTGTGCCACACGGGCGCGCACAAGGTGAACAACACACTCGGCCAGGCGCTGCTCGCGGTGCGGATGGGCAAGACGCGGATTACCGCCGAGACCGGCGCCGGACAGCATGGCGTGGCGACAGCGACGATGGCCACGCTATTCCGGCGCGAGTGCGAGGTCTTCATGGGCAGCGTTGACGTCGAGCGCCAGTCGCTCAACGTCTTCCGCATGAAACTGCTCGGCGCCAAGGTCACCGCGGTGGACGCCGGCAGCCGCAGCCTCAAGGACGCGCTCAACGAGGCGCTGCGCGACTGGATCGCCACGGTCGCCCACACCTACTACCTCATCGGAACCGCGGCCGGGCCGCATCCGTACCCGATGATCGTGCGCGATTTTCAGTCGGTGATCGGGCGCGAGGCGCGCCGCCAGATACTCGCGCGCGAAGGCCGGCTGCCAGACGCCCTGGTCGCTTGCGTCAACGGCGGCTCCAACGCTATCGGATTGTTCTATCCCTTCATCAAGGATCGCGACGTGCGGATGCATGGCGTCGAGGCGGGCGGACTGGGGCTCAACGGTTCCGCGCACGCGGCGACGATCACCGCCGGCAGCGTCGGCGTGCTGCACGGCAATCGCACCTACCTGCTACAGGATGAGCTCGGCCAGATTCGCGAGACCCATTCGATCGCCGCGGGACTCGACTACCCCGGCGTCGGCCCGGAACTCGCATGGCTCAAGCAAAGCGGACGCGCGGAGTATGCGGCCGTCACCGACGCCGAGGCGGTGGAGGGGCTGCGCCTGCTCTCGGAAAGCGAGGGGATCATCCCGGCGCTCGAAAGCGCGCACGCGGTCGCGTATGCGGCGCGGCTTGCGCCTGCGATGGCGCGGGAGCGCGTGATGATCGTCAATCTCTCGGGGCGCGGCGACAAGGACATGCAGACCGTCGCGCGCGCGCTTGGAGTGGCGCTGTGAGCGGGCGGGCGGCGGCGCAAAACGGCACAGGGCGCATCGCAAAGAAATTCGCCGAGCTCCGCGCGCGCGGCGAGACCGCGCTGATCCCGTTCATCGTGGCCGGCGATCCCAACCTCGAAGCCACGCGCGCCCTGGTGCTCGAACTGGAGGCGCGCGGCGCCGACCTTATCGAATTGGGCGTGCCGTTTTCCGATCCGATGGCGGACGGGCCCGCCAATCAGCGCGCGCTCGCGCGCGGGCTGGCCGCGGGCGCCTCGCTCGCCGCGATTCTCGCGATGGTGAGCGAGGTGCGCCGCCAGAGCCAAATGCCAGTCGTGCTGTTCGGCTACTACAATCCGATTCTGCACTACGGATGCGAGCGCCTTTGCGCCGATGCCGCGCGCGCCGGCGTTGACGGCTTGCTCGTCGTCGATCTGCCGCCCGAGGAGGCGGCCGAGCTTGCGCGTCCGGCCCGCGCTCACGGCCTCGACCTCATCTATCTACTCGCACCGACAACGCCGATCGATCGCGCCCGCGCAATCGCGCGGGCGGGCAGCGGCTTCCTCTACTACGTCGCCGTGGCCGGCGTGACCGGCGCGCGGGCGAGCCTCGCCGCCGGTCTCGAAGATCGCGTGCGCGCGCTGCGCACGGTGACCGATTTGCCGATCGGCGTCGGCTTCGGCATCTCGACCGCCGCGCAGGCGGGCGAGGTCGCCGGCTACGCAGACGCGGTCGTGGTCGGGAGCGCGCTCTCGCTCATCATCGAGCGCGAGGGTGCAGGGCTCGGTCTTGCCGCGGCGGTGGGCGAAGCGGTGGGCGGGATGAAGAACGCGATGCGCGCTGCGCGCGGCGGCGCGCGCGCCACGGACGGAGGCTAAAGCGATGGCGCAGCGGGAGCGGGACGAACGGGCGGCCGCGGCGCAAAGCGCAGCCGACGAGAATATTTGGGTCAAGTGTCCCGGATGCCGCGAAATTGCCTTTCGCAAGGAAGTCGAGCGCAATCTCAACGTTTGTCCCAAGTGCGGTTACCATCATCGCCTGACCGTCGAGCAGCGTCTCGCGATAACCGTCGATCGCGGCAGCTGGCGCGAGCTGTTCGAGGACCTTGCGGCCGGCGATCCGCTGGAGTTTCGCGATTCCAAGCCCTATCCGCAGCGCCTTGAACAGGCGCGCCGCGCCGCCGGCCGCAATGACGCGGTGGTCACCGGCCTTGGCCGGATCGAGGACCATCCCTTCGCGCTCGCAGTGATGGATTTCGCCTTCATGGGCGGCAGCATGGGAATCGTGGTCGGTGAGAAGCTTGCCCGGCTTATCGACTATGCGGCCGCGCATAGCCTCGGCGTTGTCGTGTTTTGCTCCTCGGGCGGGGCGCGGATGCAGGAGGGAGCGCTGTCGCTAATGCAGATGGCGAAGGTCGCGGGCGCGATCGGGCGGCTCCGCGACGCGCGCCTGCCGTATCTCGCGGTGCTCTGCGATCCGACCACGGGCGGCGTGGCGGCGTCGTTCGCGATGCTCGGCGACCTCGACCTTGCGGAGCCGGGAGCGTTGATCGGTTTTGCCGGGCGGCGCGTGATCGAGCAGACCACCAACCAGGTGCTGCCCGAAGGGTTTCAGAGCGCGGAGTTCCTGCTCGTGCACGGCATGCTCGACGCGATCGTGCCGCGGGCGCAGATGCGGGCGACGCTGGCGCGGCTGCTTGCGATGCTCGGGGGCGGGCGCGGAGCGCGAGGCCGCCGCCGCAAGCCGGCCGCGGCCGGCTGATTCCAGAACACAGGCCAAGGAAATGCGACGCGGATTGTTCCGCGCCGCATTTCTTTTACTGCTCGAGCCCGGCGTCAGCGCCTAAGCTCAATGATCGCCCCCCCTCAGCGACATCGAGGTTATCGACGCGTGCCCCTTGTCTGGAAATGGAATGAAAGTTGATGGCGTTACCGACCAATGGAACTATTGGACGTTGTAATAGAGTCATTTAGCGACTATTAAGTTGAAAAATACAATTAAAGAGCAGCTTTTATAGACTAATGAATAGCCTATTCTTATTATTTTATTTTAAAGCGTAGCCTATCTGCGCTTGTGAATTCGTTCGATTTCCAGCCCTTTAAACTGCCCGACGGCTCTCCGAGTTTAGGTTTTGAGCGGGCGTCACGCTAAAATTCCGCCGCGGTGCTCGAACTTTCCAAAACGTTGGACTGGCTTTATTCCCTCGAAGGGCGCGGTGAAATCTACAAACTTGAGCGCATGGATCAGGCGCTCGCGCTGATTGGCGACCCTCATCGGCGACTGCGCGCTGTCCATATTGCGGGCACCAAGGGCAAAGGCTCCGTGGCCGCGATGATCGATGCGATCGTGCGCGCGGCGGGAGTGCGCTGCGGGCTTTACACCAAGCCGCACCTGGTTCATCTGACCGAGCGGACGCGGATCGATGGCGCCGAGATGCCGGCGCGTCTGATGCTGGAGTATATCGAGCGGCTGCGCGGCATTTACGAGCGCGCCAATCTTGCGCTCACGTTTTTCGAGTTCACGGTCGCGCTGATGTTCCTGTACTTTGCCGAGGCGGCGGTCGATTTGGCGGTGATTGAGACGGGGCTCGGCGGCCGGCTCGATTCGACCAACGTGGTGACGCCATTGGTCAGCGTGATAACGCCGATCGGCTTTGACCATATGGATCGCCTCGGCCATACGATCGCGGCGATCGCGGCCGAGAAGGGCGGCATCATCAAGCCGGGCGTGCCGGTGGTGATCGGCGCGCGCGACCCCGAAGCGCGCCAGGTGCTGACCTCGATCGCGGTTGAGCGCAAAAGTCCGATCCGGATCGCGGAGCACGACTTTTGCTTTCGTTCGCGCGCCCCCGCCCACATGCTTGACTATTTGGGACTGGGGCTTAACCTTGACCGAGTCGAGCTCGCCGTGGCCGGGCCGTTCCAACACGAGAACGCGGCCATCGCGCTGGCGGCGGTCGAGGCGCTAAGGGCTCAGGGCTGGCGGCTGGAGGAGCAGGCGATACGGCGGGGACTTAGGGAATTGAGTTGGCCGGGGCGCTTCGATGTGGTGTCGCGCCGGCCACTGGTCATCCTCGATTGCGCGCACAACGAACTCAGCATCGGCGCGCTGCTCGATACGATAGCGGTTGAATTGGGCCCGCAGGTGCGGCCGCGCCTGATCTTCGGCTGCCTGGAGGACAAGCAGTGGGCGAAGATGGCGGCGATGCTGGCGCCGCGCGTGCGAGACGCGACGCTTACGAGGGCGGAGCCCAAGCGTCCGCTCGAGCCTGAGAATCTTTTGCCGCTCTTTGCGGCACAGGTACCCGCACGCGTAGTGCGCGAGCCGCTTAGGGCTGTGGATCATGTTTTGGCCGAGAGTGGACCGGACGAGGTTATCGTGGTAACTGGTTCTGTCTATCTGGTGGGGGAGATCTATCCATATTTTCTCAAGCGACAGGGCCGGCGGGGGCTATTTCCTGAAGCTACTATATAAAGCTCTGCCGGCGGTCTGTTTCGCGTTCGCGGCCGTGGCGACCTTTGAGCCGCTCGACGCACGCGCGCAGGCGAAGCAGAACGCACAGCAGGCGAGCCAGGGCCAGAAAAGAGGCAACCCCTCGGACGCCGCCCACGTGCTGCAATCTTCGCATCACGGCCCGGTTGATGTGACCGGCCGCCAGTTCGAGTACGACTACAAGACCGACACTTTCGTGGTTACCGGCAACGCAGTAGTCAACCAGGCGGCGACCACGCTGACCGCCGACAAAATCAACCTGATGCGCAAGACCCATCAGGCCTCCGCATACGGCCGGGTGCATCTGATCGATCCCGAGGGACAGATGTTCGGCGACACGGGCCACGTCAATTGGGAGGACGAGACAGTCGAGCTGACCAACGGCAGGCTCATCGCCGCCAACAATACCTACCGCCTGCAGGGCAAAAAGATTCGCAAGCTCACGGGCCAGCATTACCTGGTCACCGACGGCTTCTTCACCACCTGCGGATGCGGCGGCGACAGGCCTGACTGGTCGATTTCCGGAGCCGACATCGACGCGCACATTGGCGAGAAGGGCGTGGCGCGCAACGCGCACTTCGACGTGCTGGGGCAACCTATCGTACCGTTGCCGTATGCGCTTTTCCCTGCCGACAGCTCGCGCCAGACCGGCTTTCTGAGCCCACGCGTCGGCTATTCGGGACTGCGCGGCGCGCAGTACATGCAGCCCTTCTATTGGGCGATCAACAAGAGTTCGGACGCGACGTTCGCGCTCGACGTCGAGACCAACCAGCGCGTCGGGTTGTTCAATGAGTATCGCCTACAGAACGGGATCGACGACTATCTGCGGGTCGATACGGCCTACGTCAACGAAGGTCTGCGCTCGCAGGCCTCGCGCGTCAACGACGTCGTTGACTATCAGGTCGCCGACCCGCACATCCCGATCGACCGCTACAACATCATCGCGATGATGCGTGAGCATATCACGCCGGACCTGGTGGCTTACGGCGACGCGATCTCGGTCAGCGACAGCCTCTACCTGCGCGAGATGAACACCTGGACCCTCTCCAAGGGCTTCGGCAACGGCTACAACACGATGCGCGACGCGCCCTCGCACTTCGGCCTGCTCGACAGCTTCGAGGACGGCTACGCTCAGTTTGGCGGAACGTGGAACCAGGACTTAATCCAGCCGCAGGAGTTCGCGCTGCAGCGGCTGCCGGAATTCCTGCTCAGCGGACGCCGCGAGCTGCTTGGCGGACTTGCGTACGCCGATTATGACGTCGAAGCCGACAACTTCTGGCGTTCCTCGGGCGTGAAGGGGCTGCGCCTGGACGTTAATCCGCAGATCACGGTGCCGTGGCGCCTGGGCGAATATCTCTTCGGCTGGGGCGCGGTCGGAACTCACGAAACCGTCTACGATACCTCCGGTCATCAGATTTCGATCATTCCCGTAGGCACCGACGGACTTAACTGGAACAACGGTCTGACGCTCGGGCCGCTGGTCGGCGGCGGGTTGAGAGGGCGCCAGGTGCCCTACTTCAACCTCGGCGCGAAGACCATCCTCGAGAAGGTTTACAACGTCGATTGGAAATCGATCGACAAGCTCAAGCACACCTTGGAGCCGTTCGCGTACTACGCCTACGTGCCGAACATCAACCAGAACGACTATCCGCTCTTCGACCAGATTGACCGCATCAATGCACGCAGCCTGATTACCTTCGGCGTGACCTCCCGCCTCTACGCTCACTCGGCGTCTCGCCCGGCGATGCCGCAGGGCGATTTCGCTCAGAGCGACATCGCCGAGGAGCAGGAGGACGAGGAGGAGGTGGGCGGGGGGATGCCGCTGCCGGCGGTGGCGTCTCAGGCGCGCGAGCTGGCGGAGGTCCAGATTCTACAGGCATACGACACCGCCCACGCGGTGGCGCAGGGCGGCTCGCGATGGTCCGACCTGCAGGCCTCGGCGACGGTGCTGGCGACCAACTGGCTCTCGATGGGCTCGCAGCTCGGGTACGCTCCGCGCGACACGAGCATCACCTATTCCAGCATCTACCTCACGATGCAGCCGCCATGGGCGCTGTATTCGCCACCGAGCCTCTACCTGGGGCGCGCCCTGTCGGGCTCCTTCCTGCAGCTCTCGTACAATTACATCGCGCCCGGCCCTACCGCGGCGCAGCCGAACGTCAACTCGAGCTTCTTCGAGTTCGTCACACTCCGCGCCTACTACGACCTGATCGACCGGGTGGGGTTGTTCTTCGCGCCGTCCTACGATCTCGCCAACTCCAAGATGCTTTCGACCGAATACGGCGTACGCATCAAGTCGCCCTGCAATTGCTGGGCGGTTGACGTGGGCGTGACCAAGTCGATCAACCCGAGCGAAACGGCGGTGCAGTTCATGGTAACGCTGGGCGGCGTCGGCTCGGTCGGCCAGAATCCATTCGGGCGCAGTCCTTTCCAGCACGCTACGAGCGTGCTGCCCGGTCTGTAGGCCCCGGCTTTTCCGGAGATCCCGGCGCGGCGGGCGCTGGGCGCCTCCGGCCGCGATGCCCCGCCGCATGAGCGCGATCCTTTGAGTACGATCCTTGCCGCGATTGTTCACTTCGTCGAACGCACCGCTGCGATCGCGCGCACCGGCCTTGCCTTCAATCCCAACGGCTTCGACGCCGAGCGCTACGAGGAGCTCTTGCGCGAAGCGGCCGCGATGCGCGCGGCGCTGGACGGCGCGAGTCCCGAGGAGGCCGCCGATCTCCTGCGCCGCTGGCGCGCCGAAGTGCGCGACGGCTACGACGGCTACGTGACCACGGCCACGGGATGCGGCGTGATCGCGTTTAATTCAGCCGGCGAAGTGCTGATGATCGAGCGTCCCAACGGTCGCTGGTGGTATCCGACGGGGTTTTGCGAGGTCGGCATGTCGCCGGCGGAGAACGTGGCCAAGGAGGCGGTGGAGGAAACCGGGCTCATCGTGCGCCCGCTTTGTCTGATGGCGGTCATCGACAGCCGCAAGGCCGGCTCGGCGCACCGCCATATCTATTCGCAGCTCTTCTACTGCCGGATCGAGGGCGGCGAGCTCAGGCCCAATCCGCTCGAGGCGCTGAGCGCCGGCTTCTTTCCGTTGGAACGCCTCCCCGAGCCGCTTCACGGCGTCGACCGCAAATGGATCGGGCTTGCGCGCGAGTTCCATTTCGAGGGACGCCGCGAGACCTACTTCGATCCCATAGGCTGACGCGGTTGCCGCCGCGCCGCTTTGCGCGGCGATGGCTTAGACGGCGGCGACCTGGCTGCGCTGGGCGACTCGTGCCGCAAGCCACATCGCGGCCACCGCAAACGCCACACTAATCGCGACAGACAGCCCTGCGCCCGGCAGCGCGCCCAGACTCCGCGGCGCACCCAGGTAGAGCGCGCGCCTGAGCGCTGCCATCCCGTAGGTCAGCGGATTCAGCCGCATGATCCAGCGCAGCCACACGGGCGCGCCCGCGGCGGGAAAGAAGGCACCGGAGAGAAACCAGATCGGGACCAGGATCGAGTTCATGATCAGATGAAAGCCGCGGGTCGATTCAATGCGCCACGCGATCAGAAGACCGATACAGTTGAACGCGAACGCGATGATAGTCATCACCGCAATCGAGGCGGCGACGGCCGCGGCGCCCAGATGAATTCCGGCGAGCGGCGCCAGCACAAGGAACACGCATCCCTGGAACAGCGCGAGCGTGGTCCCGCCGAGCGCCTGGCCCGCGACCACGGTGTCGCGCGCGATCGGCGCCACCAGCACGCCCTGCAGGAATCCCTGGCGGCGGTCGTCAACAGTCGCGATGGTGGCGAAGATCGCGGTGAACAGCAGCACCAGCATGATCACCCCGGGGTAGAAGTACTGGACGTAATCGGTTCCTGACGGCATTCCGCTCGGTTTGAACGAGGCGCGAAAGCCCCATCCGATCAGGACCCAGAAAATCAGCGGCTGGACGAAGGATCCGATAATCACGCTGCGCTGACGGCGAAAGCGCACGATCTCGCGCCACCAGAGCGTCCACGTCTGCAGCACGATCCGGCCCATCAGCGGCTATCCTCCTCCTGCTCGGGCGCGCGGGCGACGAAACGATGGCCGGTCAGATGCACGAAAACGTCCTCCAGCGTGGGCCGGCCGAAGGTTACCGATTCGATCTCGCCGCCGAATTCGTCAACCAGCCGCGCCACCATCTCGTGCCCGCGCGGGCGCTCGATCCTGAGTGTGCCGTCGACCAGCGCCGCGCTCAGCTGAAATCGATCGGCGATCTTTCGCGCGAGCGCCGCGGGCTCCGCCGCGTTGATCACCATCACGTCGCCGCCCACCCGCTGCTTGAGCTCGCCCGGCGGCGCGATCGCCACCAGCCGGCCTTGGTCGAGGATGCCGATGCGGTCGCAGCGCTCGGCCTCTTCCATGTAGTGCGTCGTGAGCACGACCGTCACGCCGTTGCTGTTGCGCAGGTGCCCGAGCAGGTTGAAAAACTCCCGCCTCGCCGCAGGGTCAAGGCCGGTGCTCGGCTCGTCGAGCAACAGCAGTTGCGGCTCGTGCAGGAGCGCCTTGGCCAGCTCGACCCGCCGGCGCAATCCGCCCGAAAGCGCCTCGGCCAGCTCGTCCGCGCGATCGCTCACGTCCAGGCGCGCGAGCATCGCCTGCGCGCGCTGTTTGAGCCGCGCGCCGCGCATCCCGTACAGGTTACCGTGGATGGCAAGGTTCTCGGCCACGGTCAGCTTGCCGTCGAGGCTCGGACTCTGGAAGACGACGCCGATCCTGCTGCGGAGCGCCTGGGTCGCGCCGCGCAGGTCATAGCCCAGGATGTGCGCGCTGCCGGATTGCACCGGCACCAGCGTCGAGAGCAGCCGGAAAAGCGTGCTCTTGCCGCCGCCATTGGGGCCAAGGAAGCCAAAGATTTCGCCGCGCGCGATCGTGAATTCGACCCCGGCGAGCGCCTGCCGCTCGCCGTAGCTGAAGCCAAGGCTGCGCGCTTCGATCGCGGACTCGGCGGAACCCTGCGCGGCGCGCTGGATGGGCGACGCGCCTGTAAGTGCTGAAGCGCTCATGTGGTGGACTCGGCTTAGATTATCCGTTAGCGGGCGAAGGTATCAATCGTTGCGTGGCGGATTGCGCTCCCAGGCGTAATGCGGATGCGATTGCGTGGAGGCATCGGCTCGGCTAAAGCCTTGACCCTTGTGGTTAAAAAGCGCCGCACGCGAGTCGATTTCTTCGAGCTGTTCGATCGAACGGCGAACGCCCGCCTGCTCGACATCCCGGCCGGCGCGGGCGGCGAGTCGGCGCGGCTCGAGCGGATGGGCTTCGAGGTCGTCTCGCTTGACCTCTTCCCGCCAGCCCCGGGCGCGGCGGCCGCGCGATGGGTTCGCGCGGACTGCAACGCGCCGCTCCCGTTTTGCACCGGCGCCTTCGACGCCGTGCTCTCGCGCGAAGGTATCGAACATTTTGAAGGCCAGGCGGGTTTCGTGCGCGAGTGCTCGCGCGTGCTCAGACCCGGCGGCCGGATCGTGCTGACCACGCCCAACGTGATGCATCTGAGCGCGCGGCTGAGCGCGATGCTGACCGGACAGCGCACGATGCGCCGCGGGCTCGCCAATGAAGTCGAGACGCTGCGCGCGCGCTCCGCCGGCCGCTACTATCACGGGCACATCTTCCTTATCGACTACTTCCGCCTGCGCTACCTGATGCGGCTTGCGGGGTTCGGCACGCTCGAGGTTTACACCGATCGCCTGAGCCCCTCGTCGATCGCGCTCGCGCCCCTCGTGCCGGCGATGTATGCCGCTTCACGCGCCGCGGTCGGCGCGTTCGCGCGCAAGGCCCGCCAGCATCGCCGCGCGGTGGCGCCGCTGGTGCTGACCGCCGAAATCCTGCGCCACGTTTTTTCGCCCGCGCTGCTCTTCGGTAAGCGGATGATCGTCACCGCGGTCCGCGAGCCGGATGCGGAGCGGAGCGCGTCCGGTGCAGGCGATTCGCGGTCTTTAACAGGATAGTATGGAAAGGCTTGCGAGCATGCGGCGAGCATACAGGGCGATGACGAGAACGGTGGGAGGAACGACGAGGATCACGGCGCCGGTTGCCGGCCGGTGTATCGCAAGGGTGAAGATTCGCGCCGAGCGGACCGCCGGCGCGGCGCCGAGCGCGGCGTTATGTGCGGAGGCAAGTGGGGAGGCGAGTGATGGATGACGCGCATGCGCGGCGCCAGACCCCGGCGGCGAGCGGCGGTGCCGAGGGCGTCCCGCGCCATCCGCGCGCGTACCTGTGGCAGTTGCTCGGCCTGCTGATTCCGGCAACCATCTTCGAAGGTTACGACATCACGATTTTCCACCTTTGCACGCCCGACATCGCCGCAACGTTTCATCTTGGCAACCAGGCGATCGGCATGATCGCCTCGATCGTGCGACTCGGCACGGTGATGTCGTTCCTGGTGATCTCGTGTTCGGACCGGTTCGGGCGCAAACCGGTCATTTCGGTGACCGTGCTGGGCTATGGGCTGTTCACCCTGTTCACCGGACTTTCGCGCGGGCTTTTCACCTTTACCCTGTTCCAGAGTTGCTCGCAGGTATTCCTGGCCAGCGAGTTCGGCATGGCAATCATCATTATCAGCGAGGAGTTTCCGGATGAGCTGCGCGGCCGAGCGATCGCCGGCTTTCACATGGCGGCATTCGTCGGAGTGGCCATCGCGGGCGAGTTGTACGGCTACGTCGCGGAGTCGGCGTGGGGCTGGCGCGGGATGTATCTGCTGGGTATCGCGCCGCTTTTGCTGGTGGCGTTTCTGCGCCAGTACGTGCGCGAGACCGCGCGCTTCCAGGCCCATCGCGCTTCGCTGGCGGTTCATCCGGGATGGCGCGAAACGCTGCGCGGCCATATCAAGCTGTTCCGCGGGCCCTATCGCGGACGCCTCATCCTGGTCGCAGTGCTTGCCAACACCGTCGGCTTCGTCGGCGGACCGACGATCACCTACTTCAGCCTCTACGCTAAGCGCGATCATCATTGGACCTCGTCGCAGGTGGGCACGGCGTTAATCGCTGCCTACCTGATGGCGACGGTGGGGACTCTCCTGTGCGGCTATTTGCTCGACCTGGTTGGACGGCGCCTCACGACCAGCCTGTTTTACCTGGGCGCCGGAATTTCGATGGTGACCATGTTTCAGTCATCGCATCATCACATGATCCTGCTCGGGTTCATGGCCACGATGTTCACCTACCAGGGCTCGCGCGCCGCGACCTCGGCGCTGTCGGCCGAAATGTTTCCCACCGAGATTCGCGCCGCCGGTTACAGCAGCACGATTCAGACGCTCGGCCAGCTGGCCTGGTTCATCAGCCCGGTATTGGTCGGGACCCTATCGCTGTTCGTGGGCGGACTGGGCAACGCGGCGTCGCTCTGCGCGATCGGCCCGGTGCTCGGCGCTGCGGCGGTTCTGCTCTATGCGCCGGAAACGCGCGGCAGGACGCTCGAAGAGCTGGCGCTCTAGCGGCCCCCTCGCGTCCACGGTTGACCCCGGACGCGCGCGGGGTGTAAACGGCAGTTGGCCGCGCGCTGACGCGACGGAAACTCCGGCGAAAGGCGGTTCACACGACATGAAAGCAGCGGTTTTGCACGACTACGATGAAGCTCTGAAGCGGCCCGACTTCGTGCGCTACGAGGAAGTGTCGGAGCCGAAGATCGAAAAGCCGACCGACGTCATCGTGCGGATCGGCGGCGCGGGCGTCTGCCGCACCGACCTCCACGTGATCGAGGGACTGTGGCGCAGCATGATTCCCGTCAAGCTCCCCTACATCATGGGACACGAGAACGCGGGCTGGATCGAGGAGGTCGGCAGCGCGGTCGAGATCGTCAAGCGCGGCGACCCGGTCATCTGCCATCCGCTCTCCAGCGCGGGCGAGACGCTCGCCGCGCGCCGCGGCAACGATATGCACGGCGGCGGAGCGTTCCCAGGCCTGGACTCCAACGGCGGCTACGCCGAATTGCTCAAGACGAGCGTGCGCGCGTTGATCAAGCTGCCGCGGACGCTGGCGCCCAAGGACGTCGCCCCGCACGCCGACGCCGGCATCACCGCCTATCACGCGGCCAAAAAAGCCTCGCGCAACCTGCTCCCGGGCGATTGGGCGGTGATAATCGGGGCGGGCGGCCTCGGCCATATCGGCATTCAGGTCCTGCGCGCGCTCAGCCCGGCGGCGATCGTCGTGGTCGATCGCTCGGACCTCGCGCTTGGACTGGCCCGCGAATGCGGCGCCGATCATGTCGTCAAATCCGACGGCAACGAGGTCGAAGCGGTCCAGCAACTGACCGGCGGCGGCGGAGCGCAAGCGGTGATCGATTTCGTGGGCGAGGGCGACGCGGTCGCCAAGGGGCTCAAGATGACCGCCAACGCGGGCTACTACTACGTCGTTGGCTACGGCGGCAAAATCGAGATTCCCACGATGGAAATGGTCGCGACCGAAAAGACTATCGTGGGCAACCTGGTCGGCACCTATCCCGACTTGGTCGAACTGATGGCGCTTGCCGACCGCGGCAAGGTGACGCTCGCTACGCGGGAGTATCGGCTGAGCGACGCGAATACGGCCCTGCACGATCTGGTGGCCGGGAAGGTCAAGGGCCGCGCGGTGCTGATTCCTTAGAGCGTCAGTAGGCTCGTTCGACCCGGAAACTGCCCCGCTCGATAAAGCCGCCGCCCTGCAAACACAGGTAGGTACCGGTCAGCTTCTCCGCCGGCGCCGGCATGCTGCCCGGTGATGGCCTTCCGTTGAACAAACAGCTCGATCCATCGGGCAGCATCACGCGGAGAGCCGGGCCGCCGTCGCGCACCTGTCCGTCGGCGATCGTGCCGGTGGTGTTGGTATCCCGGCAGTCCATGTTGCCCGTCGCGCAGGTGTACTGGCCGGTAATTTTGGATCCCACCTGGAACATCTTGAGCGTGATCTTCTGCACCGCGTTGCATCGCGTGATATCGGGCTGAAACGGCATACAGGCTGCAGTCGAGGTTCCCTCCCAAAGCCCCGTGTATCCCTGCTCGTTGGCGGCGCCAGAGTTTGCGGGCGAAGCGCTCGAAGCCTCCGGCGGCGTAGCGCTGGAGGGGGCATATTGCGGCGGTTCACCGGCCGAACATCCGGCCACAAGCGCGAGCCCCGCGAGCGCCGTCCACCATCGGATTGAGAGCCGGCGCTTGCCGATCACTTCGATCCGGCGATCGGAGGAAATTCGCCCGCTTGAGATTGGACGTGAGATTGACGGTGACGGCAACGGATAAGCCGCGGCGCTTGCCTTTAGGCCACGATGCGCGCGTCCGTTTGTGGTAGCGCGCATGCGGCCGAATCGCAACCGGCGCGTCGGCGCACGCCATCGTCAACTCCAGACCCCGAGCAGTTCCAGCGTGCGCGCGGTGCCGCGCAACAGCGGCATGAGCACCAGATGCGCGAGGCGCCCGAAGGGCAGCCAGATCATCAGGAACTCGACGCTCAGCAGATGAGCCGTCAGGAGCGCGGCATAGGGCCGCATGAGTGAGGCCCCGCCGACGTGCGGAAACGCGAGCATCCCGGTGATCAGCGGCGTCAGCACCACCGCCCACGTGAAATATTCGTCGAGCCGCGCCGGCCAGGCCGTGCGCGCCTCGTCGGGCGGCCGATGGAGCAGCACGGCGACCATCGCGACCACCGTGACCGAGCCCGCAAACCAGACCAGGCCGATCGGCAGGCCGGGCCAGCTGGCTCCGGTCAGATCGCTCACCAGCAGGATGTGTGGTGCGAAACCGAAGAGCACAATTAGCAGCCCCGCGTGCATCACGTAGCTCTCGACTTGCCAGTGACCGCGGCCCAGCCAGAATTGCTTGCGCGCCCAATAGAGATCGCGCTCGGCCGGGCTGAAGATGAATGCGCCCAGGCGCACGCAAAACCCGAAGACCATGATCACGAGCGCCCAGTGCAGAGCGGGGCCGCGCGCAAAGGCGATCCAGTCCATCGTCAAGTCCGCCCGCCTCAGCCCTTGCGCCGCCGGCGCACGCGCAGCCGCCGCCATCCGCCGAGTACCGCCCCGGCCAGCAGACCAAGGAGTGCGGCGTCGCGCCAGGTGCGCCCGCGATTCCAGTCCTCGCCGGCCGCTGCGGGCGCCAATTGAAAAGTGGTACTCATCCGCACCATCACGACGTGACAATCGAAGCAGGCCATCCGGCGCCGCGGATGGGTTTTCTCGTGCCAGAACGCTTCGTCATGACATTCGAGGCAGGCCCGGTTGTTGCGCTCGATGGTCTGTCCCTGGTCGATTCGGAACTCCGCCATCCCGCCCACACCCAGGCCGCCGCCCGATTCCGCGTGGTCGCTGGCAGGCCCGTGGCAGCCCTCGCAGCCCCTGCGCTCGAGGTCGTTCTCCGGCTTGACCAAGAACAGCCGGCCCATCTTGGTCTTGGCGAATTCGACCGACAACTCGAGGTGGCAGGCGTAGCAATAAACGGTGCCGACGTAATGCGGCGGCCGTCTCGCTGCGCCGGCGTTCGGTTGTATCGCGAGACCTGACGGGACGTTTGCGGCCGCGTCCGGCGCGGCAAGGGATAGGCCTTCGGCGGCGACGGTCATGGCCAACGCGATCAGCGTCAGCGCGGCGGCGCTCACGAAGCTGGCCGTTGTCCCTGCAGAGGCTGATCGGGTTTTCTTCATCGCCGAGCTGGATCCGCGCACGGTCGCGTAACAGACGCTTGTGACCGCTTTGAGGCCGCCCGTCAACCGTCGCCTCGTCTGCTCTTCGACTTGCCACTGCCAGAAGGCAGCGTCAGACGGCGTCGCCGCGAGGCTTCTTCCGCCCTAAGTGCCTGGTTTCCCAAGAATCGGCATTTGCAAGAATCGGCATTTGATTGTTAAGCGACCGTGCGGTAGGTTTTCGCGGGGAAAGAGGCTTCGTCGACGAGCATCGCGAGCTACGGCTGCGTGAACTCTTTGAGGATAGCGCGCGCCCGGGATGCCGCGCGCGGTTCGGGGATTGGAACCGCAAGACGAGGCTGCCTTAACGCGGGGCAAAAGCCCGGCAGGCGAGCAGGTCCGGCGCTCTCGGCCGACGATGAGGCCGTGTGAAATCCCCCGGTTCGCCTTGGCACCTGGGTTGCTTTTTGAGGCTGGCCGGGGTTCGACGAGAGGTTGGCGTCCTCCGTCGAATTCTCAAGATGGGGAGCAACCCCCGTTCAGCGTCGGCACGAGTTGATAGAGCCCGGCGGGAGACCGCTTTTTCCCACTTGGATGGGAGCAGATGAGATGGCCAAACGCGCCGCGTTTATCATTGCGATCTTCGCGCTCTGCCTGGGACTGTCGGCCTGGTGGGGATCCGGCGCGCTCGCCCAGTTGCCGCCCGAGGAAGGCGTCAAGGTGCGAGAGTTGCCGCTGGCCGGGCCGCACTGGGTATTCGTGATGAATCCGTTCAGCGGCACTCTGCAGGTGACGAGCGTGTTCGCTGTCGATGGGGACTCGCTCCAGGTGCTCGGTCAGATGACCGGCGGTATCACCAGCGCGTTCGCGGCGGCGCCGGATCACACGCAGTTCTACATGGCCGATACCTACTATTCGCGGGGCGCGCGCGGCGACCGCACCGACGTGCTGACCATCTATGACGCGCGTCACCTTGCGCCGGTCGGCGAAGTGATTCTGCCGACCAAGCGCCAGCTCTCGATCCCCGACAGCTCCGAGATGACGGTGACGCCGGACGGCCGCTTCGTGCTGGTTGCCAATCTGACTCCCGCGACCTCGGTCAGCGTGGTTGATATCCGGAACCGAAGCGTTGCGGGCGAGATCGAAACTTCCGGATGTGCCGAAGTCCTGATCGCGGGAGAGCGGCGCTTCGTTTCGGTCTGCAGCGACGGCACGATGCTGACCACAGAGTTCAGCGACGACGGCAAGGCGACGGCGCAAAAGCGCACGGCCAAGCCCTTTTTCGACATCGAGAAAGACCCCGTATTCGGCGTGCCGGCCCGGATGGGCGACGACGCCTGCTTCGTCAGCTACCGCGGGATGGTTTATCCGATGGGCCTCGGCTCGACTCCGGCTGAGCCGGGGGAACCGTGGCCGCTCTTGAGCGATGACGAGAGGAAGGCGGGATGGCTGCCGGGCGGTTATCAACCGATCTGGGCCAACGCCGCCAAGGGCTTGCTGTTCGTCCTGATGCATCAGGGAGGGGGCGACTGGACGCACAAGAATCCGGGCACCGAGGTCTGGGTGTACGACGTGAAAGCGAAAAAGCGCATCGACCGGATCAAGTTGCCGCAGCAGGGCAATTCCATCCTGGTCAGCCAGGACGCCGCGCCGACGCTCTACGTGCTGAGCGTGACGCCGGCGATTATGCAGACGTTCAACGCGCTCGACGGCCGGTACCTCGGCACAATGACTGGCCTGTCCGGCGTGCCATGGGAGATGTTCGGGCTCTGACGCCGTGACGCCGGATGTCCGGCCCATAGAGCGCGAAGGGAGAAAGAATGCCGCAGATCGATCCAGTGCTCGGATGGATGGCCGCAGCGGCTGCCGCCGCTATCTTCGCAGCGTCGGGAGCGCTCAAGTTCTATGATCTGGAGAGTTTTCGCGGCGCGGTGATCAACTACCGGCTGATCCCGGAGTGGATGGCGACGCCGTTTGCCTGGATCGCGCCGGTGATCGAGTGCGCGGCCGCGCTCGGCCTGCTGCTGAGCCCCATCCGCGCGGCCGCCGCGCTCGTGCTGATCTCGCTGCTTGCGGTTTTCACCGGCGCAATCGCGATCAACCTCGCGCGCGGCCGCACCGATATCGATTGCGGATGCTTTGGGCCGGCGCTCCGCCAGCGCCTGAGCGCATGGCTGCTGCTGCGCAACGGCGTCCCGTTCGCGCTGCTCGCGCTCGCGCTGATGCCGGCGGGGGCGCGGGCGATGGATTTTCTCGACTTCGCCACCGTCGCGATGGCGGCGGCGACAATCGTGGTGCTCTATACTGCGGCCAACTACTTGATCGCGAACGCTCCCGGGCTTCGCGCGCTGGGTGCGCTGAATGCTTGAAGCCCTGGTGATTTCGCAGATTCTGCTGTGGGTGCTGGTGCTCTCGATGGCGCTGATGATGCTCGCGCTGCTCCGCCAGGTCGGCGTGCTGCACGAGCGGATTGCGCCGATGGGAGCGCTGACGCTCGACCGCGGACCCAAGGAGGGCGAGGCCGCGCCGCAGTTCGAAGTCAAGGACATCCGCCGCGGCACGCCGCTTCACCTGGGCGGCCCGCGCGGCCGCAGCACGCTGCTCTTCTTTCTCTCGCCGACCTGCCCGGTATGCAAAAAGCTGCTGCCGATTGTCAGGTCGATTCAGCAGGCCGAGGGTTCGTGGCTCGACGTCATCCTCGCCAGCGACGGCGAGCCGGTCGAGCACGAACGCTTCATCCGCACGCAGCATCTCGAGGATTTTCCCTACATCCTCTCGGCCGACGTCGGGATGACCTACCGGATCGGCAAGTTGCCCTACGGAGTGATGATCGACGACGCCGGCGTGATCCGGGCCAAGGGCCTGCTCAACACACGCGAGCATCTGGAGAGCCTGATCGAGGCCAAGCAGATGGGAGTTCCGTCGATCCAGCAGTTCCTGCAGTCCCGGCAGAGCGAGGGCCACGAACCGCACGAACACTCTGAGGCCGAAGCGCAGGATCATGAGCATGATCACAGTCACGCGGACGATGCCGACGGCCAGGCGCGTGATCATGAAGGCCCGCGCGCCGCGGTGGTCAAGGGCGGACGCAAATAGGCGAGGAGGCGAACGATGGATTCCCTGGTGGAGCATCTCACCCGCACGGTCGCTCAGCGCACCTCGCGCCGCGGTTTCCTCGCCCGGATGGGCAAGCTGATGCTTGGCGGGATGGTCCTGCCGCTGCTGCCGATCGATCGCGTGCTGGGCCGCGCCGACGCGCAGATGACGATGGGCGCCTATGGCACCGGGCGCACCGACGATCCTTCGACCTGCGACTACTGGCGCTACTGCGGCTTCGACGGCAACCTATGCGGCTGCTGCGGCGGCAGTCATACGGAATGTCCCGCCGGCACTATCATGTCGCCGACCTCGTGGGTCGGCACTTGCCGCGACCCCAACGACGGCAAGGAATACATAATCGGCTATCGTGACTGCTGCGGCAAAGACGTATGCGGCCGCTGCTTCTGCGAAAACAACAAGGGCGACATGCCCATTTACAGGACTCAACTGGATAACGGAGTCATCTGGTGCTTCGGAACCAAACCTTCATCCTACGTTGTCAACTGCACGACGGCCGTCCGGCTCGGGCTCAAGAGCTGAGTCTGCGGATTTGGCTCGCCGCGGCCGTGTGCGCGCTCGCGCTTGTGGCCGGCTCGCCGGCGGCTCGGGCGGACGGGCACAACATCTTCATCTCGAATTGCGCCGTCTGCCATCAGCCCGACGGCAAGGGGGCGCCCTCGGTATATCCGCCGGTCGCCGACACAGTGGGCAAATACGTCGCGCTTAAGGATGGCCGCGCGTACATAATCGACGTAGTGTCATTCGGCATGGGCGGCAAGATCGATTCCGGCGGCGACAGCTTCGAGGGCGACATGCCGCCTTGGCCGCAGCTTAGCGACCAGGAAGTCGCCGACGTGCTCACCTACGTGCTTACGAGCCTCAACGCCAAAGTGCTACCGGCGGATTTCAAGCCCATTTCTCCCGACGAGGTAAAGACCGAGCGCGCGAAGCAGCTTACCGCGGCCGCCGTCCACACCGAACGCGACGCGCTCATGAAGCAGTTGGGCAACAACCCGGCGAAGTAGTACGCTTGCGCGATATGAAGCCGCGCGCTATCGCCGTCCTGATTGCCGCGCTCTCGTTTGCGGGCACGGCGCTGGCGGGCGGTTCGCCCGCGGAACTTTACACGCTCAACTGCTGGGGCTGTCACAAGCCGCGCGCCGAGGGTATCCCCGGCACGGTCCCGCGCCTGGCAAACTCGATGGGCTACTTCCTGCACGTGCCGGGCGGGCGCGAATACCTCGTCGAGGTCCCGGGCGTCGCCGCTTCCTCGCTGAGTGACGCGGAAATCGCCGAGGTGCTCAACTGGCTATTGCACACCTTCAACAAGGCTGAGACGCCGGCCGACTTCAGACCCTATACCGCCGCCGAGGTCGCAAAGTACCGGTCTCATCAACTGATCGAAATCACCGAAACTCGCGGCCGGCTGGTCAAGCAGCTGAAAGCGAAGGGTCTAGGCGTCCCCGACGACCAGCTTGCGGGCGAGGCGCTGGCGGCCCCGCTCGCTCGACACTAACCGACGCCGCCGCAAGCCGCGATGGACGAACGCAAATTCGCTGAAGCGCTCGCCCGCGCGTCGGCGTGGGCCGCGCGCTACTTCGAGCGCACGCGGGACTTTCCGGTGCTTTCCCGCGTGCGCCCGGGCGAGATCGCCGCCGCGATGGCGCCCGCGATGCCCGAGGAGGGCGAGGATTTCGACGCGCTGCTCGACGACTTCGAGCGCATCGTCGTCCCCGGCATCACCCACTGGAATCATCCGCGCTTCTTCGCCTACTTCTCGATCACCGGGTCGGAGCCGGCCGTGCTGGCCGAATTGCTCGCCGCTACGCTCAACGTCAACGGGATGCTCTGGCGGACGTCGCCGGCGGCGACCGAGGTCGAGGAAGTCGCGCTCAGGTGGCTGCGGGACGCTCTGGGCCTCCCGCAGAGCTTCTTCGGCGTGGTTTACGACACCGCCAGCATTTCCGGCCTGCATGCGCTGGCCGCGGCGCGCGAGTCGCTCGGTCTTGACGTGCGCAATCAGGGCACCGCCGGCCGCGGCCTTCCGCGCCTGCGCGTGTACTGCACCGGCCAGACCCACTCGCACATCGAGAAGGACGCGATCCTGTTGGGTATCGGACGAGAAAACGTGGTCAAGGTCTCGACCGACGACGCATTCAGGATGGATCCGACGGCGCTCGACCGTGCGATCGCCGAAGATCGCGCGTGCGGCTTTTTGCCGATGGCGGTGGCGGCGACGGTCGGAACGACCTCGACCACGTCGGTCGACCCGGTCCCCGCGATCGCGAGCGTCTGCCGCGCGCATCGCGTATGGCTACACGTTGACGCGGCCTACGCCGGTCCAGCCGCGATCGTGCCGGAACTGCGCTGGCTGCTCGACGGCGCCGAGGCGGCCGACTCGCTGGTGGTCAATCCGCACAAGTGGATGTTCGTGCCGGTCGATCTTTCGGTGCTATACACGCCCCACGAGGCGCTGCTCCGCCGCGCGTTCAGCCTCATCCCCGCCTATCTCGAAACGCCCGAGAGCGAAGTCCGCAACTACATGGATTACGGCGTACAGTTGGGCCGCCGCTTTCGCGGGCTCAAGCTATGGTTTGTGCTGCGCGCCTATGGGCGGCGCGGAATTGTCGAGATTCTCCGCGCGCACGTGGCCTGGACGCAGGAACTGGCGCGATGGATCCGCGACGCCGGCGATTTCGAAGTCATGGCGCCGCATCCGCTCTCGGTCGTGTGCTTTCGCCACCTGCCCGCGGGCCTGGCGCACAATGCCGCCGCGCTGGATGAGCACAATCAACGCGTGACCGAAGAGATCAACCGCAGCGGGTTCGCGTTTCTCTCGACCACGCGCCTTGGCGAACGCGTCGCCATTCGCTTCGCGATCGGGAACGCGCGCACCACGCAGGCCGACGTGCGCGAGACCTGGGACCTGCTGCTCGGTACGGCCCGCCGCCTCGCCAACGGCTGAACGCGCAAATACTGCCGCGATGCCGCTTGCTCAATACGGGAGGAGCGGTTCTTTTGAACGAGCCGTCGCCGTCTTACGATATCTGGTGGACGGTTTCACTTTTGATGGTGAGAAACTCACCGCCGGCGACATTCCGAACGATAAAAATAGCCAAATTCACGCTTGATTCTTATCAAATTGAGCTTGGGCTTCGCCTTACTCATTCATTCAATGGTCGCCAAACAGCAGCAATAAAGGACCAATTCAGGCAAATATAGCGGCTCTCAGTCGTTCGCATCTTCACTTCAAGGCCGGCTGGACATTTCCACCATAGTTGGATAAATGCAAGCTACCTCATACAAAGGAGGTAGGGCATTAGCCATCTAAAGGACCTTTTTTAGTGAAAGCCTAGTTCGCTACGGCGATCCTCGATCGATCCTGCGTCATAGCCCAACCGGGCACAGCAGCTAACGTTAATGGATGCTCTGTATTCACCGCGATCGGGTGCACGAGGGGACAGACCGGAAAAGGGCGCTGAGGCGGTGAGTGCGGACCAAATCCGGCGGGGGCCCGCGATACGGCGCTCCGCCCGTCGAGGTTCGTGCTATGGCAGGGGCTATCAATCCGTTGAATGAGGACCGGAGCCGATTGGCGTGGCGGGTGCGGCAGGCGGGAGTGCCGGGCGAGATTGTCGATGAACTGATCAACGAAAACATCGTTGCGCGCTATGCGCGGCGGTTTCGGCTGTTTTTGCAAGGCGCGCCCGCCGACGTTCTGATGATCATCATCAACGGCGTGGTCAAAATACATTGCGCGCAACCCGACGGCCGCAGATTCCTGGTGGAACTGGCCGGCCCCGGCGACATAATCGGCTACGTCGATCGGCTCGATGGCAAGGGCCGCCACTGCCAGGCCTTCGAGGCGCAGGCCTTGACCAACTGCGCGGTGGCGCTGGTCAGCCGCCAGCGCATTTTGAAGCTTCTCGCCGATTCCAACCAGGCCAACGTGATCGCGCTTTTCGAACGCCTCAACACGTTCTGGGGTTCGATGGTGCATCGCTATGCGTCGATAATGACGCTGTCCTACCGCGAACGGCTGGAGGCGATGCTCTCCGAAGTGGGAGCGCGCTTCGGGGTCAGGGAGGCCCGCGGCACGCTGCTGACGCTTGAGTTGGGGCACGACGACTGGGCCGAGATGATCGGCAGCTCGCGGCCGATGGTGAGCAGACTCATCGCCGAGATGGTGCACAACCGGATGCTCGCGCGCGAGGGCAAGCACTACATCCTGCTCGACAATGCTGGATCCGAAAGGCCGGGCCTCGCGATACCGCGGACCGAAGCGCCGCCGGTCAACGGCGCCGCGCTGCGCAAGAACGGCGCGATTGCGCGCCCCGCCCGCATTTCCTCCTGAGCGCAATCAATATCCTTGCGCAGTTCGACGCCGAAGGCGGCCCGCGCCACGGCGTTGAACTCGTGCGTCCAGAGCGGACCATGATCGATCCCTTCGTCGATCGTCCTCAGATGCGCCAGTTCGTGCACCAGGGTCTCGAAGCTGTAGCGCTGCGTGTGCCGGCCGATGAGGATCGTCTTGCGGTCCCGTAGCGTGACCCCGCACACCCGGCGGCCGAAAGACCGCTGAATTACGGTCTTGCGGACCATATAGACCTTCCAGTCCCCGGGCATCGAGTCCGGCCAGATGCACGACCACGCCCATCGCGCGAGGTCGGTGATATCCCTGCGCCTGATCGATCGTCGCGGATTGGCCATTTCTGATAAATCATCAAGCGTCGGATATTTAGTCAATCGGGTGATCGAACGACTCCCCGAGGGAAATCCGGACAATGCGTCTCGTCACCTGGAATTGTGGCGGCGGCTTCCATCGCAAATTCTCCGCCTTATGCGCGCTCGCGCCGGACGTGGCGATTGTGCAGGAGTGCGCCGATCTCGACACGCTCGTCCGCAAAACGCCGGGATTCGCGCCCGCCGCCGCGCTGTGGAGCGGAGAGAACCCGAATCGCGGGCTCGGCGTGTTTTCGTTCGGTCGCTATCGGTTGGAGCGCGCCGCCCGCGACGATGCCGCAATCACCTATGCGCTGCCGGCGCGAGTGTCTGGGCCATGCGCCTTCAATCTTCTCGCGCTCTGGGCGCACTACGGAAAGGTGCCCGCAAGAGTGGGCTCGCCCGGACCGGTGCTCCTCGCGCTTGCGCGGTTCGAAGATTTTCTGATCGAGCGCGCCTCGATCGTGGCGGGTGATCTGAACAATCACGTCCGATGGGACAGGCCGCGCAAGGCGAGCAACCACGCGGCCACCGTAGCGGCGGGCACGGCGCTGGGCCTGGTCAGCGCCTACCACGCCTTCTTCGCCCTCGAGCAGGGCGCGGAGCGGCATCATACCCTCTACTGGCGCGATCGCTCGCGCAACGGGCCGAAGTTTCATATCGATTACGTCTTCGTGCCGCGGACGGCGGCCGGCCTGTTGCAGCGAGTGGCGATTGGCGCTTACGCGAAATGGATCGGAACCGGCCTGAGCGATCATGCGCCGGTGGTCGTGGACTTACTTGCGGGGTTTGCCACGCGCCGCGCCCCGGCAAACGTGCGCACTGCGCAGCGCGCAAGATGAGTGTCGCGGTGGCGTTGGGAATCCGCGCGCACTAGGATCGGACGCGTTACAGCGAACGAATTTTACCCTGGCGAGTGGAAGACCGATGGATCAGGCTGGAGTGATGGCCCCCCCGGGACGCGTTGGTCCGGGCCGAATTCGCATCTGGATGCAGGCGAGCCGCGCATTCACGCTCGGGATGCCGTTCATGAGCGTGACCGTGGGCTCGTTCCTTGCTTTTTACGCGGGCGCGGGCTTCGCGCCGGCGAAATATCTGGCAGCCGCGGCGGCGGCGATGCTCCTGCAGGCTGCCGCCAACCTGATCAACGACTATTACGACTTCGTCAAAGGCACCGACGCCGACAACTGGGAATCGCCCGACGCCTTCGGGCCGGGCCTGGTGATTCAGCAGGGCTTGCTCGCGCCACGACAGATTCACATCGCCGGCCTCGCGACTTTCGCCGCGGGATCGGCGCTCGGCCTGACGCTCGTCTATGCCTGCGGATGGCCGGTGCTGATCCTTGGGCTCATCGGCGCGCTCGGTTCGTATTTCTACACGGCCGAACCGCTCAGTCTCGCCTATCACGGGCTCGGCGATTTCCTGGTGTTCGCGCTGATGGGTCCGGGATACGTGATGGGTGCCTACTATGTGCAGGCGCTCGAGTTTTCATGGCCCTCGGCGCTGGTCGGGATTTCGATGGGGTTGCTCTGTTCGAGCCTGCTGCAGGTCAACAACCTGCGCGACATCGAGAACGATCGCAGGCACGGCAAGTGGACGATGGCGGCGATAATCGGCCGCAGGGCCGCGATGGTCGAACTCGTCGCGTGCGATACGCTCGCTTACGCGATCGTGCTGGTGAGCGTGTTCTGGCGGGTCCTTCCACCTCCCGCGCTTCTCGCTTTCGTGACGCTGCCGCGGGCGATCGATCAGGTGCGGTTGGTTTCCGGCGGGGCCGACGCCGAGGCGCACAATCGCGCGATGGCGCGTTCGGGACAACTGCAGTTCGAATTCGGGCTCGCGCTGGTGGCCGGCTTCGTCTTGAGCCGCTACATGGGCTGGTAGCGGCGGCACTCGTTTCGAGGCGCTTCTCGCGTGGCGGATTGAGCAGCGCTCAGTCCGCGCTTTCCGCAGAGCCACCCTTTGGCGGCGGCTCACGCCCCTCCGCTAGCGCGCCGCGCAACGTCATGCAAGTGCTTGCGGCGCGCGCCACGAGCCTCCTCCGTTGGTCGAAGATGTCGCACTCCACCAGGCCCACGACCCGCCCCGCACGCACCATTTGCGCCTCGGCGCTCAATTTCCCTTTCCAGACCGGCCGCAGAAAGTTGATTTTCAGCTCGAGCGTGGTGAAACTCTCGCCCTCGGCCAAGGTGCTGCGATAGGCCGCGCCCATTGCGGCGTCGGCGATATCGCATAGCACGCCGCCATGCAGCGTCCCCATCGGATTGTAGTACCGTTCGCCTGCTTCGAACTCGACCGTGGCCTGGCCCTTTGCGGGCGTGCTCAAGCTGAGGCCCAACAGCTTTCCGATCGGGGCGGGAAACTCGCTGCGGCCGCCGTTCCCGGACGACTCCGTCTCTGCCGTGACATTGGACATTTTCGATCTCCCGGTTTTTCAATGGGCGGCGCCCCCGGCCGCGCCTATCTGGAAGCGCCGGATGATGAACGCGAGCGGCAGGCCCATCAGCACCATAACTCCCAGCAGCCGAAAGCAATCCATGAACGCGAGCATCGTCGCCTGCTGCGTCATCGTGCTGGCGGCGAGTCCGTAGGCCTGATGGATGGCGTCCGGAGTGCTGGCGCCGCGGGTCACCAGGTAATGGCTCGAGGTCCTGACGAACTCGCGGACGGTGCCGTCGGCAGAAGTCAGATTGCTCACCAGCACGCTCTGGTGATATTGCGTCCGGCGTTCCAGCATCGTCGTAACGAACGCGATCCCGAAGCTGCCGCCCCAGTTCCGGCAGAGATTGGTCAGGCTCGAACCTTTGTTGTTCTTGTTGCGCGGCAGGTACGAGTAGGCAAGCTGGCTCACCGGCACGAACATGAACGCATAGCCGAAGCCCTGGAAGCATCGCGCCATCGCGAAGTGCGTATAGTCAGTCGCGGTCGTCATCCCGCTATAGTAGAAAAACGAAAGCGCCGCGATCGTGAAGCTCGCGGCGAGCAAGCGCCTTACGCCGACGCGCGGCACGATGCGCACCACGAACGGCGCCAGCAGCGTGATCACCGCCGCGCCCGGACCCAGGACCATGCCCGCGTCGGTCGCCGTATAGCCGAACAGCGTCTGCAGCATCTCGGGAATCAGCACCGTGCTGCCGAATAGCCCGAAGGCGAACAGAAAATAGTACAGGTTGGCGATCGCGAAGTTGCGCTCGCGGAGCAGGGTCAACTCGACCACCGGATCGTCGTGTCGCCACTCCCACCAGATCGCGGCCGCGATGGCTACGACGGCGATCGTCAGGAACGCCGCGATAAAGCGGCTTTCCAGCCAGTCGTCGCGCTCGCCGCGATCGAGCACAACTTCAAGGCAGGCGAATCCGATCGCGATGAGCGCGATTCCCACGTAATCGATCCGCAGCCTGCCGCCGCGTTTCGCCGCCTTCCGCTCTTCGATGAATTCCGCCGGATCGTGAACCAGCCGGCTCGAAAGCAGAAGCGAGAGAAGCCCAATTGGAACATTGATGAAAAATACCCAGCGCCACGAAAAGCTGTCCGTGATCCATCCGCCGAGCGGCGGCCCAATCGCCGGCGCAGTGACGATCGCCATGCTGTAAAGCGCGAACGCGCCGCCGAGCTTTTCCTTGGGGAACGTGTCCACCAGGATCGCCTGCTCGACCGGCGCCAGGCCGCCGCCGCCGATCCCCTGCAGCACGCGGAAGAAAATCAGCATCCCGAGGCTCGGCGCGAATCCGCAAAGCAGCGAGGTCGAAGTGAACAGCGCGACGCACATCATGTAGTAGCGCTTGCGGCCGAATACGCGGCTGAGCCATGCGCTCATCGGCAGGATGATCGCGTTGGCCACCAGGTAGCTCGTCAGCACCCAGGTGCTTTCGTCGTAGCTGGTTCCGAGGCCGCCCGCGATGTGCGGGAGCGAGACGTTGGAGATGCTCGTGTCGAGCAGCTCCATGAACGTCGCCATCGTGACCGTAAGCGCAATCGCCCACGGATTGTGCATCGGCCGCGCGGCGGGCGCTTTGACCGTCGTTGCCGCGGGACGTGCGGACGGACGTGCCGTGGCCCGCGCTGCACCTAGCGCAGCCATACCGTAGGCTCGACCGACATTCCGGGGTGCAGGCGATGTTCAGGGTCCTCGCCCGGCGCGAAGACTATTCGCACCGGCAGGCGCTGGACGACCTTCACGTAGTTGCCAGTGGCGTTCTCAGCCGGCAGCAGGCTGAAACGGTCGCCGCTCGCACCCGGAAGGTTCTTTACATAGCCCTCGTAGCTGCGTCCGAAGGTATCGACGCGGACGGTGACTCGTTGACCGCGATGCATGCGCGCGAGTTGGGTCTCCTTGAAGTTCGCGGTGACCCATATTTCGTCGGTCTCGGTCACGAACATCAAGGTCTGCCCGGGTTCAATCCGCGAGCCGAGCTCGACGCTGCGTTTGCCGACGATGCCGTTGGCCGGCGCGTAGATTCTGGTGTAGCTGAGGTTGAGCAGCGCCTGATCGAGCGCGGCGCGGGCCGCGTCGGCGTCGGCCTCGCGCGCCGCGATCGTTTTGAGCGCCGAGCCCGCCGCTTCGCGGCCAGAATCGAGCTTGGCCGCGTCAACCCGGGCCGTGGCAATGTACTGATCGTATTCGTTCTGCGCCACCACCCGCTGGTCGAGCAGGACGGCGAACCGTTGCGCGTCGCGTTGCGCCTTGAAATTCGCCGCATCGTTCTCGCGCACCTGCGCTAGCGCCGCCGCATAGTCCTGTTTCGCGGAAGCGACTTGCGCCAGCGCGAGTTCCAGCCGCGCCCGGGCCTGCGCCACGGCGACCTCATAGTCGCGCGGATCGATCTCGACCAGCAGTTCGCCCGCTTTCACGCGGTCGTCATCTTCGGGGTGAACCCGGATAACAGTGCCGTTGATGCGTGAGCTCAGCGGATCGATATGGCCGTCGATCTGGGCGTCATCGGTGGATTCGTACGACTGCAGGTAGTTCCACGCCCACGGCGCGATAGCGCCCAACGCCGCGAGCGCCGCCGCCGCGAGCGCGAACCGCCATCCGATGCGCCGCAGCCGGGGCCCGCCGCCGCCCGCAGCGCCGCCCTGCCTGGCGGAAACGGCGGGCAACTCGACGCGCCGGTAAGCTTCGCCGCCGTCCTGTCTCAGCATCTCGAGCTGCGGACTTTCCGAATCGGGCGGCAAGTCCATTTCCGCGGTGTCTACGTCGTCTCGCAAATCGCGATTTGTTTGGCCATCCGCGAATCGCGCGCTGCCCTTTTCTTCAGTGAAGGTATCCATTTTGAATTGTGACTAGTTGCATATACAAACATTGTGCCAGCATAAAACCCTTCAGCCGCGAAGCTTGCGCAGCATCGCCTTCAGATCGGCGATGCTCGCGGGCCCCAGACGGGGGCTCACCTCCTCCTGAGCCTTCCTCGACGCGTCAACCACGCCGGCTGGAACGTTGCCGCCAAAGCGGCGCGTGCCGCTAGGCGGCGGCGATCCAGGCCGAGAGCGCGGGCTCGAATTTGCCCAGGTACGGAGCGAGGTCGGGAGCGAACGCCGAATGCGCGCGCAGGCGCGCGAAGTACGCGAAGGCGCGCGGATAGCGCGCGCCGATGCCGCTGTGAAGCACCGGCGCGAGACCCTGCTGCTTGAGCGCGGCACTGCGTAGGCTTTCGTTGAAGAACAGGCTCAACTCGGCGGCAAAACAGATGTCCGCAAGGGTAACGTGTTCGCCGACCAGGTACTCGCGACCGGGCGACAGCGCCCGTTCGATTCCAGCCGCGTAGGCCGCAAAGCCGTCGCGCGCCGTTGCATGATTCTCGGCCGAAACCGATTCGTTTATCAAAGCCAGCAGGTAGTGCTGCGCGTCGCGCGCGAAAACCAGGCTCGCATCGAGGAAGCTGTCCACCCGCGCGGCTTCGTACGGGTCGCGTCCGTATAGCGGAAATCTACTTTCGCCGAGCCGTGCGACGGCGCGCATGATGCTGTTCGATTCGAAGATCCCGACCTTGCCATCCGGGCTGAAAGCGGCGGGCACGGTGCCGAACGGATGCGCCTCCATGAACGCATCGGTCTTGTATAGCGCGCCTTTGAAGCCGACCTTGCCGGCGGCTCCTTCGCCAAGTCGCGTCCGTTCGCTGTCGGAGAGCGGCCGCGCCTCGAAGTCCCAGAGCCACGTCTGAAGCTCCTTGGGCGACGCGCCGCGCACCTCGACTTCGACGCCGCAAAGCCGCGCGGCGATGGTCACTTTCCAGATGCGCGGGTTGGGCAGATAGGAAAAAATTCTAAGCTGACTCACGATCTTCTCCCGCTCGCTGGCGGAGTGACTCGCGCAGCGGCGAATCGGCCGCGGCCTACCAGGTTTCGCCGGACGGCCGCACCTCCACATTAAAAGACCATGCGCTGCGATCCTGATGCACCACGTGCCAGATTTCGTCGGCGATCGCCGCGGGCTTGATGAAGAACGTATCTGGAGCGTCGGGCCATCGCTTGCGCGTCCATTCGAGATCGATGACCGCGTCGATGAGAACGTAGGCGACGTGCACACCCTGCGGCCCGACCTCGCGCGCGATCGCCTCGGCAAGAATCCGCTGCGCCGCCTTGGTCGGCGCGAAGCCGGCAAAGCCGGCCTTGCCGCGCAGCGCCGAGGTGTTGCCGGTTGCGACGATCGCGCCTTCTCCGGCGGCGATCATCGCGGGCGCGAGGCGGCGCGCGAGATACAGGAGCGCCATCGTGTTGACCTGGAAGTTTCGCTTGAGCACTTCCGAATCGATCTGCATGAAGTTGCCGAAAGCGCCGCCGACCGCGTTGTGGATCAGCACCTTTGGCGTGCCCAACTCTGCGCGGACCGCGGCGAGCGCCGCGTCAAGCTGGGCCTCGTCGCTGACGTCGCATTGATAGGCGCGCGCGCCGGCGATCTCCCGCTCGAGCGCATTGAGCCGCTCCCGGTTGCGCGCGAGCATCGCGACCGCATAGCCGCCGCGCGCGAAGCGCTGCGCGATCGCCGAGCCGGTTCCGGGACCCACTCCGGTTACGACTGCCACAGGCCTGGGATCGGGCACAATAGTCTCCTCCATGGGCGGCGTTTTGGAACTATCCCGCGGATGCATCGCCCGGCGGGTGGCGGACCGTGCGCTCGCGCTCGAGGCGCGCGACCTCGGCTTCGCCATATCCCAGTTCGCGCAGGATCGCGGCGCCGTCCGCGCCGAGCCGCGGCGCCATCGCGCGCACGCTGGCCGGAG
>DASXMQ010000030.1:0-2627 GCA_036495625.1 Binataceae bacterium (SeqCode) | reverse complement strand
CTTGCCCTGGCCGCCGTATTCGACCGGCCACGAGAGGCCAAGGAACCCGGCCTCGAAGAGCCGTCGCTGCCAGTCGCGCAGCGTCTGGATCGACGCCGGATCGGTCGGCAGCGAGAACCCACGGTCGGCGATGTCGCGCGGCGCGTTGGCCTCGAGCCACTGGCGCGCGCGCAGGCGAAAGGCCTCCTCTTCAGGCGTGTAGCTGAAGTCCATTTTTCCTTGCCGCTCGTCTCCGCGTTGACCCGGACCGTTTAGTGTCTAGCGCAAAAGCTCCGGACGCAAAAGCGTTGCGCTGCGGTGTTTAACCGCGCGACAACGAAAATGCTCGAGTCTCTTGCGATACCCCGCGGCCTGCACTATGGGATCGATTCGAAGGTTCAAATCCGATGAATGCCCCAGGCGCAATTTCTCGCGGCGGATGCCACTGCGGACGCGTCGCCTTCGAAGTCGAGGGCCGTCCCGCAGCCGTCAGCGAATGCAACTGCTCGATCTGCGTCAAAAAAGGATACCTCCACTGGATCGTGCCGCGCGAGACTTTTCGCCTGCTGACGCCGGCCGGAAATGTCTCGACCTACACCTTCAACACCGGCGTCGCGAAACATCATTTCTGTCCCAACTGCGGCGTCGCCGCGTTCTATATCCCGCGCTCCGATCCGGACAAGGTCGACGTCAATGCGCGATGCCTCGACGGGATTGAACTTTCCGCGCTCAAGGTCGAGCGCTTCGACGGGCGCAACTGGGAAACGGCGATCGTGGCGCATCGCGCGAAGCAGTGAAAACGACCTCCAGGCTCGGCTTCACGCCGGCCGACTTCGCAGTCTTCAAGATCGCGGATTTCGACGCGCGCATGCAGGAGATCGATGCGCGGGTGCGTCCGCGCCTCGCGCGGCTCGCCGACGAACTGACGCCCGAGCTCGCGCGCAGGCTCAATCACGAGTTTTACTCTCACCTCGCCCGGCATGGGCGCCGCACCGTCGATCCGCCGCGTGAAACGTGGGCCGCGTTCGGACCGTCGCCGAGAGGCTACCAGCGTCACGGTCATCTGGCGCTCTGCGTCTCGAGCGCAGGGCTGCATGCGCGAATTGTCGTGAAGCCCCAGGCCGACGGCCGGGCGTCAATGGCGCATCGCATTGCAACGAGCGCGGCCGCGCTCGCGCGGTCGCTTCGCGGGACGCGAATAGCGCGCTATGAAAATTGGAATTTCAACGCGCTGCCCGCAGAGACCGCGGCCGACGAGGCGCTTTTTGCGTCGCTCGCGGAAGGGCTCGGCAAGAAGACCGGCGGCATCGACCTCGGCTTCGGATGGAACGTGCGCGACGCGATCCGCCTGGATCGCGCCGAACTGCTCGACGCCTATCGCGAACTCGAACCCCTGTACCGAATCGTCATCGGCGTCGTATAGCCGTAATATGGACTGGCGCCGGGCGGCCGCTTGAAGTTGCGGCTCGAAATCGCGGCTGTGCCGGCCGGACGGCCATGAGCACGATTGCGGTCCTGGGAGCGGGGGCATGGGGCACGGCGCTCGCCGTCGAGCTCGCCCGCGGGGGTCATCGCGTGACGCTATGCGCGCGGCGCGGCGATCATGCCGCGGCAATCCGGGCAGAGCGCGAGAACGCCGCCTACCTGCCCGGCGTGGCGCTGCCGGAATCGATCGAAATCGGCGATCGATGGGCCGAGGCGGCGGGCGCGAGCGAGACGGTTCTGATGGCGGTGCCGTCGCGTTTCGCGCGGGTGGCGATGACGCCGGTCGGCCCGGCGCTCGCGGGCGCAACGCTCGTCAGCGTTACCAAAGGGATCGAAGAAGACTCGCTCTGCACGATGACCGCGATGCTTGCCGAGGTCGCGCCCGCCGTCGCGCGAATCGCGGTGCTGTCAGGCCCGGCGTTCGCCGCCGAGGTCGCGCGCGGCAGGCCAGCCGCGGTGGTCGCGGCGGCGCGCGACGAGGCGGCCGCGCGCGATGTGCAGCGGCTCTTCGCTTCGCGCAGGCTGCGCATTTACCGCAGCGTTGACGTAAGCGGGGTCGAACTCGCAGGTGCGGCCAAAAACGTAATCGCGATCGCGGCCGGAATCAGCGACGGCCTCGGCCTCGGTTCGAGCGCGCGGGCGGCCCTCGTCACTCGCGGCCTGGCCGAACTGACCCGGCTTGGCGTGCGGGCCGGCGCGCGCGCCGAGACGATTTACGGGCTCGCCGGGCTGGGCGACCTGGTGCTGACCTGCACGGGCGACCTCTCGCGCAATCGCGCTTTGGGGCTGAGGCTCGGCCGCGGCGAAGGAATCGACGCCGTTATGGCGGGCATGTCTTCGGGCCATCCGGTGGCCGAGGGCGTCGCCAACGCGCGCTCGATAAGCCGACTGGCCGAGCGAATGGGCGTGGAGATGCCAATCGCCTCCGCAGTCTGCCGGGTGCTCTATGAAGGCGCGCCCGCACACGCTATGGTCGATGAACTGCTGAGCCGCGAGCTTAAGGCCGAGTTCTGACTCCACGAGAACCTCGGGTGCGGCAATTCGAATTTTAAGAGAAGAGCGTTAATGGCGAACAAGGGAACCTGCAAGGCCACGGATTGTAACCGCGAAGTGATCGCGAAGGGTTATTGCCGCAAGCACTATCGCCTGTGGCGTCACGGCGA
>DASXMQ010000029.1:0-13106 GCA_036495625.1 Binataceae bacterium (SeqCode) | reverse complement strand
CATGTACACGAATACCTGCAACAACGCAGACGCGGGCAAGGCGTTCTTCGACCATCAGATTCTGATTTTCGGTGAAGCGCCGGGAGGTGCAACTTCCTGCGCGTTCGCGAGTGAGGGAGATTCAGGAGCGCTGGTCGTCACCAATGACTTCACCTGTCCGCAGGCGATCGGGCTGGTGTTCGCAGGCGCTTCGGGCACGACGGCCGACTCGGACGGCATCGTCGTAGCAATCAACCCGATCAAGACCGTTCTCAAACAGTTCGGCGTTTCGCTGGTGGGGCAAACGTGTACGGCAGCGTCTCCGATCGAGCAGCAAATCGACAGCGCCACCCGTCAGCCCGCTCCGATCAGTGACGCGCTTCGCGCCTCGATCGAACACGTGCGCAGCGTCAAGGAGGCTCACGCGCACAATCTGCTCGCGCAGCCCGGAGTGGTCGCGGTGGGAATTGGCGGAGGAAACACCCCGGATGCCGCCGCGCTCAAGGTTTACATAACCGAGGACACTCCCCAGGTGCGGAACGCCGTTACCTCGGAAGTCGGCAACGGCGCGAATGTGTCGTTCAGGGTTATCGGCGGCAGGTTCAAAGCGCTGTGACGATCGGCGGGCCAGGAATCGCTTGGCCGCAAAGCCGGGTTTGAGGCCGGCGACCGGCCGCTTGAACCGGCGTTGCTTGTTCGGACCGGCTACGGCTGATCGCCCACGACCCTGATGTTCGCCTCCCGCACAGGCAGCGCTCGAGCGGCGGCGCGCACCGCGTATCTCGTCGTCGCCGCCGCCTGCCTCGCCACTGCGATTGTAATTCCCGCGTTGTTTGGCGCACGCGCCGAGCGCATCTATCGCGAGTCGGTCGCTCAACTCGGCACCACCGGCCGCGTCTTCAGGCTCGAATCCTACCGGCGCGGATGGTTCTCCTCGCAAGCCGTCGTCAGCGTGACGGCCGGCCGCGGCGCGATCACCTTCGTCCAGCACGTGCATCACGGGCCGCTCGGATTCTACAACGGATGGCATGTTGCGTTTCCGGTCGCGGCGGTAGTCGATACCGAGCCTCCGTCCGCGTTGAAGAACAACCTCGACCGCTTCTTCGGCGAAGCACCGATCTATATCTCGACGGTGGTCGAGATGGACGGCACGCTGGATACCTACGTTTCGCGCGCGGCGACCGTGCGCTCCGCGGCGGCGCAGAAGTTCACCGCCAGATTCGACGGCTTCGACCTCGAAGTGCATCTGTCCAAGGATGCCTACGTGATCCGCGGCGACGCTCCGGGTGTGATGGCCGCGGGCGGATTCGGCGAAGCGGGGATTGCCGGCCTTACGATCCGCGGCGAATCCCATCGCCATCCGAGCGGGCTCTGGCTCGGCGACAAGGTGCTCAAAATCTCGCGTGTGAACTACAGCATCGTCGCCGCCGGCGCGCGGCCCTCAGCGAGCGGACTCATCAACGACATTGCGCTCGCGGGGCAAAGCCGAATCGGCGCAGGCCATTTAAACGTGCGCGACACGCTGTCGGTCGGGACTATCGCGGCGGGCGCGGTACGGCTTGGCGCGATGAGCCTCGGGTTCGAATTCAGCAACCTGCCGGTCGATGCGATCCAACGATTCGTCGATGCGCTATCATCGATTCCGCCATCCGCGCCCGGCCAGCAGACACAGCAATCGCCCATCGTGAAGCGGCAGATCCTCGAACTGTTGGTCGCGGCGATCAAAGAATCGCCGATTCTGTCGATCGATCTTTACGCTGCGAGCGCCGCCGGCGAGGCGCGGGGTAAAGCCAGGTTCGGAATCTCCGCCGACCTCGCCAACGATCCGATGCTCAACAATCTGCTTTCCCAAGGCAAGGGGCTGGTGGCGCAGGCCTGGAACAAGTACGGCCGCGCTTCGGCCGAACTGATCGCCCCGGCGGGCCTGCTCGCCCAGATCACGCGGCCGGAACAACTCAAGCAACTCGAACAAAGCGGCATCCTGATCCGCGACAGGGCGAATTACGTTTGCCGCGCAGCCTTCAAGGATGGCCGATGGCTGGTCAACGGGCATGAGATGAAGTTCCCGGCGCCGCCGTCGCGTCCCAACCTGACAAGCCGCAGCAGTTAGCCGCCCGTCGCCTGCGCGGCGCGGCCCGCGCTCGCCCGCTCGAGTTTGCGTCGCGAGCCGATAGCGCGCGGCCGCGGCCACTTACCTTGGCCGATCGATTCGGGCAAGCTTAAATGATCCGGGAGGATGGCGCGGCCGCGAAAATCGAAACCGCTGATGCATCATCTCACCAACCCCGCCGAACTCTCCGACTTGCTCGCCGCGTGGGGCTATCTCGGCATCTTCGTTTTCGTCTTCATCGGCAACCTGGGCGTTCCGGTGCCTGAGGAAAGCGTGTTGCTCACGGCCGGCTTTCTCGGCTCGCACGGCATTCTCGATCTGGAATGGGTGTACGCGGTAGCAGTGGCGAGCGCGGTGACCGGCGACTGCTGCGGCTTCATAATCGGACGCACGGGCGGCCAGCGTCTGCTCGAGCGCCTCGCCGCGAGATTTGCCCTGGTGCGCCGGCGGATCGCGCAATTGCACCTGTTCTTCGATCAGCACGGCAGCAAGGCGGTCTTCATGGCGCGCTTCATCGCGGGCGCGCGCTTTCTGGCCGGGCCGATGGCAGGAGCGGCGGGGATGCCGTTTTGGCGCTTTCTCGGATGGAACGTGATGGGCGCGTTCATCTGGTGCTCGCTGATGGTGACGATCGGCTACCTGGTAGGCGACGAGGTGTGGCGCGCGGCCAGGTTCGTGCATTGGGGCGCGCGCTGGATCGCGCTCGGCGCACTACTGATAGCCCTTGCCGCTTACCTGATTCACTGGTGGACGCATCAGGGTGCGTCCGGCTCCGACGCACAGGCCTGAGTGGAGCGCCGGGCCGTGCCCCGGTGCGCCGATGGCGGGCGCACCGGCGTTTGCATCGCCGAATGCGCGCGGATTAGTCTTTCCGTAGCCCGCGGTTTGACCCTGTCCGCGTCTTCGGCAATCCGCGCGCGGCAACCGCATCACAGGAGCCTGCGCAATGGCGCTCTTACCCTACGTCGACGAATCGAAAGCTTCCGACAAGACCCGCGAGATCCTCGGCAATACGCCGCGTAAGATGAACGTTGCGCGGATGATCGCCAACAGCAGCGACGCGGTGTTCCAGAATTTCTCGCGTCTGGGCCACTCGCTGCTGACCCGCGCGAAACTCAACGGCAAGCTGCGCGAGATCGCGATCCTGCGCACCGCCAAGCTCACCGGCTCGATTTACGAATGGACCCAGCACCTGCCTATCGCCAAAGCCTGCGGCGTCACCGACGAGCAGATCGCGGCCATCGAACATTGGGAAGGCGCCAAGTGCTTCGACGAAGTTGAAGGCCTGGTGCTCATGCTCACCGACGAGGTCACGCGCAACGTCAAGGGGCGCAAGCAGACTCTTGAGGCGCTGAAGAAGCGTCTCGGCACCACAGAATTGGTCGAGCTGATCCTCTCGATCGGATTTTGGGGAATGGTGGCACGTATGCTCGAGACCACCGAGGTCGACCTCGAGGACTTCGCCGGCAAGCTCAATATGCTGGAACGCGGCCCGGGTAAATCCTGAGCTTCACGGCACCGGGACGATCGCGCCTTCCGTGCTGCACGCCGCCTGCGCGGCTTCGGCAGGCGGCAGCGAGGAATCCCAGAGGCTCGCGACAAAGCGCGCGCCGGTAACGCCGCCGGACAGGTCGGACGCGAGCCACACCAGCGGCGCAACTACGATCTCGGCGCGCAGCAGCCGCTTGCGAATCTGTGGCGCAACGTCACCCGGGACCATCCCGGTATCGGTCGCTCCGCCGGGAAGCAGCGAGTTGACGGTCACGCCGGTTCCCGCCAGATCCTGCGCCCAGATTACGGTTTCCGATTCGAGCGCCGCCTTGGAAGGCCCATATGGCGAAAACCCTGCGCGGCGCATCGTCTCATAGTTCATCGAGATATTGATGATGCGCCCCCAGCGCTGCCTGATCATGTGCGGCGCCGTCGCGCGCGCCATCAGAAACGGCCCGTTCACGTTGGTATCGACGATCATCCGCCATACCGCCGGGTCGGTCTGCCAGAACCTGGTCGGGGTCTCGAGAAAGGTTTCGCTGACGAAGCGCATCCCGCGGGCGGCGTTGTTCACCACGATATGAATGGCGCCGAACTCGCGGATCGCTTCGCTCACCACGGACCGGCAATCTTCCTCGCTGGTAACGTCCGCAGTCAATGCACGTATGACGCCGGACTTCGCCGCCTTGGCCTCATCCGCGACCGCCTGGATTTCGCGCCGGCCGCGCGCCGCCGTAATCACTACGTTGGCCCCGGCCCGCGCGAGCCCGAGCGCCATCGCGCGTCCCAGTCCGCGGCCGCCGCCGGTGACGATCGCGGTTTTGCCCGCCAGTTCCGCTGTAAGTTCGCCGCCCGGCATCTGCGCGAGTTTGCGAGTTTGCTCCGATTCAACCGCGCGGCGCGCGGCCAGCAAACCACAAATAGCCGTCGCCATCGCGCGAGGCGAGGTCGCCGGTCAGGTAGTAGCCGCCGCGAAACGCCGCCGCACTCGCCTCGAAATTCTTCCAGTACTCGAGCAGCAGCAACGGCGGCCGTTCGGGACTCATCCGGATGGCGATCTCGCCAACTTCGGCGTCGCCCGTCTCTTTGTCATCGGGGCCGAGCACGCGCACGTCGATACCGGGAAGCGGCCGCCCCATCGAACCCGCCTTCACTTCCATCCCGGGCAGATTGGCGGCGACGATCGATGTCTCGGCTTGTCCGTAGCCCTCGTGAATCGTGAGTCCGAAGCGATCGTGCCAGGCTTCGAGCAGTTCCGCGTTGAGCGGCTCGCCGACCGCGGTGCAATGGCGGAGCGCCGCGGGCTTCAGCGATGCAAGGCCGTCCTGCAACAGCTGCAGATATTGCACGGGCGTCGCGCACAGGGTTGCGATTGGGTAGCGCGCGAGCAACTCCATCTGCTTTCGTGGCTCCAGACTTCCGTTGTACATGAAGGCGGTAGCCCCGTTCATCCACGGGCCGAACAGCTGGCAGCCCGCGGTCGCTCCCGTGTCCGCCGTGCACCAGTGCAGTTCGCCCGGCCGCACGTCGAGCCATCGGCTCGCGATCTGGCGCTGGCTGAAGGCATAGGCGTGGCTGTGCAGCACCGCCCTCAGTTCATGGGCGGCGCCGGAGGTGTAGAGGCAAACTGCCGGATCGCTCGAAGGCGTTCGCACCGGCGAAAATACGGCCGACGCCTTCGCCATCGAATCGCGCAGACCGAGCCATCCGCTTCGCGGACTGCCCGCGATTACAAAATGCTTGAGCGAAGGGCACTGTTTGCGCAAATCGCCGATGAGCTCCGCGTGCTCGGCCGCCGCGACGATCGCGACCGCCCCGGAATGATTGGCGCGGTAGATCAGACCTTTCTCGCGCAGCGCTGCGGCGACAGGAATCACGATCGCGCCGGCCTTGAGCGCGCCCAGGCACGCCGCCTGCCGGAGTGCGATCCGTGGCGGGGCGACGATCACCGGTGCACCGGGCCTGACGCCGAGGCCCGCCAGCACGTTGGCGATACGGCCGGACTGCTCGCGAATGTCGGCGAAGCACAGGCGCGAGCGATTGCCGTCCTCGTCCTCGGTCAGGATAGCGGGGCGTCCGGGCTCGGCAGCACCAAGCGCGTCGATCGCCGCGCCGAAATTGAAGTCCTCAGGGACCTCCCAGCGAAACTCGCGGTCTGAATTCTCGTGCTCGCTCATCGGCGGCGGCAGGTAGGCCTCGATCAGGCGCGGGCGCGGCCGTGATGCCCGCCGCCGACGCGGCGTTCGGCGGACGGCGCCTTGGAACGCTCCGCCGCCGCCTGGATGTATTTCACCGTGACCGGCGACAGATCGTCGCGGCCGACCCTGGCGTCGATAATCGCGAAGCCCGCGCCGCGATGCGCCGCTTCGAGCGCGCTCCGCAGTTCGGCCGGGGTGCTGACCTCGAAGCCCGCGCCGCCCCAAGCCTCGCCCAGCCGCGCGTACGGCCACGGCGGTATGTCGAGCAGGTCGCGGCGCTCGCTCGCGACCGGCCGAAAGATGCCCCATCCGCCGTTGTTGATCACGACCACGATCGGGTTGGCGCCGAAGACGGGCGCATGCGAAATTTCCGGGCCGGTCATCTGAAACCCGCCGTCGCCGCAGAGCACGAGCGGACGCGTCCCTGCCCCGATCTGCGCGCCCAGCGCGGCCGGCACCGCGAATCCCATCGAAGCGTAAAATCCCTGCGCCAGGTACGTTCCGCTGTGGGGCACGCGCACGTCCAGCCCGCCGAACAGCATGTCGCCCGATTCGGCGACCACCATGTAACGCTTGTGCGCGGCGAGAAATTCGTTGACCAGCATCAGAATCTCGCCAACTCTAAGCGCCGCGCCGCCGCCATTCGTGGAGCCGATCGCCTCGCGCAAGTTGTCGGCGTAGCGCACCGTCTCCTCGTGGCGGCGGATATTCTGCTTGCGCAGCGCGCGCACGAAATCGCGCACGGCGACATCCATGTAGGTGTGGTACTTCACGTCGACCCGCCGGTCCACCGCCCATACCGATTTGCCCTCGATGATCTCGGGCGGGCGATTGCCGAAGTTCATGTCGGTCTTGAGACATCCGAGGTTCAGCACGAAGTCCGCCTCGTCCATCCGCGCAACGATCGGCGGGGGACTTATCGGCCCGACGTGGACGCCCATGTAGAGCGGGTGGTCCATCGGAAAGGCGCCTTTGCCGAGCACCGTGGTCATCACGGGCGCGCCCATCTGCTCGGCCAGATCGACCAACTCGCGCGAGGCCTTGTAGCGATGGATCTCGATGCCCGCGATCAGCACGGGCTTGCGGCTTTCGTTGAACAGCGCGGCGGTCTCTCGCGCAGCCTCCTCGAGCCGGCGCGCATCGGATTCCTGGAAGCGCAGATGGCCGTCCCAATCCAGCAGTTCTTCGGGCACCTCGATCTCGCGATCGACCATGTCGCGATGGATCTCGATGTAGCCGGGGCGCTGCTCGGCCCAGATGGCGCGCACGACGTCATGCAGCTGCCGCGCGGCGCGGCGCGGGTCGGTCAGCACGGCCGAGGCGCAGGTGACCTCCTGATAGATGCGATGCTGGGATTCGATTTCGCGCGCCTGATGATGAATCAGCGTGCCCAGTTTGCGCTCCTCCTCGCCGGGGCCGCCGGAGAGGATCAGCAGCGGCACGCGCTCGGAAAAAGAGCCGGCTACCGGGTTGACCATGTTGTGGCCGCCGGCGCCGTAGGTCACGCAAATGACGCCGATTTTGCCGGTGGCGCGGGCGTAGCCGTCGGCCGCGAAGCCGACGCCCGGCTCATGCGAAAAGGTCATGATCTGTGGCCCTTCGCGGCGGCCCAGCGCGAAAAACAGCTTCAGCGCGAGGTCTCCCGGGATGCCAAAAACGTGAGTAGTGCCGATCTTGCGCAGGTAGGCGACCAGAAAATCGCCCATCGACATATACCGCTTCACCCGCTCGCCCTCCTGTCCGTCTTGGGTATAACTCTAGCAGATCGGCGCTCCGCGCTCCCACGCGATGCGTCGGCCGGCTCGGGCGCCCGGCGTCTCACAACGAGCGGCCTTGGGCCGAAGCCCGTGGTGGAGTATAAAAAGGATACCAGCCGTGTTTAGCCGACTTCTCAGAATGCAATTGATGGGCCCGCTGCAGATGCGGGGGCTCATAATGTTTCTGCCTCAGTTCGTCCGCGTCTTCTGGCGCCTCATGCACGATGCGCGGGTCTCCGCACTGGCCAAGGCGGTGCCCTTCATGGGCCTGCTCGCCCTGATCTCTCCACCGCTGCTCGAGTTCGATTTCATCCCGGTCGTCGGCGAACTCGACTGGCTCCTCGTTGGTTTCATCTGCCTCAAGATCTTCATCTGGCTGTGCCCGCCCGACGTGGTGCGCGAGCACGTAAGCGACGTCGCGCGCGGCGCCTAGCGCCGGGAGCCCATATAGATGCGACCGCGGATTATCCTGTTCGGCCTTGCTGCGCTCATCATCATTGTTCTGATTGTCCTGGGCCTCGCCGACGAGTTGCTGGTCGATCTGCTCTGGTTCGGCGCGCTCGGTTACCGCTCGGTCTTCCTGACCCAGCTCGGCGCGCAGATCGCGATTTTCGTCGCGGTATGGCTGGTCGCCTTCGTCGCAATCGGCGCAAGCGGGTTCACCGCTTTGCGTTACAGCCAGGAGCGCGAGCGGCTCCATATCGTGCGCCGCTCCGAGGAGATGACCGAGGTCAATCTTCCCGAAATGATCCGCGCGCTCGGCGACCGCATTCCGTGGCGCCTGTTGCTGGTCGGCGCCGCGGCCGTGCTCGGCCTCTTCGCCGCCTCGGGCGAGGCCTCGTCGTGGGACACCTACCTCAAAGGGTTCCACGCCGCGTCTTTTGGCCGCACCGATCCGGCCTTCGGCAAAGACCTCGCCTTCTACGTCTTTAACCTGCCGCTGCTCGAGGACTGGCGCGACCTGTTCATGCTGATCCTGTTCCTGACCGCGGTAACGACGGGAATGATTTACTGGGCGCGCGGAGCGCTGGACTTCCGCGATTCGCCGCCGCGCATCTCGGGCCCCGCCGCCGCGCACTTCTCCGTGCTGTTCGCAGTCTTTTTCCTGCAGCGCGCGATGAACTACTGGCTGGCGCGGCCCGAACTGCTGCTGCACACCAACGGCGTGGTTTACGGCCTGCGCTACGTCGATCACGTGCTCTGGGAACCGGGGCTGTGGCTGCTGGTCGCGCTGTCGCTGGTCGGGGCGGCGGTCTGCCTTGCCAATGTGAGGCAGCGCGGGTTCAGGCTGCCAGTGATCGCGGCGATAGTGCTGTTCGGCCCGGCGGTACTGCTCAACCTGATCCAGCCGGCAATCGAAAAGCTCTACGTCAAACCCGACGAGCTGCGGGTCGAGAAGCCCTACCTCGAACGCAACATCGCGTTGACCCGAATGGCATATCATCTTGACAGTGTCGACGTGCGCCAGTTCAACGGCAAGGGCAAGCTCACCCGAGCTTCGCTCGAGCAGGACGCGCCCACCGTCAACAACATCCGGCTATGGGACCCGCGGCCGCTGCTCGCGACCTACCGCCAGTTGCAGGAAATCCGGCTTTACTACGATTTTCAGGACGTCGATATCGACCGCTACTGGATCAACGGCAAATACACCGAGGTGATGCTCTCGCCGCGCGAACTCAATATCGCGCTGCTGCCGGAGAACGCGCAGACCTGGGTCAACCGCCGTCTCAAGTTCACCCATGGCAGTGGGCTGACGATGAGCCCGGTCAATGCCAAGGACAGCGAAGGTCTGCCGATCTTCTACATCAAGAACATCCCGGCGGAATCGGACGTCGGCTTCAAGCTGCCGCAGCCCGGCATCTATTTCGGTCAGGAGGCGGACAGCTATGCGATTGTCAAGGCGGCAACCGCCGAATTTGACTATCCGCTGGGCGCCGACAACGTCTATTCGTTCTACAAGGGAACGGGCGGCGTACCGGTCAGCGGGCTGATCCGGCGCCTCTTGTTCAGTTACTTCTTCCGCGACATCAACCTGCTGGTGACCAGCAATATCATCGACGGCAGCCGGATCATGCTCCGGCGCAATATCAGCGACCGCGTGGCGCGGCTCGCGCCGTTTTTGGGCCAGGACCGCGATCCCTACCTGGTGCTGCATGACGGCCATCTGGTCTGGATTCTCGACTGCTACACCACCAGCGATCATTTTCCTTACTCGCAGCGCAACTCAGAGGGCATCAACTATATCCGCAACTCGGTCAAGGTAGTGGTCGATGCATACAACGGCACTACCGATTTCTACATCGCCGATCCCACCGATCCGGTCATTCGAACCTGGCAGGCGATTTTTCCCGCGATGTTCAAGCCGCTCTCGGCGATGCCCGACGATCTGCGCCAGCACATCCGCTATCCTGAAGACTATTTTCTGATCCAGGCCGATATCTATCGCACCTATCACATGACCGACCCGGTCGTATTCTATAATCGCGAAGACCAATGGGGTTTCCCGCGCGAAAATTATTCGGACGAGACCGTTCCCATGCAGCCCTACTATGTAATCATGCGGCTGCCGGGAGAGACCCATGACGAATACATACTGATGCTGCCGATGGTGCCGGAGAGCCGCGGCACCGTGCGTGACAATATGATTTCGTGGCTGGCCGCGCGCTGCGACGGCACCGACTACGGCCACCTGTTCGAATTCGCCTTCTCCAAGGACCGCCTGTTCTACGGCCCTTACCAGATCCAGGCGCGCATCAACCAGAATCCCGATATCTCGCAGCAATACTCATTGTGGAACCAGATGGGGTCCAAGGTCATCCTGGGCAACCTGCTGGTTTTTCCGATCGAGAACGCGCTGCTCTATGTGGAACCGCTCTACATCCGCGCGCAAAACGGCCAGCTTCCGGAATTGCAGCGCGTGATCGCCGCTTACAGCGACCGGATCGTGATGGGCGACGACCTCGGAAGCACGCTGAACGCGCTCTTCACCGCGCCGCCCGTAATCGAGGCGCCGACCGTCGCGGCCGTCGCGCCGCAAACGTCCGCCGCGCCGCCCGCCGCCGGCGCGGCCAAGCCGCCGCCGCCCGGCTCCAAGGCCGGCTTGACGGGCGCCAGCATGCACTACAATCGCGCGCTTGCGGCGCTCAAGACCGGCGACTGGGCCCAATTCGGCAGCGAGATGCAGCAACTCGGCGCGGAGCTCGGTCAGCCCGCCGACGCGGGCCATCATTAGTCATTATGCGTGCATGACAGGCATTAGTCAGTCGGCGCGATTGCGCGCCGCAGGGGGGAGCGAGCGTGACCGACCGATCTGTGCTGAGCCGCACTGACGCCGGCGTATCGGCGTACGCGGAGCCGGCCGACTCACTGGCAGGCAGGATGAATGCTCTTGCGCTGCTGGCGCCAGCCGCGGCCGCGGGCGGCGCGTGCCTCATCTCCTGGCAGCGCGCAGCCGACAGCGGCGCCGCCTACGCGCCCGCCACTCCCGGATGGGAACCGGCGCTGTGGGCGATCCTGGGGATGCTCTCGCGCCAGGGCGCCAGCGACGGACGCGGCCGCGACGCGGCCGCCGGCGCAAGCCTGCGGATGAGCGCCGCCGAGGTCGAGCTCCGATGCGGCCGCGCGCTTCCGGTGCACAACCGTCTCGAAGCCTACGGCGTATCGTCGTCGGCCTCGCCCACCGCTCAGGCCAGCATCGTGATGCTGGTGCCTCACGGCGTTCCGCCGGCGCAGAGCGAAGCGCTGCTCGATCTGGTCCGGCGTCACGCGCTCGCTGAAATCGAGCTCAGCGAAGAAGCCGCCTCGCTATGGTTCTGGCGCGACCGAGCCGCTACCGCGGCCGAACGGCTCGCCGCTGAGCGCGCCGCGGCGCGGCGCGAGCGCGGCGACAGCGGACGCGTCGAGCGCGCCGTCGCGGCCGCGCTCAAGTTTGCGCCGCGCCAGCGATGGACCGGTCTCGGCCGGCTCTTCGCGGCAGCGGGACCGTTTGCCGCCTGGATCGTGGCGGTGAGCGAAGGCGCGGCCGCGCCGCCGCGCGTCGCCGCTGCTTCCACACGCACGCTTGGCGCCGCGCTCATCGCGGACGCCAGGAGCGCGCTCGGCAACGCGCTGCGCCGGCGCACGACCGTCGTCCGCAGCGCCGGCGCCCGGCGCGCCGGCGCGTGGCGCGAGGACCTCCTGTTCAAGAGCTTCTCCGATTACCTGTGCGTCCCATTCGAGGGCGGCGCGGTCGCGCTCGCGAGCGCGAGGCCGCTGGAGGCGGCCGCGCGCGAGCGCGCCGAGGCGCTGGCCGCCCGTCTTTCGCCGGTGACCGCCGGATGGGCCGCGGCCGAGCGCGCTGCGCGCCTCGGCGAACTGGTGCGCACGCTCGGCGCGCGGCTATTCGGCGCGGTCGAAGCCGAGCGCGCGCGGATCGCGCGCGATCTGCACGACGACCAGGCCCAGCTGCTCGCTGCCGCGCGGCTTGCGCTCGAAGGCGGACGCGACGAAGCGCGCGCCGTCTTCGAGCGACTGGAGACCGAGCTGCGCGTGCGGCTGCGCGAGTTGCGCCCGGCGGAGATTGGCAAGCGCACGCTCGGCGCGGCGCTCCGCGCCGAGCTCGATTCTCTGACCGCCGGCGGAATCACGGCGAAGCTCAAGGGCGCGGCCGCGGCCAATCGCCTGCCGCCCAACGTCGCCCAGGTGTGCTACCAGGTCGCGCGTGAGGCGCTGGCCAATGTCGACCGGCACGCCCGGGCCACGCAGGTCGAGATTCTCGTGGCGTGCGACACCGGCGTCGCCCGGCTTACCGTGAGCGACAACGGCCGCGGCATCGAACCCGCCGCGCTCGCCGCGGACGGGATGGGCCTCGGCGGACTTGCCGAGCGCCTGGAATTTCTGGGCGGCGCCATGCGGGTCGAGTCGCGGCGCGGAATGACCCGGCTCGTGGCCGAGATTCCGCTCGAGTAGCGGTGGTGGCGATGGGCAGCGAACGCACCCGCGTCCTCATCGCCGACGACCATCGCCTGTTTCGCGAAGCGCTGCGGGCCGTGCTCGAACGCGAGTGCGACGTCGTCGGCGAGGCGGCCACCGGCGAAGAAGCGATAGCGCTCGCTGCGCGCACGCGTCCCGACGTCGTGCTGCTCGACCTCGGGATGCCGGGAGTGGGCGGCCTCAACGCGGCGCATCGTCTGGCCAAAGAGGCGCCGAACTCCCGGGTCGTAATTCTGAGCCAGCACGACGACGAGGAGTACGTGATCGAAGCGATGGTCGACGCCGGCGCGGCCGGCTACCTGGTCAAGACCGACGCCGCCGCCGAGTTGCTGAGCGCGCTGCGCGCGGTTGCCTCGGGCCGGCGTTATCTGAGTACCGCGGTTGCGCCGGCCGTCCTCGCGCGCCTGAAGAGCACGCGAGAAGCGGTGTCCCGCGGCGCGCCCGGCGCAGCAATAAAGCTCACGCGGCGCGAGCGCGAGGTCTTAAGCCTGATCGGCGAGGGCGCAACCAGCAAGGACATCGCGGCGCGCCTGGGAATCAGCCCCAAGACCGCGCAGGTTCATCGCGACAACCTCAAGCAGAAGCTCAAGGCCAAATCGA